>NZ_JAXQNN010000005.1 GCF_034427455.1 Jeotgalibacillus haloalkalitolerans | reverse complement strand
GTAGCAGCAAATGCAGATGCACAGACAGACGCTTCAGTAGGTGTAACAGCTGAAGGAGAAGAAGAAAGTGCAGAAGTAATGGCAGATGCTTCAAATGACGTGAACACAGACGTAACAGTAAACGAAGATGAAGTAGCAGCAAATGCAGATGCACAAACAGACGCTTCAGTAGGTGTGAAAGCTGAAGGAGAAGAAGAGAGTGCAGAAGTAATGGCAGATGCATCAAATGATGTGAACACAGATCTAACAGTAAACGAAGATGAGGTTGCTGCAAACGCAGATGCACAGACAGACGCATCACTTGGTCTAAAAGCTGAGGGTGAAGAAGAGAGTGCAGAAGTGATGGCAGATGCTTCAAATGATCTGAATTCAGATTTCGTTGTGAATGAAGATGAAGTAAAAGCGGATGTTTCTAACGATACAACTGCAGGTTTTGGTGTGAAAGCTGAAAATGAAGAAAACAGCTCTTTCCTTGGCGGAGAACTTTTCAACAGCCTTGATGGTGCGTTTGAGTCAAATGATGACATGACATCAGGTTCATTAGATGCTGTAACTGGTGGAACAATTGGTGCAGGATTTGAAGATGAAGATTCAAAAACTGGACTAAACGGTATCCTGGTTAATGATTTTTCAGGTTCTTTCGTAAGTGAAGAGGATGAAGATTTCATGTCTTCTCTTTCAAATGACACAAACCTTGGTCTAAATCTTTCAAGCGAAGATGAAGAAGATCGTTCTTCACTATTTGCAGATGTAACTAATGCACTTGATCTTGGTCTTTCTGAAGATGAGTTTGGCGTTGCAACTGATCTTGGTGTAGCATCAGGACTTTCATCTGAAGACGATGACAATGCATTTGCATCAAATCTTGATCTTGGCCTTGGGTTAAACCTGATGCTTGTGGATAAAGAAAACAAGCACAACGGTTCATTCCTGAGCCTTCGATAATCAGCTAGTCATTGAACCGGGCTTCCTTTTTGGAGGTCCGGTTTTTCAATGTATATAAAAAGCCCAGGCAAAGCCCGGGCTCATCCATTTATCTTATGCGTTTTGATGTTCTTTTACCGGGAACCAGCCTTTTGTATTGACAATAGCCTGCCATAACGGTTCCGGTACAGTCAGTGCTTCACGGTCGTCAACTGAAAGTGACGTTCTGATCTCACTTTCGCGGCCTGCTTCAACCTTCTGAATCCACTCAGGCTCCACAATGATTTCGCGGCCAAGTGCCATCAGTGGTACGCCGCCTTCCATTGCTTTTTCAACATCATCAGGCGTGTGGAGTGAACCGACGCCAATAATCGGCAGTCTGTCGCCAACACGGTCCTGGATCAGCTGAACACGTGATGTTGTATCAGACTCATCGCGCATTGATCCCTGGTGGAAGTCCATAACAGATACATGCAGATAATGAAGGTCTTCGTGTGCAAGACGATCTGTAAATGTCAGCGTGTCCTCCATTGTGATACCAGGCTCTTCACGTTCTTCAGGTGAAAGTCTGTAGCCAACGATAAATGATTCATCGCCGAATTCTTTCACTGTTTTATTTACTTCATCAATGACTGCAAGCGGGAATGTCATACGTTTTTCAACTGATCCGCCCCATTTATCCTCACGTCTGTTTGAATGAGGTGAGAAGAACTGCTGAATCAGGTACGTATTTGCACCGTGGATTTCCACCCCGTCAAATCCTGCTTCAATTGCACGGCGGGTTGCGTCACCGAATGCTTTAATGATGTTTTCTATTTCATCATTTGTCAGCTCGCGCGGTGTCATGGCACCTTCACGTTCAGGAGCAACTGCACTGGCGCTTACTGTCTGATTGTCAGGAAGCAGTTCAGGAGGCGCCATTCTGCCTGCGTGGAAGATTTGTAAAATCGCTTTTGCACCCTCACCTTTTATCGTGTCAGCAAGTTTTTTCAGACTCGGTACAAGATCATCGCGATGCGCCCCGATTTCCCCGTGGAACCCTTTGCCGTCATCAGTTACGTTGGCAACTGCAGTTAACACTGCACCTACTCCGCCTGAACGTACGCGGTAGTATGCCAGCTCCTCATCTGTTACTTCACCGTTATCTTTTGAAGAAAAGTTCGTCATTGGTGCCATCAGCACTCTATTTTTTAGTGAAACTCCATTTTTAAATGTGAATGATTCTAAAAATTTCTTTGTCATTTTTATGATCCTCCTTCATGTATCGGAAATGTCATGTCACGCAATTCATTATAAGCGTTCTTTCGGGTAACTAAAAGAAACCTGCTCAGTAAATGTGCAGGTCAGCTTGATTCCCATTTTCTAAGCGAAGGATATGGATCATACGCCCATTGGTTTTTGCCGTTATCAATATACATACCGTAATGAAGGTGAGGAGGAAATTTTCCGCTTGTGCCTTCTTTACCGTATCCGGAGCTCCCTACATAACCGAGCAGATCGCCGGCTTTTACAATATCACCTTGCTTTAATCCCTCTTTAAAACTGGAGAGATGAGCGTAGTAGTGATAAACGTTATGGATATCCCTGAGGCCGACACGCCATCCGCCGTAGTCATTCCAGCCGAGCGCTTCTATTTTTCCAAACGTTGTTGCGAGAACAGGCGTCCCGTATCCCGCAAATAGATCGGTTCCCTCATGCATCCGCCGGCCGCCCCAGCCCCGCTTTCCGCCCCAGGTACTTCTGTAGCTGTATAAATAATTTTTGTGTAAAGGGAACACGTGTGTATAAAGGTCCAGCGTGTTGAACTGCTGATATAATTCCGCAATCGTGAGAATCTGACTGACAGACTCTTTCCGTTCATAATAAGCATTTAATGCCTCATTAAAAGAAGCGTAACTGTTAATATAATCCGCCATTGATCCGAAAATGTCTTCAGGGTCATTCGGATCAGCTTTCCCGTCTCCATTTACATCCTGTCCGATTCCACCAAAAAATTCAATGAAATAGGGTGACAGGTTGGACTGATCCGGATGAAGCGGACCAAACCAGCGATCATCAGGAATCGTCAATGCAAGCGGACCATCTTTTTTCTCTATATCCTGCCGGAGCGGCTGAATATTCCGTTCGAACTGATCAATCGCAGCAAGATAATACCACGGCACACCCTGATGGTGGTAGGCAGCATAATAAGTTAAGCGCTCGTTTAAAAGTGTCTGCCGGTCATCAGCAGCTGCAGTTGAATAAAATAGCAGAAAGCTGATCGTTGCAGCTAAGAAAGTTTTCATCTTTTTCACCTCGGAGGTAGTATGTGCAAGTAAGGTGATTTCAAGCGTGTTTTTTAGAAGTTCATACAAGTTTGAAGAAGCGTGTAGCGCTGTTTTGTGCAGTGGTGTAGCAATTGAGGTAGGAGTCTGTAGCGATACACCCGGGAAGCTGTAGCAATTTGGGCCGGGCGTGAAGCAATTCCGCCATTCTGTTAACATATCACTCCAGGCGCTAGCTCTTCGGGTCATAAGCCACGCATCGGTAAATGGGAAGACCGCCCATTTTCCGCCCCGCGTCTTATGCTTGTCGGACCTGAACGCCTGCTTCCGCTTTTCGAATATGACACTTGTCATATCTTATTCCTTACACTCATGACTTATTTTATTTCGGGGAAAGCTTTATGATGAGGTCATAAGAGTTACAGAAGGAGGAAAACATGAGTAAACAAAAAACAGCAGAGCTGCGCAAAAGTGTCTCTCCTTATGAAAAAGCAGATATGAAGGCAAGTATCAGACAAATGATCAATACCATACCGCCATTTTTTATTTTATGGTTTTTGGCGTACCAGAGTCTTGAGATTTCTTACTTATTAACTTTAGGTCTTGGCATCGTTGCGGCAGGGTTTGTCGTACGAATCTTTATTATTTTCCATGATTGCTGCCACGGCTCATTTTTCAAAAATAAAAAACTGAATAACCTTGTTGGAACATTAACAGGAATCGTGACGATGTTTCCATATGAAAAGTGGAAGCGTGAGCATTCGATTCACCATGCAACAAGTGGTAATCTTGATAAGCGCGGAACAGGCGATATCTGGATTATGACAGTGGAAGAGTACAAAAAGGCTTCGTGGAAAGAGCGTCTGTCTTACAGAATGTACCGTAATCCTCTTGTCATGTTTGGTCTTGGACCGCTTTATCTGTTCTTGGTGACAAACCGTATGAACAGGAAAGATGCGCGTAAAAAAGAGCGTAAAAACACTTATATTACAAATGCTTCAATTGTTGTTTTATATACTGGCATGATTTTATGGCTTGGTTGGGAAGCGTTCCTGCTGGTTCATGGGCCGATCATGTTTATCTCAGGCTTCCTTGGGATCTGGTTGTTTTATGTTCAGCATCAGTTTGAGGATTCCTATTTTGAGGATGAGTCTGAGTGGGATTATGTGAAGGCTGCGGTAGATGGAAGCTCGTTTTACAAGCTGCCAAGAGTGCTCCAGTGGGTGACTGGTAATATCGGTTATCATCATGTACACCATTTAAGTCCGAGAGTGCCGAACTATCATCTTGAAAAAGCGCATGAATCAACACCGCCGCTTCATAAGGCGACGACGATTACGATGCGTTCAAGTCTTGAGTCAATAAAATTCCGTCTTTACGATGAATCACGTAAAACATTTGTCAGCTTCAATGAAGTGAAAAGACAGATTAAGAAAGAAAAAATGTCAATTGAACTTCGTCGGATGCAGACGAGATCATAAATGGAAAGCGCCTGAAGGGTTGAATACCTTTCAGGCGTTTTTTCATAAAGTCGATGCTTCTGAACAATCTTTTATCCGTGCTATACTAAAACGAGAGAAAGGCGGAATGCTTGTGCATAAATGGTATAACATTTTTCCGAAAAATACGGGGTTAAATATATATATTTGGATTATCTTTTGTATGCTGCCTTTTTACTTTATTTTCAGGTCATCCGGATGGGTGGAAATTTCAACAGGTGTGGCGATGATTCTGGTGTTTTTTGCGGCTTACCGGCTGACCTATCTGACAAAAGGCTGGGTGAATTATGTCTGGGTGGGAATTGCCATTGCGATCAGTATCGCGATGACGATCTTATTCGGATTTGTTTATTTTGCGATTTTCCTTTCGTTTATGATCGCAAGCGTCCAGCATAAAGTGGGGTTCTTCACACTGTACGGCATTCTGGTAGGCTCTACAATTATCACAGTCAACATCGCATTCTTTACTCAGGACCAGCTGTTTTTCACGCAGTTCCCATTCGTGCTCGTCTCGATCATCGGTGTGATTTTACTTCCGCTCAATTCATACAACAGAATCAAGAGGGAGAAGCTTGAAGGTCAGCTTGAATACGCACAGAAGCGGATTTCAGACCTGATGGTGATGGAAGAGCGGCAGCGGATTGCAAGAGACCTGCATGATACACTTGGTCAAAAGCTATCACTGATCGGATTGAAAAGTGATCTGGCGGCAAAGCTGATCACGGCAAACCCTGATGGTGCTAAAAGTGAACTGATAGATATTAACCAGACAGCCCGCACGGCACTAAAAGAAGTAAGAGAGCTCGTATCAGATATGAGAGGGACCAAGCTTGATGAAGAGATTACACATATTCGTGAGCTGCTTCACGTTGCACAGATCAAACCTGAAGTTAAAGGCAATCCAATCCTTGAAAATGTCCCCCTTTTAGTGGAAAACGTAATCAGCATGTGTCTTAAAGAAGCTGTTACCAATGTAGTAAAACACAGCAGTGCCACGCATTGTAAAGTTACGATTGAACAGCTTCCGAAAGAATTAAAAGTAACTGTTGAAGATAACGGCAAAGGGTTTTCGATGGACCGTTCAATTGAAGGGAATGGATTAAGAGGGATGAGAGAACGTCTGGAGTTTGTAAATGGCACACTGGATGTAGAAAGCGGTCTTGGCACAAGTATCACGATTTGTGTTCCAACCGTGCTTAAGCAGGTGTCTAAGGAGGAAGCGCAATGATCAGAATTGTATTAGCTGAAGATCAGACCATGCTGCTCGGAGCGCTTGGTTCCCTGCTTGATCTTGAAGATGACATGGAAGTGATCGGGAAGGCAAAAAACGGTGAGGAAGCGGTAGAAATCGTAAAATCACTCAAGCCCGATATTTGTATTATGGATATCGAAATGCCGCTCAAAACAGGACTTGATGCAGCCGAGGAATTAAAGGATGAGCCGTGTAAAATGATTATCCTGACTACCTTCGCAAGACCCGGATATTTTGAAAGAGCCAGAAACGCAGGTGTCAGCGGCTATTTATTAAAGGACAGCCCGAGCGAAGAGCTTGCCCGCTCAATCCGTACAATCATGGAAGGACGCAGAATCTATGCACCGGAGCTCGTCGATATGGCACTGACAGAAGCAAACCCGCTGACAGAACGTGAACGAGAAGTCATGGAACTGATTGCTGAAGGCAAAACAACAAAAGAAATTGCGGGTACACTATTTATCACAAACGGAACAGTCCGCAACTATATCTCAGTCATACTCGACAAACTCGAAGTCTCAAACCGCATCGAAGCCATCTCGAGGTTTAGGGAGAAGGGCTGGTTTAAATAACGACAGTGTTATGTGCTTTTTAAAAGCTCAATTTTTGTAATAGTTTATTGCTGAGGTGAGCGAAGCGTAAGGCGGCGACTCCACCGGGATGTGACGGACAGCTGAGACTCCGCAGGCGCGCAGCGACGAGGAGGCTTAGCGCCGTCCCCGGGGAAAGCGTCCGCCTGAAGCGCAGTGAACCGGTTCGAATTGATTTATTAATTCCTACATACAAATATGCTCAAAAAATCCTATACCGTGAAAAATCACGTATAATCATTTATAATAAGATTAACACAATATGTGAATTTATTCACAATATCGTCAATAATCAATGATCGGAGAGATTTGATCTATGAATCAACTTTCGCAATATGCGAAGCAATATAAAGGCACACAATTGCTCATGGTCATGATCGCTTTTTTGACCGGCGTAAGTATCATTGCGCAGGCGTATTTTATCGTCAAAATTGTGGATGAAGTGTTTTTAAAAGGAGCATCCCTTTCGGATGTAGTACCTCTATTCGGATGGCTGGCACTGGCATTGATTGCCCGTGCAATGCTGACGTACGCAAGTGGACGGACCGGCGCATGGCTGGCAGCAAAGGTGAAGCAGACAATCCGTGAGAAGCTGCTTGAAAAATACGCAGGGAATCCGGTACAGGCTTCACTTCAGGGGCAGTCCGGACGCAAAGTCAGCGTGCTGATGGATGCAGTGGATGAGGTGGACAGTTATTTCAGTAAGTATATTCCCCAGCTCACTTTAACTGCTTTCATTCCTTTAATGATTATCGTAACAGCCTTTTGGCAGGACTGGATTACGGGAACGGTATTACTTGTTTCAGCGCCGTTTATCCCGCTGTTTTTTATCATCATCGGGATTAAAACGCAAAAGAAATCTGAAGAACAGCTTGAACAGCTTTCTGCGTTTTCAGGAACATTTCTTGATACACTGCAGGGACTGACTACGCTTAAGCTTTTCGGTCAGGCAAAGAAACAGCGGGATACGATTGAAGACAGCAGCCTGAAGTTCAGGGATGCAACACTTGAAGTACTGAAAATTGCATTTATCTCTTCGCTGGCACTTGAATACATTTCAATGCTTGGTGTGGGACTGGTTGCGCTTGAACTCGGACTGAGACTAATTTATTTTGAGAGTGTCACATTTTTCACGGCATTTTTCATGCTTGTCTTAGCGCCTGAATTTTACGTGGCGATCAGGGAGCTTGGAAATGCTTTTCATACAGGGCGCGGCAGTATCGGCGCTGCTAAATTAATTGATGAAGAGCTCTCAAAGCAGGAAGACCGTGTGAATTGGGGTAGTGAAAAACTGACGCCCGGCACACCGCCGCACATTCAGTTTGATCAGACTGTTTTTCAATATGGAAAAGAAGGGTTCAGCCTCGGACCATTACAGGCTGATATTAAACCATACGAAAATGTAGCATTAATCGGTAAAAGTGGATCAGGGAAATCCACTGCGCTGAATCTGCTGAGCGGCCTGGTTGCGCCGTCATCAGGGGCGATCAGAGTGAATGACAAGGAGCTCTCGCATTATGAGGAAGAGAGCTGGTTTGATCAGCTCAGCTATATCTCTCAGCAGCCGTTTATTTTCTCGGGTACGCTTGCAGATAATATTGCGATCGGAAGTAAAAAGGAAGCAACGCGTGGCGAGATTGAGTCTGCAGCTGAAAAAGCAGGGTTAACACCGCTGATAGAAGCGCTTCAAAAAGGACTTGATACACCTGTCGGAGAAGGTGGAAGAGGACTTTCAGGAGGGGAGAAGCAGCGACTTGCGCTTGCAAGAGCTTTTCTGAAAAAGCCTTCGGTGATTCTCTTTGATGAGCCGACGACAGGTCTTGATCTGAAAACGGAACAGATTCTGACCGCTTCAATGGAGGAACTGTCAAAGAACGCAACAGTCATTACAGTTGCACACAGACTTTATACAATCAGAAATGCTGATCAGATCCTGATGCTTGAAGACGGAAATCTGAAAGCGAATGGGAAACATCACGACTTATTAATTGAGCCTGCCTATCAGGAAATGGTCCAGGGGGGTGGCGCACATGCGTGAACTCGAAATTGTGTTAAGACAAATCGCAGCTGAAAAGAAAAACGTCTGGTACTCTGTTCTATTCGGTTATATTGGCGGGGTGACGGCTGCAGGTCTGTTTGCAGCAAGCGGATATTTAATTTCCAAAGCTGCGCTTCTTCCGCCAGTCTATACACTCACTCTGCTGATTGCTTTTATAAAAGTGTTCGGTCTGGTGAAGGCAGGGTCAAAATACGGAGAGCGGATGGTCTCTCACCGTGCAACCTTTAACATTCTGGCCGGTATCCGCGTCCGCTTTTTTGAAAAGCTTGAGCCTTTGGCGCCGGGTATTTTTCAGAAATTCAGAAGCGGTGATCTGTTGGCGAGAATTACAGGCGACGTGGAAAGCCTTCAAAACTTCTTTTTACGCGTCTATTATCCGCCAATTGTTCTTGTATTTGTATTCTTAAGTGCCATGATTTTCACCACCTTCTATTCATTCTGGTTTCCGCTGATTTTCGCAGCAGGCCTGCTGTTAACGGGACTCATTATTCCCGCGATCTTTGCAATGCGCAGACAGAAGATTGAAGAGAAGGTAAGAGAATCGCGTGCCGCACTTTCTACTGACACAGCTGAAGTTTTGTATGGATTCCGTGATCTGAAAATTTATCAGCAGCTGGATGATAAAGAAGTGTCACTTCATCAGTCATCCGCCGCTTATATCGCAAACCAGGAAAAAAGCAGCAGTCAGAGTATGTTCAACCAGTCTGTGAATCAGGCAGCAGGACTCCTGATCTCATGGGCCGTGCTGGCAGCGGGTGTCGTTCTTGTTCAGCAGGAACAGCTGGACGGGGTATTTCTTGCGATGCTTGTCATGCTGTCACTGAATATATTTGAAAATGCAGCGCCAATGGCTGTACTGCCGCCTCATTTAGAAGACAGCAGGAAAGCTTCAGCAAGGTTAAACGAAGTAACAGATATTGAGCCTGTCACTGCAGCGGAACCGTTCGAATCGCTGACTGATGAAGCGCCGGCGATATCCTTCGGGTCTGTTTCCTATACACATGAAGGAGAAGAAAGGCCGGCGATTGCTGATACTTCATTTACAATCGAGCCAGGTTCAAAAACGGCGATTGTAGGAGCGAGCGGCTCAGGGAAATCAACCATTTTTCAACTGCTGCTTGGTGTACTCAGAACAAACGAGGGAGAAATCAGACTTCAGGATAAATCCATTCGTCACATCAAGTCTGAAGACATCTGGGAAAAAGCGAATGTCGTCATGCAGGAAAATCACTTCTTCTTCGGCACCATCAGGGATAATCTTCAGATTGCCAGGGAAGGACTGACGGATGAAGAAATGCTGTGGATGCTTGAGAAAGTGAAGCTTTCAAGATTCACACTGGATGATCCGGTCCTGGAAAAAGGAGAGAACCTGTCAGGCGGAGAGCGTCAGCGGCTGGCTATTGCAAGGGCACTGCTCAGAAAACGCAGCTTATGGCTGCTGGATGAGCCGCTCAGTTCAATTGACAACGTGACCTCAGCTGAAATCATGCGCTACCTTGAAGAACGTACGGAAGATGCAACAGTCTGTCTGATCAGTCACCAGCTGAATGGTCTTGAGAAAATGGATCAGATCATCGTGATGGACGGCGGAAGGATTGCTGAAAAAGGATCATTTGATGAACTGATGGCTGCCCGCGGGATGTTTTATGAGATGAAGAAAATTGAACAGGAAATTTTAGTCTAGGAAAACCGCTGATGAGGCGGTTTTTCTTTTTTGGTGTGGTGGCTGGGTTGGGGGAGATGTCGCTGTTTTGGCCGAGGATGTAGCAATCGGGCTCGGGGTTGTAGCGATACACCCGGAAACTTGTCGTGATCCAAGCCGGAGCTGCAGCAATCCCTCCAAATGAATGCCATATCACCCCGACCCAACACAATATGACCATCTCCCCCCTGCTCAAAAACCCCAATCAGTGTTACGATAATCACAGAATAGATTACAGGAGACGAACGGATATGGCAGATTATTTTACAAGAAAGAAGAATGAGATTGGCGTTAATCTGAATGAGGTGCAAAAGCAGGCTGTTCTCCATGGGGACGGTCCGCTTCTGCTGCTTGCATCTCCGGGGTCTGGTAAAACGACGACCATTATGATGCGGATCGGACATCTGATTGAGGAGCGAGGTGTGGATCCAGTCCGTATCAAAGGTGTTACATTCAGTAAAGCAGCCGCGGATGATATGAAGCAGCGCTACAAAAGAATGTTTCCGGCATTACCTGAAGTGGATTTTTCGACGATTCACAGCCTGGCATTTGCAGTAGTCCGTGATTATCTGAGAAAAGAGAATAAAGCCTGGCAGCTGATTGAAGGACCTGTGGAAGACCCGGCTGATTATACAGCCAACAAAAAACTGCTGTTACGCACGTTATTCCAGCGCTTTAACAAGGAAGCGATGACAGATGATCAGCTTGAAGACATGTCAAATTACATCAGCCTCATTAAAAACAAGCTTCTGCCGAGAAAAAAATGGAGCATAGTTACATGCGAGGTCACGAATGCAGAGCAGATAGCAGCTGAGTACGAAGCGGTAAAACGAAAAGATCCGGAAAAGCTGCTGCTTGATTATGATGATATGCTCACCCTGGCACTTGAAGCGTTTGAGTCGGACAGGAAGCTTTTAAAAAAGTATCAGCAGCGCTATGATCACCTGCTGACAGACGAGAGCCAGGATACCTCACTCGTTCAGCATGCCATTGTTGAAAAACTGGTTGAGCCTCACCAGAATCTGTGTGTGGTAGCGGATGATGACCAGTCGATCTATACTTGGCGTGCTGCAGAACCGCAGTATCTGCTTGATTTTAAAAAGGTATATCCTAAAGCAAATATCTTAATGATGGAGCAGAATTACCGGTCCACACCTGAGATTGTGAATGCGGCGAATGAATTTATTAAACGGAACAAAAACCGTTATGAAAAGAATATGTTTACTGAAAATGATGAGGGAGAGCCTGTCAGCATCAAGGTATTTCCTGATTATGAGGATCAGGCAGCCTACCTTGCACAGGAACTCTCAAAGCTTGAAGACTACAGGGACGCTGCCGTGTTATACAGAACCAACAGCTCTTCCATTCTCATCATGAATGAACTTGAACGTGCCCGGATTCCGTTTTATATGAAGGATTCAGATGTACGGTTTTTCAGCCACTGGATTGTAGAAGATATCCTGAATTTTATGCGTCTTACATTTAATAACACACGCACTGATCTATTTGAGAAGATTTCAATGAAGTGCCTCGGCTATGTGACGCGCCAGCAGCTGTTTGAGCTGAAAAAGCAGCCGGAGGAAGGCAGCGTTTTTGACAGGCTGCTTGCCCTGACCTCGCTCAAGGATTATCAGCGTAAGCAGATTAATGGACTGAAGCGTGCTTTTGAAAGAATGGAAGGCGGCGAGCCGTACCGCGTGATCCGACTGATCAGAGAGCAGGCGGGCTATGATCGTGCACTTGAGAAGATGAGTGAAAACCTTGGATTCTCTATCGAATATCTGCATGATGTTCTCTCTACATTGGAACAGATTGCGCAAAAGGAAACAGGAATGGTTGCTTTTGCAAATCGTCTGAAGCAGCTGGAGTCATTACTGAAAACGTCGAAGTTCAATAAACACGAAAATGCTGTCACACTTTCAACGCTTCACAGCTCCAAGGGTCTGGAATTTAAAAAGGTGTATATGCTTGATCTGATTGCAGACGTCATTCCTTCTAAAAGTGATGTGAAGGAGCAGGACAAGGGAAATAAGGATCCGATGGAAGAGGCAGCGCGGCTGTTTTACGTCGGAATGACGCGCGCCGAACAGGAGCTTGAGCTGCTTTCATATAGAAACAGAGCAGGCAGTAAAACAAACCCCTCACCGTTTTTACTGAGAGTTAATAAAATTATTAATCCGCCTGAAGCGCAGCAGGTGGATGAAAGCAGGATGCCTCAAAATCCGAATGCAATAAGAAGAGTTTCAGACCTTGAAGTGGGAAGGAAAGTGAAGCATCGCGTATTCGGTACTGGACGGATTGAAGGTTTTTCAGAAGATGGACTTGAAATTAAATTCCCTAAAGGTACAAAACGTCTCGCGCTTGATCTGTGCCTGACGATGGGACTGCTGGAACCGGTTGAATGAAAGGACTGCCAAACTAAGGCAGTCCTTTTTTCAAAATTTGCAGGGAATTATATCAGCTAAATGGAAATAAAAGGGGAGAGGTGAGATCATGCGCGAAGTTGTCGGAAAATGTATCAGATGTGGAAAAACGGTTTATTGTGCGGATGGCTTCCTGGACGGGATCTATCACGAAAAAGATCTGTATTGTCACCAGTGCTGGGAGGAAATAAATGATGAAGACAGCTGAACAAGCGGCAAACCGAATTGCCGCTGCAAATAAAGATGCAGCGCAATACGTCGGGTACTGCGGAACTGATGCAGACGAAATTGCAAAAACAATCCATGAGGAGATCGCAGAAGAACATATTTACTGGTTCAATGATGATCTGCTGATCCTTGATTATGAAGATGGAAGCGGTGAAATGTGGGGGCCGTTTATTAACAGTAGCGGCGCAGACTGGTCAGAAAGAGCGAACAATCTGCTAAATATGATTCCAGAAGGCACTACACTGTATGGCTTTTATGGACACGAAAATTCCAGTGCAATTGAATGGATGAACAGTCTCGGAGCTGATCAAAAAGGAGAAGAAGTCATACTGAAAGCCAGTCAATTCACTCCTGGGAAGTCAGCAGAAACTATGGAAATCAAAGCATTATCAGATCATGAATTCAGTGCTTTTGAACAGCTGCATCATCAGGTTTTTCCGGAAACCTACTATGATGCTAAAACAATTTTAAACAGAGCAAACCCAAGCCGTCCATTACTGGCAGCGATCGATCAGGGTCAGTTCATCGGGTATATCTATGCCGAATCAGATCCGGAATTCGGCGAAGGTTCAGTAGAGTACCTGGCTGTTAATGAAGCCGCAAGAGGGAAAGGAGCAGGCTATACACTCCTCAGGTCAGTCATGCAGCTGCTGCTTGAAGAGCAGCAGATCAAAGAAATCAGCCTCTGCGTTAGCAAAAACAACCAAACCGCCATCAGACTATACCAGCGTGCGGGATTTCATATCGAAAAGGAACTACTTTATTTCAAGAAAAATTATTAATTTAAATACAGTAATTTTAAAACTAGGAGATATAAATTATTGGACAGATCATTATTTGAAATGCATTGGCAGTATTATTTATCAATTGAAAAAATGTTAGTGAAAACCAACCAATATGTTACACATTCTGATAAAAACAAAAATACTTATTCAGATGAGCTTGCCTCTATATTACTGTTAGCATGTTCGGAAATTGATTCGTTACTTAAACAACTTTGCAAAAATTATGGTGTGCAAAGTAAAGGTAAGTATTTCTCGATGGAGGATTATGCTAAAGTAATTGAAAAAAATATGAGTAATGAGTTAGGTTTAGCAACGGGTATAAATACTATAAATGATGATGATATATTAATTTTTCCTTTTGAGGAAATTAATTCTTCAAAACCATATGCTAATTTAAGTTGGTGGGAAGATTATCAAGCAATTAAGCATGATAGAATTACAAATGTTTTTAAAGGTAATTTAGAAAATGCAGTAAGTTCTGTTGCGGCTCAACACATTATATTAAGAGAATTAATAAAGTTTATTGATAAATCTAATGGACAAGAACACTTGAAAAAAAACTATTGGTCTGAATATTGGATTCCATGTGTCTGATAACTTTAAGTTAAACTGGGCTTAGAAGATTCGTGGTTACTTTTTAATGAATAATAGGCGAATGGAGCAGAAGGCGGGGACTCCGGGACGATTAGTGGGAAGCTGAGACCCCACAGGCGAAGCCGAGGAGGCTCGGCAACCACCGTCCGGAAAGCCTCCGCCTGGCGCGCAGTGAGCCAGTTTTAATTTAAAAACAAAAAAAGGTGAAGCGAATTTCAATCGCCCCACCTTCCTTAAAAATATCCTATTCATCCAACCCGACCGAAATAAACTTCGTCTCAAGAAACTCCTCAATCCCCTGATGGCCACCCTCACGTCCAAGACCACTCTGCTTAAACCCGCCAAACGGTGCTTCAGGAGCAGAAGGCAGACCATCATTCAGTCCGACAATGCCATACTCAAGCTGTTCACTGATACGGATGCCTTTTGAAATGTTTTCAGTAAACACGTAAGCCGCAAGTCCATAAATTGAATCATTCGCACGTTCGATTGCTTCTTCTTCAGTTTTGAAAGTAGTAATTGGTGCAACCGGTCCGAACGTTTCTTCATTCATGCAAAGCATATCGTCCGTGACACCGGAGAGAACCGTCTGCTTGAAAAACAGACCATCACGCAGTTCACCGCCCGTTTCTACTGTCGCGCCTTTTTCTTTCGCATCTTCGATATGTTCTTTTACCTTCTCGATTGCATCTTCATTAATGAGTGGTCCAAGGTCAACGCCTTCCTCAAGACCGTCCCCGAGTCGTAAGTTTTCCACTTTTTCAGTAAAACGTTTTGTAAATGCCTCTGCAATATCCTCATGTACATAAATACGGTTTGCACAAACGCAAGTCTGACCTGCGTTTCTGAACTTCGTTGCAATCACACCGTCTACAGCTTTTTCAAGATTTGCATCATCCATCACGATTGCAGGTGCATGACCGCCGAGCTCCAGTGAGATTTTTTTCATGGTGTCAGCTGCACCCTTCATCAAGGACTTGCCGACTTCTGTTGAACCTGTAAATGTCAGCTTTCTGACCCGTGTATCTTCAAGCCAGGCTTCACTGATCTCTGACGATTTGCCTGTGACAACATTCAGTACGCCGTCCGGGATTCCTGCTTCTTTCGCCAACTGAACGAGCCGCAGTGCAGTCAGTGGGGTTGCAGTAGCCGGCTTAATGACAGCTGTACAGCCGGTTGCGAGTGCAGGTGCCACTTTTCTGGTGATCATGGCTGCAGGGAAATTCCACGGCGTAATCACAGCTGTCACGCCAACAGGCTGCTTATGGACAAACAGGCGTCTGTCTCCTTTTGATGAAGGGATCGTCTCACCGTAGACACGCTTTCCTTCTTCAGCAAACCACTTGATAAAGCCATTTGCATAGGATATTTCGCCTGCAGCTTCCTTCAGCGGCTTTCCCTGTTCAATGGTCATCAGACGTGCAAGTTCATCTGTGTGCTCATCAATTAAATCTGCCCATTTCATTAATAATGCACTGCGCTCATACGTATTACGTCCTGACCAGTCTTTAAAGGCATTGTGGGCTGCATCCACAGCTTTCACCGCTTCTTCTTTTCCACCCTTAGGCACTGTTGCAATGGTTTCAGTCGTAGCCGGGTTGATTACGTCAATTGTTTCAAGATCCTGTCCGGTTTCTTCACCGTTAATAATAAGATTGTATGTATCCATTTCCATCACTCCTGATTTTTTGATTTACTCTTTCTCTACCCTGTTCATTTTCAGTTCAATCTAAAAGTGAGGTATACTGTACTTATTTAGTGGGCTCTGTTAGAGTAGGCTGTTGCTTGCAGCGAGAGGAGGACGCTTTCCGTGGCCGGGCGGTGAGCCCGCAGGCTTCGCCTAGGCCTCACACGTCCTTTCCTGCCACAGGAGTCGACCCCTTCTGCTTCAATCAACATCTGTGCAAAAACAATAATGGACTTTAATAAAGCCATTAAATAAAAGAGAAACAATTTGAAATTCAGGAGGATTCAATGACAACTTTTAAAGTTCTTGCCATACATACTGCTAAAATTACGGAGCTTACATTTGGTAAAAAAACGTTTCCGAGTGCGCTGTTAAAGCAGCCGATTGAGAAGGGAATGTTTTTATCTTACACGGGTCTTGCTGAAGATGAGCAGACGCCTGAACACCATGGCGGAACGGAAAAAGCGCTTTGTTTGTATCCGTATGACCATTATTCATTTTGGGATGGGTGGATGGAGATGCGTGACGGGGCGGCGCTTTTCGGTGAAAATATTACAACTGAAGGGCTGCATGAGCAAAACACCCATATTGGTGACAGGTTCGAATTCGGTGAGGCAATCATTGAAGTGACTGAGCCGAGACAGCCATGTTTTAAAATCGCAGCCAGATATCATAAGCCGGAATTGATTGTCCGTATGAGGGAATCAGGATATACGGGCTTTTATTTCCGGGTGCTAAAAGAGGGAACCGTTAAGCCGGGGGATGTGTTAACATGTGTCGAACGGGATCCTGCGCGTGTATCAGTGCATGAAGTAAACCAGCTGTTATTCTCTTCTGCACCGAGGGCCAGCCAGTATGACCGTGTACTTGAAGCAAAGGCACTTTCTAAAACGTTAAGACCAAAATTAATACAAAAACGTAATCAATTATAGAAATCAGGTGAAATGGTGACACAATCCAATGCGTATATATGGCTCGTGTCCATTATGGTGGCATGGGGGCTGAATGTGGTAGCCCTGAAAGTATTAGTAGATGAATTTTCGCCTGTAGCGATGACATCAATGAGGATTCTGACGGCCGGAGCGGTGGTGCTTTCAGTCCTTGCACTGCAGAAAAAGATGATTATGCCGGGGATCAGAAATATTGGCGTCATTTTGCTGATCAGCTTATTCAATATTGTCGGTCATCATTATTTTCTGTCAGTTGGGCTGAAGGGAACAACAGCAGTAAACACCGGGCTCATTCTCGGACTAATCCCGATTCTTACCGCAATTGCAGCGGTTATTTTTCTGAAGTCGCGTCTTACATTGCTTAAATTTGGCGGGATCATCATTGGCTTTTCAGGTGTATTTCTTGTTATGGCCGCCGGGAGCAGTGGCGATATCCAGGTAGCCGCCGGAGACTGGTATATCTTAATGGCTGCTGTCACGCAGGCGATCAGCTTTGTTTTAATTAAAAAAATTTCAACGGATCTGGATGTATTTGTACTGACGGGCTGGATGATGGTATTTGGAGCTGTGATGCTGGGTGTCATCAGCCTGCTTTCAGAGCCGGGCGGTTATCAGACGCTGCTGCAGGGAGAAGGCTATCATTATGCAATCTTTTTCAGTTCAGCTTTTATTGCAACCGGGATCGGGCATATGATTTACAACAATGCAATCCGTCTGATTGGACCGAGTGAATCAGCTGTTTTTACTAATTTGAATTTATTGTTTTCAATTACTGGCGCTGCACTGCTTTTAGGTGAGCCGGTCTATCTTGGACAGATTGCCGGATTTGCACTTATCGTTGCAGGTGTACTGGGCGGAAGTGGTGCTGTTGACCACTGGTTTCAGAGAAAGAAACCACCACAGACCAGGGCGCATCCTTAAAAAAGAATCATATATGCTTACATTGACCAGTCGATAAAAGGCTGGTCATTTTTATGATGTAAGTAGGAGTTTAAATAAAAATATTAGAATCAGAAATCATCACTTAAATTATTTAGTAAGTCTAAAGAACTAATTTTATTAAGAAAAAAGGTTTATAATTTTCTTTCAGTGGTAGTTAAGTATTAATCTATCATTCTTTATAGTTATAAAGAATGATAGATTAATACTTGATTGAAAAGAGGTATGCTGATGAAATGGTTCCGGGACTTATCGATTGGGAGTAAGTATGCGATCACTGTATTCATGACGATATTATTTTTTGTCATCACCGCTGTGATTCTATTTGTTCAGTTAAAACAGATTGAAGAAAACGCTGCAGAGGTGGATCGCCGGAGTGAAAGGTCTGTCACCTCAATTTATTTAGGCGGAGTATTTAGGGCGATGGATGTACGTGTAGCAGATTATGTAAGTCTGGGGGACCAAAGGTATATAACGGAATACGAAGAGGAAAGTGAACTCTTTGATACATACGCCACTAGTTTGCAGGAAGGTCTTACTGATCCAGGTCAGATCAGTATCTTTGAAAATATTATTGCAAATAAAGAAGCGATGGATTTGATTTTTACGAATGAAATTATACCGAATTATTCGGACGATCGAAGTGATGCATTAATTGCTTCAAGGGTAGCTGCACAGGAATTAAGAGGGACGACAGCGGGTCTGCTGGAGGAATTAACCGGTTTAGTGATGGAAGACAGTGCGGCTGCGACGGCGGAGGCCAGAAGTTCTATTGCCACCAGTATAACTGTGATGATCATAGCAGTTGTTTTGTCTATTTTGATCAGTTGCATCACCTTGTTCCTCATCAGCCGTAGCATCAGAAGCAAGATGAATCGGGTGGTAGGCCTTGCGGATGAAATTGCAAACGGCAACCTGACAGTTGAAGATATGGATTATCAGAGTAAAGATGAAATTGGTCAGCTGAGCACTTCATTCAACACAATGAAGGGGAATTTAAAACAGCTGCTCACCCAGGTGTCAGCTGTTTCAGACACTGTTCATTCCCAGAGTGAAGTCCTTAGCCAGTACGCAGACGAGGTGCAGGAAGGCAGCCACCAGATTGCTTCTACTATGCAGGAGCTTTCAAGTGGTGCTGAAGAGCAGGCGCACTCCTCTTCAGATCTGTCTGAAAAAATGAATGACTTTTCTGCAGTGATGAGTCAGGTTGAAGAAAATCAGAATCAGGTCAAGGCGAACTCTGACTCGATGATGTCTTTTACAAATGAAGGCAGTAAAGCGATGACGGAATCAGTAGAGACAATGGCAGCCATTGATGAGAAAGTAAAAGGGTCACTCGAAATGGTGAAGGGACTTGATCAGCAGACAACGGATATTGCCAAGCTGACTGAAGTCATTCAGCAGATTGCAGATCAGACCAATCTGCTGGCACTGAATGCAGCAATTGAAGCGGCGCGCGCAGGTGAGCATGGTAAAGGGTTTGCCGTTGTAGCTGATGAAGTCAGAAAGCTTGCTGAAGGTGTGACAACCTCAATTGCAGATATTACGAATATTATCGGCGGCATTCAGAAGGAAGCGAAAAAAGTTGTCACGTTTTTAGAAGATGGCTATGAAATGGTAGAAGACGGTACAACGAAAATCTCTCATACCGGCGCACTGTTTGGTGAATTGAAAACAACCATTGACCGTGTGTCTGATCAGGTGGGAAGTGTAACAGGCTCAATTAATGAAGTCATCCAATCAACACAGGTGATGAATTCATCCATTGAGAGCATTGCATCTGTATCAGAAGAATCAGCTGCCGGCATTGAGGAAGTGTCAGCCACATCACAGCAATCAAGTGCTTCCATGGAAGAAGTGAACCGGAGCGCACGTTCACTTAAGGATGAAGCGGTTCAGCTGAATGATCTGTTAAAGCAGTTTAAATTAGCATAAGCGAATAAGAGGCGGGAATATTTTTTCCTGTCTCTTTTTCTATGTGAAATTCCATATTTCATGCAGATTACATCTACTTTACATAGGGTAAAGGATAACACGGAAGGGAGGTCGTCAATTGAAAAAAGCATGGCTGATGTATGGAGACTATCTGATTTTTATACTTATTTTACTTATTAAAATGATCATCGTAGGACCTGCGACAGGTACTTATTTCGGTATTCATTTATTTTTTGTTAGTCTTGGTGCCATTATACTGATTTCTTTTTGGTCTCTATGGATTTCACCACGCATCAGACGCTGGGTTTTATTTTATCTGAGTATATTGCTTACGATATTAATCGCGTCTAATATATGGTATTACCGTTATTTTACAGATTTACTGTCTGTTGCGCTGATTATTCAGATCCCGCAGATGGGTGCAGTTGGAGGTGGCCTTGAGGATTTAATTTACCCGGCAGATTTTCTGCTGTTTGCAGATTCATTCATCTGGGCTGCGCTGCGGTTAAAGGACCGGAAAAGAAGCTTTGCTGATTATCCGGCGAAGAGGCGCTCCAAAGCTGCATTAATCGCTGCTGTAACTGGTATCGTTCTGTTTTTTACTCCGCTCGTCATCAGTGCAGCAGATCGGGATGAATGGCTTGTGCAGGATTCATTATCTAATATGCGTAATTACTTCAAGCTCGGAATGATCGGTCACCATATACTTGATATAGGAAGAGAGCTGGATGATCAGTTCATTGAAGAGAAAACGCTGACTGCTTCTCAGTTAAGTGAGATGCAGCGCTTTTTTGACAGTAATCGTGCAGGGTCAGCTGATGAAGCTTTAGACGGAAAGCCCAATGTGATCGTGATTCAGCTGGAATCCTTTCAAAACTCTGTGCTGGATCAGGAAATCGATGGTCAGGAGATTACTCCATTTTTAAATGACTTTAAAAATGAAGTCATGTATTTTCCTAACTTTTATCATCAGACACATCAGGGGAGAACCTCGGATGCTGAATTTATTCTGAACACTTCATTTTATCCATTAAAGGCAGGGTCGGTTTATACAAGATATCCTGATCATTCATATGATTCACTCCCTGAAAAAATGGAGTCAGCAGGCTATGAAACGGCAGCCTTTCATGCGTTTGAAAAAACATTCTGGAACCGTGATGAAGTATATGAAAACTTTGGATTTGATCATTTTTACAGCATCGCGGATTTTCCAGAAGGGGATATCATCGGTCTGACGTTAAATGATGAAGATTTCTTTTTATCATCAGTTGACCGGATGGTTGAGATGAATGATCCATTTTACGCTTTTATGGTGGCGTTAACGAGCCACACACCATATGACTTTCCAGATGATAAAAAAGAATTGAATCTGGACAGTCTTGAAGAAGAAATTATTCAGAATTACTATCACAATATTCATTTTGTAGACCGGGCATTTGGTTCAATGGTTGAAAAGCTAAAAGATGAAGGAATATGGGAAGACGCACTGGTGGTTGCTTACGGTGACCATGACAGCGGGCTTCAGGAGCCTGAAAGAGACATGGCCGAGATGGCTCAGGCGGAATCAGCGGTTGATTACCTGAATCTCGGGAGGAAGGTGCCGTTATTTATGAAGCTGCCCGGCATGCAGGATGGCAGCGTGATGGAACAGACCGGGGGACAAATGGATATCGCGCCAACGATTTTGTCATTACTCGGACTGGATAAAGGGTATATGATGGGTAATTCCCTGTTAAGTGAAGACCCGAGATTGACTGTATTCAGGGATGGTTCATTTATCTATGATGACTATTATTATAAAGCTGATCTGACAAGCGAGAGAGAAAATGGAGAATGCTACAGCCTTGATACTGAAGAACCAGCAGACAAATCGAATTGTTCTCAGATGCTGTATGAAGCAGCTTCCCATTTAAGAATGTCAGACACGATTATTAAGAAAAACGGTGTTGGTCAGCTTCAGGGACAAAATATTGAGGAATAAAAGGAGAGGAAAATCATGAGTCAGCTGACAATGAAATCAAATGACACGTCGGAGGAAGTGAAACCATGGGTTCGCCGGTTGGGACGTTTCGGTTATATGTCTAAAGGTGCGGTATATGGCATTGTAGGAATACTTGCACTGCTTGCTGCACTTGGAGTAGGCGGCGAAACGACTGATACATCAGGTGCGCTTCAGCAGGTCGCGACACTTCCATTTGGAGAAGTTCTGCTCTGGATCGTCGGGATTGGGCTTTTCTTTTATGTAATGTGGGAAATTGTACGTGCAATATTCGACCCTCAGCATAAAGGCAATGATGCAAAAGGAATTGCTACAAGGATTGCCTATGCAGTGAGCGGTGTGATTTATGCCGGGCTAGCTGTATCCGCTCTTCAGATTGCGATGAATGCAGGGAGCGGTGGAGGAAATTCAGAACAGACGATCTCCGCTATGCTGCTTGGTCAGCCTTTTGGTCAGTGGCTTGTCGGTATATTAGGTGCGGGCGTCATTATCTACGGGTTATATAACATTTATACAGGTTATAAGGAGAAGTTTATGAGCAAGCTGATCATAAACGATATGAGTGAAAGTGAGAAAAAACTCGCACGTAAATCTGGAAAAATTGGTCTGACTGCCAGGGGCGTTGTGCTGGCAATGGTGGGATTCTTTTTCATACAGACCGCCATTACATCAAATCCGGATCAGTCAAAAGGGCTTGATGGCGCACTGGGAGAAATCGCTTCACAGCCATACGGACAGGTACTGCTTGGTCTTGCAGCAGCAGGTCTGGTTCTGTACGCAGTCTATGAAATCATCAGAGGAAGATATGCAAGAATGAACTTTGGGAAAAATGAATAAAGCTTAGTTGCAAACAGTTAGTCAGGTGCACCGGATGAGGGGGAGAAATAAAAAGCTCCACCTCATCTCTTTACATATACAGTTCATTTAGGGTACCGTCATTGTAAGGATATTTCACTACATTCAAGGGGGAATGGAACATGCAATATCAGACAAGATCAATCGTACAGGAATCTTTAGATGCACTGATGGATGATAAAATGTTTTTGCCGGATCTTCTAAACGGACCGAGAAAGAAAGCGTTCTCATCTTTAGGGGCAGTGTTATCTACACCTAACAAGATACATAAATCCTTTCTCAGAATCGTTCTTGAAAAAGGCGAAATTGTGCGGATACCTGCTTTCAGGGTTCAGCATAACAATGCAATGGGTCCCTATAAGGGAGGAATTCGTTTTCATGAATCAGTAAATGAAGATGAAGTCATTAACCTGGCGTTTCTGATGACCCTGAAAAATTCACTTCACGATGTACCATTTGGTGGGGGAAAAGGTGGAGTAGTCGTCAATCCGCGTGAATTTACCACAAAAGAACTGAACCTGATTTCTAAAAAATATGTTCAATATTTTGCTGATGTCATTGGTCCTGATAAGGATATACCTGCGCCTGATATGGGCAGCGGGGAGCGTGAGATGGACTGGATGATGGGAGAATATAAAAATATTAAGCCGGGCCAGCCTTACAGAGGAAGCTTTACGGGTAAGAGCGTGATTAACGGAGGTTCTCTTGGCAGACGCGAAGCCACAGGTAAAGGGGTTTATTTCACATTCCGCTACCTGATGTCTGATTTTATTAAAAAGCAGCAATCATGGCTTGAAAAAACGGGCAGCCCCTATGCAAAAACAGCCCTGTCGCTATATGAAAAACCTTTGAAGGTAGCGGTTCAGGGGTTTGGTAATGTAGGGTCAGTGACGGCACTTGAGGCTTTTAAATGCCAGCAGCTGCAAAATAAAGTAATCGCAGTCAGTGACCGGAATTGTACGCTTTTTAACGATGACGGGCTGGATATACCTGCACTTGTTTCTTACACTGCTTCAAATCAGGGGGATCTTCCTCATACAGATGAGCAGCTTAAAGAAAGCGGTGTTCAGGCTGACATTCTTCATCGTGATGATGTGCTGACGATGGATGTGGATGTTTTAATGCTTGCAGCACTCGAAGAGCAGATCCATAACGGAAATAAGGATAAAATCAAGGCAAAGGTCATTGTTGAAGGTGCCAATGCCCCGGTAACAGCAGAAGCAGATGACTACTTAAATGAAAAAGGTGTCATTGTGGTTCCTGATATTCTTGCTAATGCCGGCGGGGTGATTGTGTCATATTTTGAATGGCTGCAGGGAAGGGAAACACAGTTTTATTCAGAAGAGCAGATCTATAAGAAACTTTACGATAAAATGCAGGGGACAATGGAGACAATTCTTCCTAAATACTTCGGGGACCCGCATTCTCTTCGTGAAAACTGCTACATTCATTCAGTGATGAAGCTATCAACCGTTTTATATAAGCAGGGAAAACTGTTTTAAATAATAAAAAAAGGGCTGTCCATTGAAGCGATTCTGCTTCCTTTGGACAGCCTTTAAAATATGTGTAAAGGGGGTAAAATAGAGTGTTACTATGCTGAATTTGGCAAACGCGAGGGGCAACCCGCTATATGCCGGACCTGACTATCGTACAGGTCAATTAGTTCACTTTTGCAAAACCGAATCCTGAAGCATAATCATCGCCGTAAGCAGCGCCGTATCCGCCAAGGATATCGTTCGCTTTTGCACGGTTTTGAAGCACTGTACGCAGCTGTGTATGAGAGTAACCAGGGTTAGCAGCCCATACTTTCGCAGCAAGACCTGCTACGTGTGGTGTAGCCATTGATGTACCGCTGATTGTGTTATAACCGCCACCAGGCCATGTTGAGTAGATTGCAGCACCTGGCGCTGAGATTTCAACGTCACCCTGCTGAATGAAATAGTCACCATCAGTTGCAGCATATCCACGTGATGAGAAGTCTGCTACGCGGTATGTACCGTTCTGCTGACGATTTTCAAGAGCAGCTACTGCAATTGCATTTGTCAGAGCGCCAGGGTATCCGATAGAGCCCTGGTTTGGACCTGAGTTACCAGCAGCAGCAACGACAAGTACACCTTTGCTGTATGCGTAGTTTACTGCATTTGTGATCAGTGAGTCCTGACCTGCAGAACCAAGTGACATGTTAATGACTGTCTTTGTTCCTGTAGCTGTTGCCTGATCAGCTGCGTGACGAATCGCTGCTGCGATGTCATCTGAATAACCTGATCCGTTATCGCCCAGTACTTTATAAGCCCAAAGATCTGCATCAGGTGCGACGCCGTAAATACCGGCTTTATCACTACCACCATCAGCAAGAGCAGAACCGGCTACGTGTGTACCGTGACCATTCGCATCATTACAAGCACCATTTACAAGTGGTGTAGACTGTGTGAAATCCTTACACTGTTCTACAGTGTTGACAAGATCATAGTGGCTTGTGAAAACGCCTGTATCAAGAACTGCGATATTGACACCCGCACCACCTGAAGTTGTTGTCTGGTTAGGGTTATTGTAGATTGCTTTAATTCCCCATGGTGTTTGCTGAGTCGGGTACTCCCCGGCCATTGTTTCATATTCACTTGCACGGACATCCGTTTCAAGCTGTACTTCCTGAACCTTTGTTACTTTGATATTTTTATTCTTCTGAAGTGCGTTGAACTGCTTTTCATTCATTTCAGTAGAAAAGCCGTTTTCGCTCAATTCCCAGCGGGGTTCATACTGTTCTTTCAGAGATTGCTTAGCACTTTTTGCAGAAGCACCAGTTGCCTCAACATATACTCTGAATGTTTCCTGACCTCTTTCCTGATCAGGTGCAGCACCTGCCACTGAAGGAACAGATAAGCTTGCCGCAAGCAATAAACTCATAAGCATACTTCTTTTCTTCATTTTCCCGACTCCTTTTTTCGTAATATTTTGAGAACAATTTCATCCTATCAGAGGAATCCGAGTTTGTTTATCGGGAAAATTTTCTCGTAATCTTATACATTAAGAATGAACTTTTTAAGATTTGTATAATCTTTTTTCATGTTTATTATGTAAATAAAACCATTAATGAAATAATCTAATGTCTGAATCGATCGTTATTTTCTTAAAATAGCCTGATTTTTTTGGGAAAATGTCGAAAATCGAACTAAAAAGAGTGAGTGATCATTCAGAAAAAATGTTGAGAAGCGAAGTGTTTTATTAAAAAAGCTTTTTATAAAGATGCAGGGAACGTTTAAAGGCGGTAATCGTATAATAGAGTAAGATGATTTAAGGGGGACATGTTATGCTTCATCCAAACAGACCAGTTATTCAAATCGAAAAACCTTTTTGGGCAAAACTATTCAGTCTGATTTCGCTGATCTTACTCGTGGTGGCTACAGCATATCTTGCAATTTCATGGGGAAACCTCTCAGATGTGATTCCGATTCACTTTAATGCAGCCGGTGAAGCAGATGGATTTGGCGGTAAATGGAGTGCAATCATGCTGCCGGTGATCGGTTTTGTCATGTGGGGAAGCCTAACTGCACTGGAAAGAGTGCCACATACTTATAATTATTTGGGGAAAATAACTGAAGAAAATGCAGAGAAGCAATACTTGAACGGTGTATTAATGATGAATGTCATAAAGAACCTCTGCGTGTTATTATTTGCTTATATTACATATGAACTTACGTTGATCGGAACCGGAGGCAGTGCAAATTTGTCAGCCGGGGTCATGCCTGTTTTTCTGACACTGTTATTCAGTTCAATGGGCTGGTTTATTTACAGATCAATTAAGCTGTGAGGAGGGATCATTTGCTATTCAGCTTTTTTGGGGGACAGTATGTGCCTGACGGATTCTACATTGTAGCTGGCATTCTGATGATACTCTTTATGATATTGGTGTACTGGTGGACAGATACGGATGATTGAATGAAATTAAAAAGTCTGTGTCAATTTATAAAGGTTATTACGTAAGACAATATTTATATTGAAATCCAAGTGTAGCGGAGCGTAAGGTGGCGACTCCAATGGGATGTGACGGACAGGTGAGACCCCGCAGGCGCGCAGCGACGAGGAGTCTCACCGCCGTCCCCGGGGAAAGCGTCCGCCTGAAGCGCAGCGAAACAATTTAAAAAGCTGAGACAATGTAATAATTGTCTCAGCTTTTTAAAATTTTTTATTAACCGTTCACGCGGATTTCGTTGATGCCTGCGCCCTGTTCCATACCTTGTGCATGCTCAAGACCTTCTGTTACTTTACCGAACACTGTATGCACGCCATCTAAGTGAGGCTGTGACTCGTGTACGATGAAGAATTGGCTGCCGCCAGTGTCTCTGCCGGCGTGAGCCATTGAAAGTGAACCTGGCTGATGACGGTGCGGGTTGCCTTCAGTTTCACATTTAATTGTGTAACCGGGGCCGCCAGTACCATTCTTGTTTGGGCATCCGCCCTGACTTACGAAACCAGGGATCACGCGGTGGAAGTTAAGACCGTCGTAGAAACCTTCATTCGCAAGCTTTTCAAAGTTTTGAACTGTACCCGGTGCTTCTTCAGGGTAAAGTTCAAAAGAAATTTTATGTCCATTTGTTAAATCAATGTAACCTGTTTTTGCCATTTTTAGCACTCCTTTAGTGTTTAGTCCAATCCCTATTTTATCACGCAGTGCTGTCAAAAGAAAATTTCAAATCCATTTGTTTTTAAAGAATCAATTAGGGAATTAGTAAAGAACTTGAAAGTAGAAGGAGGCTTTTTCATGATCATTGCATCTGCTTTAAATCAGTTCTTTACAACTCTGGCTTATAATCAGCTGTTCATTGATATTTCAAGACGTAACGGTATGGACCTTGGCGGTTCTCATTTTGTTGGCGGGGAAAAAACAGGTGATATGGTGAAGCAGGTTAAAAAGTTAAACAGTAACGGAATTGGTGCTACGATTGACTGTCTCGGAGAATTTGTAAAAACAGAGGAAGATACAAAAAAATATGTTGATAACTGCTTTAAAGCCATTCATGCCATCAGAGATGAAAAGCTGAATGCACAAATCTCACTCAAGCTTTTCAGTGTTGGACTGGAAGTTGGGAAAGAGACTGCGATTCGGAACATGGATGAAATTCTGAAGGAAGCAAAAAAGTATAATGTGTTTGTCACAATCAATATGGAAGAATACAAAAACTGCGAGGATATTATCTCTGTTTTTGAAACATTAAAAGAGAACCATGAGAACATTGGCATTGCATTGCAGGCGAATCTTTTCAGAACAGAGACTGACGTTGAAAGACTTGATCCCTTTTCTCCGGCAATCCGTTTTGTCAAAGGGGCCTATATTGAATCGCGTGATGTAGACATCAATAACAAATCATATGTAGATGAAAACTATAAAAAACTGGTCAAGACGCAGCTGTTGAAAGGGAATTATACACAGGTTGCCACACATGATAATGACATGATCGATTTTGTGAAACAGGTTGTAAAAGAGCATGACATTCCGAAAGAACAATTTGAATTCCAGATGCTTCAGGGTATGCGGGAAGAGAAGCAGAAGGAACTTGCTGAAGAAGGATGGAACATGGTTGTGTATGTACCGTTTGGTAAAGACTGGTACACCTATTTTATGAAACGCTTAGCTGAAAGACCGGCAAACATCGGTTTCACACTCATGTCGATGGCAAGAAGGTAGTTTAATTTATACAAAATCAGGACAGCCTATTGTTAGAATAGGAGGTCCTTTTTTATGAAAAACTATACGATTGGTCTTGTCATCAGCATGATTGCAGCAGGGCTCGGCGGGTGTCAGATGCTTCAGGACAGTACAGTTCCCGCGAGCGCAGTACCAGTGATTGAGTCTGAAATGGTGAACAGCGGGGGCGAAAAAATCGGAACAGCCACTTTTCAGGAGAGTGATGAAGGTGTCGTCATTCAGCTGTCTGTCAAAGGACTGGAGCCGGGAGAAAAAGCGGTTCATATTCATAAAACAGGTGTATGTACCCCACCTGAATTTGATTCTGCCGGCAGTCACTTTAACCCCGGAAAGAAGCAGCACGGGTTCGAGAATCCAAAGGGTTACCATGCCGGCGACCTGCCAAATCTGAAGGTTGATGAAGACGGTACGATTGACCTTGAATTAACTGTGAAAGAACTGACGCTTGAAAAAGACAATACGCATTCTCTGCTGGATGAGGATGGAAGTGCCATTGTGATTCATGAAGGTCCTGATGACTACAAAACAGATCCGTCAGGGAATTCCGGTGCAAGGATTGCATGCGGGGAGATTAATGGATAACAGGATTGGAAGATGGCACTTTGTGTCATCTTTTTTTGGATGCTTGGGTTTTGACTTTTCGTATCAGGTTGTGAGTTAAGACAGCATGTTTGAATCCTCAAAAAGGTGGCGGAATTAATCAGATTGGTGATTGAATCATCAGCAAAGGTGAGGTGAAAAAACCAGAGTGAATCAAAGGTGATGGAATAGGTGTAGAGGATCATAGAATAACCGCAAAAGGTGGCGGAATCATCCTGCAAGGTGATGTAATGACTGAAAGTCCGCCGCCACCGAACGCAATGCCGCCAGCGCCTCACCATCAGGCGATCACTCAGCCATCCTCTTACAACTGCTGTTTCACTACACCACTTACCTAAATCCCCAATTTCCGTTATGCTTAATTCAAAGAAACGATACGGAGAGGATTTTATGAAAGTCACGATTAATGACATCGCAAAACAGGCAGGTGTTGCAAAAAGTACTGTCTCCCGTTATTTAAACGGAGGGCGCATCAGCCAGAAAACAAGCGAAAAAATCAAACGGATTATTGAAGAGCATAATTATGAGCCGAACTCATTCGCCAGAAGTCTGAAATCCAGAAAGACAGGCTTTGTGGGAGTGGTGGCGCCTGCTCTGGATTCGTTTGTTACCTCTAAGATCCTGATCAGAATGGATGAAGAGCTGAGAACCCGCGGTTACACAACGCTGATCAGTAATACGAGTCACAGCATTGAAAGAGAAATCGAAAGTCTGCAGAATCTTCAGCGTCAAAAGGTTGATGGCATGATCCTGTTTGCAACGGAACTCACACCTGCACACTTTGAACTGATCGAATCCCTGACTGTACCTCTGTTAATCATCGGCCAGGAAACAGACCAGACCCACTGTATTGTATTCGACGATTTTCAGGCCGGCTATAAAATGGGGGAGTGTATTGCTTCAGCAGGGCATAAAAAAATCTCGTATATCGGGGTGGATGAAACAGATGTTGCTGTAGGTCAGCGCAGGAGAAAAGGAATTGAAACGGCCTGCAGAGACAATGGAGCTGAAGATATACAATTTTTCAGAAGCGGTTTTGACTTTGACAGTGCAATGCTTGCGGCTGAAAAAAGCCTGGAGCATTCACAGGCATCAGCCATTATTTGTGCGACAGATACCATTGCCTTAGGTGCAATGAGGGTAATCAGAGAAAAGGGCTACCGTATTCCGGAGGATATTTCAGTCAGCGGATTCGGCGGGTACACGGTATCCAAAATGATTCATCCTTCGCTTGTGACAGTTGAATTCGACTACCAGGAAACAGGTTATCTGGCAGCTTCTACAATTGTGAAGCTGATGCAGTCTGAGGAAGTTGATCAGCTTCAGCGTCCACATTTTAAAATCCGTGAAGGCGAAAGTGTAAAAGGAAAAAAATAGCGCTTACAAAAAGTCTTGCATTTTTAGAATTTCTGTTTTAAACTCATGTTGTGGAACCGGTTCTACAATCGTAAAAACCGGTTCTTATAAAAAGACTTAAAATGGAACCGGTTCCACTGTTTTTGCATAAAACCGGCTTTGTCGAAAGGAGAAACTTCATGAGTGGAAAGCTTCAAAAATACGAACCAACTGTTAAAGAAGTCATTCGTCTCATAGGCGGGAAAGAAAATATCCAGGGAGCGGCACATTGTGCAACGCGACTCCGGATCGTCACAGAAGATCAGGACAAAATTTCAGTAAAAGATATAGAGCAGCTTGAATTTGTCAAAGGCGCATTCATTGCAGGTGACCAGCTGCAGATTATTTTTGGCGCAGGCACTGTGAATGATGTCTATAAAGTATTTCAGCAGCAGGCTGGAATGGATGACATGTCACTTAGCGATGTCAAAGGCGCTTCAGCAAAAAAGCAGAATGCATTTCAGCGCGGGATTAAAGCGTTATCAGATGTGTTTGTACAGATTATCCCGGGGCTTTTAGCAGCTGCATTATTAATGGGGATCACCGGTCTGCTCAGTCAGCCTGGGGTGTTTGGAGAACAGTCAGTTGTAGACATGTTCCCTGCAATTACAGGTATTAACCGATTTATTCAGATTATGTCTACGGGAATCTTTACGATTTTGCCATTGCTCGTTGTATGGTCTGCTACTAAGAGGTTTGGCGGTAACCCCGTTTTAGGTCTTGTCATCGGGGCAATTATGCTTCATCCGGACCTTGGTAACGCCTATGCAGTGGCAAGTGGTGATGTTGATGCTGAAATGATCAACATTTTAGGATTGAATGTAGAGCTTGTAGGATTCCAGGGCGGAATTATCGTTGCCCTGCTGATGGGTCTTGTTGTAGCAAAGCTGGATAACTTCTTCACGCGTGTCGTTCCTGACATGATTAAGTTATTCCTGGCACCGTTTTTAACTGTAACGTTATCAGGTTTACTATTGTTCATTATCGTTGGACCAATTGGCCGTTTCCTTGCTGAAGGTTTGACGTCAAGTCTGCTATGGGCAACTGAAAACCTTGGTGTTGTTGGATTTGTTATTTTTGCAGGTGTGCAGCAGGTGATCGTAATTACAGGTCTTCACCACGTGATTGGCGCTGTGGAAGCACAATTGATCGCAGATACAGGCTTAAACTTCATTATGCCGCTGATGTCTGTAGCACTGATGGGACAGGGTGGCGCAGTACTTGGTTACCTTTACCTTCGCTGGCACGATAAAAAAGCGCGTCAAATTGGTATTTCATCTTTTGGATCGATTTTATTTGGTATTTCAGAGCCCGCACTGTTCGGGATTAATGTACGCTATAAATTTCCGCTGATCGCAGGCTGTCTTGCGAGTGCGATTGCTGGTGCTTATGTATTCTTCCTGAATATTAACGCACTTGGATTCGGTGCAACAGCAGTACCTGGTATTGCGATTGTATCTACCACTGGTGGCGGACACCTTCATTACGTGATTGCCAATGTAGCAGCGCTTGCATTAGGTGCAGTATTTACAGCGGCTTATGGAAAGGTGAAGAAACCAAGCTTTGATGTTTAAGAGGAGGACCAGTATGACCCGTTATTCTGAACCGAAATACAGAACAATTTTAGAGGCTGAAGAAGGAGAGCTTGAAGCTTTAAAAGAGCTGTCGGCTCATGATGAGTGGAAGCCATCCTTTCACATTCACCCTCAGTACGGACTATTAAATGACCCGAATGGCCTTGCGTGGTTTAAAGGGAAATACCATGTATTCTATCAGTGGTATCCTTATGGTGCATATCACGGGATGAAGCACTGGGCACACGTATCGTCAAAGGACCTTGCCCGTTTTGAGAGACACGACACGGCCATTACACCTGTTGAGGATTATGAATCCCACGGCGCGTATTCCGGCGCTTCACTGCAGGTAGGCGACGAACTGTATTTATATTACACAGGCAATGTGAAGTATGATGCAGAAGCAAGGGATGCACATCAGTGTCTGGCAATCATGGATGAGAATGGCGAGATTCGTAAGTACGAACACAACCCTTTGATTAAAAGTGTGCCTGAGGGTTATACAGGTCATGTAAGAGACCCGAAAGTATTTGAAAAAGAGGGGCAGTACTACATGCTGCTGGGTGCACAGCGGGAAGATCAGACCGGTGCAATTATTGTCTACGATTCTCCTGACGCACTGAACTGGACGTTTCTTGGGGAGCTTTCAGTGGACATTGACCTTGCCGGTTATATGTGGGAGTGTCCGGACTACTTTGAGATTGACGGAAAAGACTTTCTGATCTTCTCGCCTCAGGGAATCGAACCTGAAGGAGAAAATTATCATAACGTCTTCAACACAATCTATGTAGCCGGAACGCTTGATATAAAAGGTCTGTCATTCCAGGTGGATGAATATCACGAGCTTGATAAAGGCTTTGATTTCTATGCGCCGCAAAGCTTTGATGCAGATGGAAAGCGGCTATTGTATGGCTGGGCAGGTGTAGGGGAAGTGGACTTCCCGACTGATCAAAACAAATGGGCACACTGCCTGACATTGCCGCGTGAATTAGTGCGCAGCGGCAATCGTTTATTGCAGCGTCCGGCTGAGTCGCTTGAGCTGTTAAAAGGTGTAACTGTTGCACAAGGAGAAGTATCAGGATCAGCTGATATTGAGCTTGGAGATGAAAAGGCCTGGAGAGCAAAGCTTGATACAGAACAGATAAGCGGCTTAAAGCTTGAACTGTTCAGCTCAGATCAGGAACAGTTTATCCTCACGTATGATCAGGCTTCTAAAAAAGTAAAAGTGGATCGTTCGGAAATGAAGCATGTAACAGAGCCGCAGTTTGGCACAACGAGAGAAGTCACACTCTCACAGGACTTGAAGCAGCTGGATATCATCGTTGATCACAGTATTGCAGAGATCTTTGTCAATGATGGAGAAGCAGTTTTTACCTGCAGAGTGTTCCCTCTGTCAGAGCACAAACAATTAAAAATATCAGCAGATTCCAATGCAGCTTATGAGATAAATGGCATGAATCGTGGAATTGACTGAGGAATAATCATAAAACCTGGCAAAAAATCATGTAGATTTTTTGCCAGGTTTTTAGTTTGGAAAAATGTCAATTTGAACTGAACGTATCAGGAAATTTATGTTAAGGTAATATTAATGTGAATTGTAGTTCTAATTAATGAGACATGAAAGGAGTGAGATTCTTGAAGGGGTTTTCAACTCATTTAAGTGTTGCCATTACTTTTCTTGCAGTTGCAGCGGCAGGAACATGGTATGAGGGAAGTGCAATCATCGACGACCCATGGGAATGGGCTTACTCAACACCATTTTCCCAGCTGTTAAATGGAGAAGTACTGCATGCAGGACAGATTTCACAGCTTGATCATTTTGTATATGCAGCAAAATTTCAGCCTCTGCTTCCTATTGTTATGATGATAAGTGTGTTGTATATCGTTCTTCTGATTGCATATCGCACATTCCGGACTGACCTGAAGCGATGGATGATGCTGCTGTCCCTGACAGCCGGAATGTTTATAGTTGCAGGCGTTGCGATCGCAAACTCCCCGACAGCTGGCGGAAATGCCTTCTTTTACTTCTTCATGGGAGCCGGCGGATTAAGCCTGGCAGGCGTGATCATGTGCTGTTACTTACTGAATAGACTTAAAACGAAAGCAGCCATTTCTTGAAAGATGAAGAATAAACAATCTATTTTGTTGAGTTAAACAGTATATTGATTGGAATTTAATTGTAGTGGAGCGGAAATCGGCGGCTCGCGGAAAGGGACAGGTCATACGGCGAAGCCGGAGGGGCTCACCGCCCGGCCGCGGAAAGCGTTCGCCTGAAACGCAACGAAACGGTTAAGAGGCTGAGAATTTGTCCCAGTCTCTTTTCTTATACTCCTTTATTTTACCAAGCTCTTAAAATGGGTATGGTGTACAAAGGAGGCTGACAGCAATGGCATTTGATTACGATTTAGACTTCGACAACATTGATTTCAGGGAACAGCCTGAATTATATAGAGTGGGGCGGGGGGAGCAAGGTGTTCTCCTTGTAGAACCGTATAAAAGCGAGATTCTTCCTCACTGGCGCTTCAAAACACCTGGAATTGCAAAAGAATCCTCTGAAAAAATCTATCAAATGTATTTGGATTACAAGGATAAAAATGATTTTGTCGGAATGGATATGGCACGTAAGTTTATACAGATGGGGTATACACGTTCAAGGCGTTATGCAAATTATAAAGGTGGAAAAAAGTACGATAAAAGCGGTGATATCAATGATCGCGATATTGATGAAGAGAAAGCGGAGTCTGCTTCGATTTTTGAAAAGAAGTGGATCAAGGTACGTGAAGATGAAGAATATCTTGCGATGAAAAAGGCGCATCAAAAGAAATATGGTTAACGAAAAAGTTATGAATAAAGGCCTGTTTAATATTATTAAAAAATTCAGAAAAAATAGTATGAAATAATCATAGAGTGCGTTATAATGAATATAAATACGCTGGTTTCTGAAGGGGTGTTAACGTTGGATGTCGCTTATTTTTCACCGAGAAGTGCTGCTGTAAAGGCGTCGAAGAATACGCCGTTTTCTTCAGATGGTAAAAAGAACATGAATCCACCTGCTTCAGTCTCAGCCTTGAAGCTTTCATTTAGTGATGAAGTCAAAAGGGCGATGCGGGCAGATGAATTCAAACTATATTACCAGCCTCAGATTAATGTCAAGACCGGTGAATTGTTTGGAGCTGAAGCACTTATCAGATGGCACCATCCTGAACGGGGCGTACTGTACCCGGACAGTTTTATACCACAGGCAGAGTATTCAGGTCAGATTATAGATATTGAGAGATGGACACTTGGACGTTTGTTCAGGCAGCAGGCAGAGTGGCAGGAGCAGGGTGAGGAACTAACAAATATCGCGCTGAACATCTCTGGCAACCACTTTGTTCACGGATCCCTCGTGACAGAGACTGCCCACTTGACTCACAGTTATCAAATTGATCCATCATATATTACACTTGAGCTGACAGAAAGAATCAATACAGAACTTGACGTATGGGTATCTCAGGTCAGTATGCTGCAGGACATCGGCATAAAAATATCAATTGATGACTTTGGCACAGGATTCAATACTATGGCCCATTTAGTTGATGTGAATGTGGATTTTCTTAAAATTGATCAGTCATTTATTAAAAAAATGACTTCAGACAATAGAGCTTTCAAAGTAGTTCAGTCTCTGGTTCAGATGGCTGAAACCTTAGGTGCGGTACCGGTGGCTGAAGGAATTGAATCGCAGGAAGCGCTTCACCTATATCAGCAGACTGGCGGCCAGATTGTTCAGGGCTACCATTACAGCGAGGCTATACAGGCACAGGAATTTCAGAATCAATATTTATCACTTGAAAAATAGCGCTGACTGTCTCTCAGACAATCAGCGCTATTTTTTTCTTTAAAGGAATAAAGCAATAGCTAATACAATCAGATGAAAAGTCTGATCAACAACGATCGTCAGCCATTTCTGTTCACTGGGGGGAGGACTCATAATATGTGTAACCCACCACTGCACAACCAGCTGCTTATCAATCAGGACATGAGTAATAAAAATAAATAGAATCCCGAATAAAGACAGCCCGCCGAATGTCAGAAATGCAACCACTGAAACCGTTGCAGTATATACAAAACAATGTGTAAGCAGTGCTGGCCAATGATCTTTTTTACGTCCGGCCATCCAGCTTGTTTGAAACAAATAATCCCCAATTAGATGAGAAAGAAATAAATAAGAAAATGGCGTCATTTTTCACCTCTTGTAGTTCTTTAGTTCTATTCTTTAATTTGATATAATTAATATATCATAGAATATAGAGAGAAAATGAAAAATTGTAAAAGGGGACAGCGGGTATGAAAAAACATTCTGGGTCATCAATTGACATTCCTGCAGAAGAACTGCTGAAAATTATCTTTGAATTTGCATCTAAGCTCGCACATGAAAATGACCTGGATCAGCTGCATTTATTAATGGCTGAAATGGGCAGAAGGCTGACGCTCGCTGATCGCTGTACGCTGTGGATTGCAGATCCTTCAGAGAAAAAGCTATGGACGAAGATTGCCCATGGTATTGATAGAATTGAAATCCCCATTGACTCAGGTCTTGTAGGGGCTGCCTACCATTCAGGTGAATCAATTTCTATTAATGATGCGTATAAAGACAGTCGGTTCAATCCGGCAGTCGATCAGAAAACCGGATATCGTACATATTCGATCTTATGTATTCCAATCCGTAATGCAGACCAGGAAATGATCGGTGTTTACCAGGCAGTCAACAAACAGACCTCTCCTTCACATTTCACTGAAAAAGATACGACTTATTTATCCCTCGCCGCTACGTATACAGGTCAGTCAATGGAAAAAGCAATCTTGTACTCTGAACTGATTGAATCCCAGAAAGAAATGATTCTGACAATGGGGAATATTGGTGAAAGCCGCTCACGTGAAACTGGTCAGCATGTAAAAAGAGTAGCAGCTTATTCATATCTGATTGCAAAAGGCAGTGGTCTGTCAGAAGAAGAATCGCGCCTGATCGAGCTTGCGAGTCCTATGCATGATATAGGAAAAGTTGCGGTTCCCGATGCCATATTAAATAAGCCGGGCAAATTAACCGATATAGAATTTAACCAAATGAAGAACCATGCTGAAATTGGATACGGTATTTTTAAAAAATCAAAGAGAAAAATCCTTCAGGCTGCGGCATTGATTGCGAGGGACCACCACGAAAAGTGGGATGGATCAGGTTACCCTGCCGGCCGCAGCGGAGAGGGCATTCATCTCTATGGCAGGATCGTGGCGATTGCTGATGTTTTTGACGCACTCGGTTCTAAAAGGCCTTATAAAGAAGCGTGGCCGCTTGAAAAGATTCTGGAATTAATTCGTCTGGAAAAAGGAAAGCACTTTGATCCTGCCCTTGTGGAGGCATTTTTCGATAATCTGGATGCAATCATAAAAGTGAAAGAACAGTATACTGACGAAAACTGAGGAGGGATTGTATGAAAGAAAAACTGTACGTCTTTAAGAGAGACTACCCGATACCGAGACAAAAAGCATGGGATCTTTTGGCTGATACTGAGCATTTGAATCGTGTATCGGGACTATTTCCAGTGGATTTTTCAGACTCTGCCTTTGAAGATCAGAAGTTGTTTCGTTATGCAAAAGCAAAAGCATTTGGATTAGTTCCTTTAAAATGGCGGGAGCACCCTTTTGAATGGGTGAAAGAAGAAGTCTATTCTGTAGAGCGCCGATACGAAAGCGGACCGATCAGACTTCTTTTATGGGAAGTCGCCCTGGAGGATTCTGAGACACGGCTTGCTGATGGAAGTTATGGCACCCGGGTAACCGGTACTGCAAGGTTCACACCTGCAAATGTGCTTGGACACGCAGCGATTCCTCTTGCGGGACTCAAATCAATAAAAGAAATTATGAAGTATCTTGATAAATATATCGAATCAAACCACCATAGCGGCTATGACACCATGCCTGTTAAATCACCCCCGGAAATTGATCAGGGAAGAATGAACAAAATAGCGGACAAGCTCTTATCATTACACCCCTATCCTGAGCAGGTAAAGCAATTATGTTATCATCTTCAATCAGCCGGCGATGATGAGGTGCTTCATATGAAGCCTTATGTAATAGCTGATAAATGGCAGTTTCCGCGCAAGGAAATGCTGACTTTATTCCTTTACGCAGTAAAAGAAAGCCTGCTGATGCAGGAATGGCACCTGATGTGTCCGAATTGCCGCGTGTCAAAAACGACCGTCTCTTCAATGAAGGAAATAAAAGATCAGGTTCACTGTGATCTTTGCGGGGTCAATTATGAAATGAGCTTTGATCAGTATATTGAAATGCAATTCTCAGTTCATCCTTCAGTGCGTAAAGCGACTGACCAGACATTTTGCCTGACGGGTCCTGCGAAATCGTCACACGTACTTGCGCAAAGAAGGATTTCGCCAGGTGCACAGGTAAAGCTGCAATATCCACCAGCTGAAGGCCGTACAAGAGTCAGACTGTTAAAACATAATAAAGTCATGGAGCAGGGGCAGTCTGACAACAGCCAGTCATACACTTTTGACGGGGAACACTGGAACAGTCCAACTGCTGCTTTGAGTTCATCAGGTGGTTCGCTGATGATCATGAATCGTTCTGATGAAGAAATCATTGTGGTGTATGAGAAGACAGATTGGAATGGTCAGGCTGTTACTGCGGCTGAAATTACTTCACTTCAGTTATTCAGAGATCTCTTCTCCTCGGAAGTGCTCTCTCCAGATCAGCAGATTGGTGTGCAGTCAATGACAGTTCTTTTCAGTGATCTGAAAGCTTCTACTGCATTATATGAAAAAGAGGGAGATGCTGGCGCTTATCACCAGGTGAGTGAGCATTTCAGATATTTGAAGAAACATATTAAAGCGCACAGCGGCACGGTTGTTAAAACGATCGGTGACGCGGTTATGGCTGTTTTTTACAGGGAAGAGGATGCGTGTCTGGCTGCCCTTGATATTCAGGATGGGATTGATCAATTCAATCTGGAACAGCAGGTGCAGCTATCTATAAAGCTTGGGCTTACTTCAGGACCGGTGATCGCAGTGAATGCGAATGATCTGCTGGATTACTTCGGAAGAACGGTAAATCTGGCGGCCAGAATTCAGCAAAAGAGTCATGGGAATGACATCTTAATGCTGAGTAATGATTTTGACAGAGTCAAATCAAATCTCAACAGCTATCAATTTGATTTAACTAGTGAAACAGCAGAGCTTGCAGGTACAGTTCACATGCATCAGCTGATACGTCTGAGCAGAATCACTAAACCAGCCAAGCGTGAAAAGGAGGAAATCAGTTGAATAAATTACTAATTGCAGATGATGAGGAAATTCTGAGAATGCTGATTGAAGATACATTGGAAAACCTTGAAATTGACATTGATACAGCAGTGGATGGCAATGAAGCGTATCAAAAGCTGAGCAGCGGGGAATATGATTTTGTCATTCTGGATTATATGATGCCGGGCCTTTCCGGACGTGATGTGCTTGAGCGTTTAGATCCGACCGTCAAAAGCAGTCTGCGCATTTTAATGCTGACTGCAAAAACACAAAAGGAAGATCGGGAAGCGCTGGAAGCAGCGGGAGCAGACTATTTTATGGCAAAACCGTTCAGCCCGGTTGAACTGAGTGATTTTGTAGAAAATATGATTAATGGAGCAAAGTAACGGATGAAAACCATGAGAAGTAAATATTTATTTATTGCATCCGGTGTCTTCATTACAGTATTCCTCAGCTTTTTGATTGTGGGGTTCTTTATTAATCAGCAGCAGAATCAGCTGCTTGAAGAGCATCAGGACATTTATGAAAGACAGGAAGCGGCTTCAGAACTGGCTGATGCTTTAAATGATGTGTTTTTCAGAGCGCGTGGTGTCTACGCTTTTCAATCTGCTTTGGAGCGTGAACGCCTGGCAGACGCGCTGAACAGGTACCAAGATGCAGTTGCTGAATTCAGCAGTCTTGATCTGACTTCAGAGGAACAGCTGCTAATAAATGAATTAACCAGTTTTATGGAGGATTATGAAAATAATAATCTTCCTGCTGCAATTGCGCTTGCAGAGGCTGGAGATTATGAAGGTTTGCGTGAGCTATCTCAAACGGGATTGAATATTACCGTAAATGATTTTGTGAGTTATACAAAAGAAGTGGAGACGGAATCTGAGCAGAGACTCGATGAAGTCTCAAGAGAATCCATTGAAAACATGCTGTCTTCATTTATTTTCTCATTAGCCATTACAGGCGTGCTGATTCTGATTCTGGTTATATTTATGTGGAAAGTCATCGCATCTATCATTAAACCGATCGAAAAACTGCATGTTGCTGCCAATGATATCAGGGAGGGCAGAAAACCTGATATTGAAAAATCTGAGCGCAATGACGAACTGGGCGCTTTGACTTCAAGTTTTATCGACATGACAGCTTTTCTTCAGCATAACGAAGAAGAACTGCATGCACAGAATGAAGAACTGCTCGCTCAACAGGAAGCGATGCATGAGCAGCAGGATCAGCTGGCTGCAACTTTACTAGAGACGCAGGAAACAAAAGGGCGGCTTGAGCTATTTAATGATTTGAATCGTGTTTTATCCAGTACATCAAATCGCTATAAGTTCCTTGATGATATGGTTCAGTATATGAACAGGCTGTATGCTTTTGATCAGATCATGATGTATATGGCAGATCACTCCGCTTATTCTGCCATCAATGTTTCAACAGAGAAAATTCAGCAGATTGTAAATGGGCCTTTTCATCAGGCTGAAGGCGGTCTGAGAATACGTAAAAGACTGGCGAGACCTGAGGAAGACGGTCTACATACACCAAAGAGTTATGTATATGACCTGACTGCTGAGATTACCGGTGCATCTGGTGAACTGATCGGGATCTTCAGAGCGAATCGATTTGGCAGACCATTCGAAGAGACTGAATGTAAAGAAATTGAGGGGCTTGTTCAGCGGATGTCTATCGCATTTCAGCGACTGCTCGCTTTCGATGAAATTAAGTACGCGAGAGAATTGACACAGGATATGCTTGATAACATGACAGAAGGGCTGCAGCTGATTAACCAGGAGAAGTGTATGGTCCAGCATAATGAAGCTTTATGCAGACTGCTTGAAGTAGAACCTTCTGAGGATGAAAAGATTGAATGTGCTGAATGGCTTGCACGGATGCTTTCAAGAGTGAACGAAGAAGATGAACTGAGAACATTTTTGGAATCCGCGATTGAATCTGCATTCGAAGGAACTCGTTCAATCAGATATACATTAAAATCTGATCATGATCATGATCATATAAAAGTATTTGATGTATATGGCATGTCTGTCTATCGTGATAAAGAATGGACAGGAACCATTTTTGTACATCGTGATATTACGAAAGATTATGAAGTTGACAGAATGAAATCGGAGCTTGTCAGCACAGTCAGTCATGAATTAAGAACTCCGCTTTCAAGCGTACTCGGTTTTGCAGAACTTCTTTTAACAAAAGAGATGAAGCCTGAAAAGCAGAAGCGTTATATTGAGACGATTCATAAGGAAGCGAAAAGGCTGACAAACCTGATCAATGACTTCCTGGATCTGCAGCGGATGGAATCAGGTAAGCAGGAATATCATATGGAAGAAATTAAATTGAATGAGCTTGTGATGGAGGTTCTTGAAAAAGTGAGTATACCATCATCACACGCATTAATTTTACGTGATCAAATGGAAAACAGCATGATTAAAGGGGACAGAGAGAGATTAACGCAGGTTATGACCAATCTGTTGAATAATGCTGTGAAATTTTCACCTGATGGTGGGGATATCACTGTCAGTCTGCATGCTGACCAAAGCTTAGCGTCTTTTGTTATAGAAGACCAGGGAATCGGAATACCTGAAAATGAAGTCAGCAAACTCTTCCAGAAGTTCAAGCGGATTGATAATAGTGAAAGCCGTAAAATCGGCGGTACCGGTCTTGGGCTGGCAATCTGTAAAGAAATTGTTGAAAAACATATGGGTCATATCTTTGTGACGAGTGAAGAAGGTAAAGGTGCTGCGTTTCATGTTGAACTTCCGCTGATTAGCGAAAATGAGAGTCATACAATGACGGGGGAGAATACCATACTTGTACTGGAGGATGATCCAAGTCTTGCTCTATTAATTGCAGATGAACTAAAGTCGAGTGGCTTTTCGGTTGTTCATCATTTTCAGCCTGAGCGCGCAGTTGATGCGGTGGCGAACCAGACTTTTACAGGTGTCATTGTGGATTTGATGCTGGGTGATGACCTGAGCGGGTGGGATGTTATCGGGCAAATTCGCAGCCAGCCGGAGAATGAACATTTGCCAATTATCGTGTCCTCTGCGCTGGACGCAGATCATGAAAAAATACAGCAATACAATGTCACTCACTACCTGACCAAGCCGTATCCTCCTGAAAAAATTTCAGAGGTAGTTAAAGGGCTATAAAATGATGTCTCACCAGCTTTTTTTAGCTGGTGTTTTTTAATAGGCGGAGATAACAACAAAAATATGCGATTGCTACATCTTTGATGGATGATTGCTGCAGGTTCCGGGCGTATCGCTACGTCCCGGAGCTGGATTGCTACATGCCAAGTTGAAACAGCGACAACTAAGCCTGTGAACCGCACCAAACTCTGCATGCACTTGAGAAACCGTCTTTTAGTTACTTAAAGGCATCAAGAGGGTGTGTTGCAACAAAGTGGCGGACGGATATGACAACAAAAATGTGGGATTGCTACATTCTGAGGGATGAATGCTACAATCTCCCGGGCGTATCGCTACAAGCCGGAGCTGGATTGCTACAACTCGTGTGGAAACAGCGACAACTAGGAAAGTGAACTGTACCAGAATCAGCATGTGCCTGTGAAAATAATTGCATTTCAAGAATATTCAGTATACCTTTTTCAATTCCCAGTCATTTCACGTACAATGGAAGAAACGAACAGCTGGAGGGAACACACATGGCAACACATCACATAGAAGCATCAGACAAAGTACTTCACGGTTCGTTCAGTCCGGAGCATAAGCCGGTTTTGACAATCGAAAATGGCGACAGCGTCACATTGAATACAATCGGTCTTGAGTGGGGACTGAAAAATAAAGATGGAAGCTCCGTTACATTCCGTTCCCGCACGAAAGAGAAAAAGCCGGGACATCCACTGATTGGACCTATTTACATAAATGGAGCTAAGCCGGGTATGATGCTTGCCGTCCGCATTAATAAGATTGTGCCGGGCTGGTACGGCTGGAATGTGGGAGGAGGCTCTGACGCCTGGCAGAATGAACAGGCAGAGATCTCCCGTGAAGAAAAAACAGTTTTAAACTGGGAATTAAATACTGAAGATATGACCGGGACCACAACAATCGGAACAAGAGAATTCCAGGTGCCGCTTTCTCCTTTTATGGGTGTAATGGCAACTGCACCCGCTGAAAAAGGACTGCATTCAACAATCCCGCCCCGCTATTGCGGTGGTAATATTGACTGTAAAGAGCTGGTTGAAGGCAGCACAATTTATTTGCCGGTCGCCACAGAAGGTGCGCTGTTTTCCACAGGAGACGGCCACGCAGCACAGGGAGATGGTGAAATTTCTGGTACAGCTATCGAATGCCCGATGGATGAAGTCAGTCTGACCTTCACGCTATTTGAAAATCAATCTATCAATGGACCACGGGCTGATACACCGGCCGGATGGCTGACATTCGGCTTTGACGAGGATTTGAATAAAGCTGCCGGTATTGCGCTGAAAGAAATGATTGATCTCATGCAGGAGCGTTTTCAGATAAGCAGAGAAGAAGCAATTGCGCTTGGCAGTACAGTTGTTGATCTTCACATTACACAGGTTGTGAATCAGGTGAAAGGTGTGCATGCCGTGCTGCCTCATGATGTACTTGAGGTCGAAACAAGTAAGCAGGCGGTTAAATAATGGCTTGATAAAAAAGGGGCGGTTTATGATGCAGGTCAGGCAAATGAAAGAGGATGAACACGATTTCTTTCTGGAGATGTTGTATGAGTCGATTTATATCACTGAAGACAAACCATCCAAAGAGGTGCTGTTATCTTCAGACGAAATGAGAAAATATCATGAAGATTGGGGCCGGCCGGGGGACGAGGTACTTGTGGCCGAAGAGAATGGCGAGTTGACCGGCGCAATCTGGTACCGGCAGTTTACAAAAGAGCATCCGGGATACGGTTTTGCCGGATCTGATGTACCGGAGATTGGTATGGCTGTCAGAGCCGATAAAAGAGGGAAAGGTGTTGGGAGAAAACTGCTTGAAGAAGTTGTTTCTCACGCAATGAACCAGGGATATGACTCGTTATCTCTAAGTGTGGATCCTTATAATCACCAGGCAGTTAAACTTTATAAAGACTTTGGCTTTGAAAAGGTTGGGACGTCAGGTACATCCATTACAATGCAGGTTTTTTTAACAGAGGCTGATCAGCGTATACGAAACCTCCAGCGCAGCGGTGCAACAGCAAGGGCAACGATGCAAATCGATCAGCAATCAAGAAGAAATCAGCTGATAATAGGTGGGGTTGCTTTATTATCAGGTATTCTGCTGCTGATCGGTTCATGGATTGCATCAGCCATTTATGCAGCAAGTCTGGATGCCTGGAATACACGCTCCGGTAAGTTTTTTACTGCGATGCAGGAGACAAGTATTTTTCCGCTTATACTCAGCGCGGTTCTGCTCGTTTCAGGTATTACATTGATCATCAGAGAATTCAATTACTCGCTCAAAAAGGAAGGTGTTTCAAATGATTAAAATCGCTATGTTGAGCCGCTGGCACGTGCATGCAGATGATTACATAAAGGAAGCGTTAAATAACCCGGATATTGAAGTAGCAGCAATTTGGGATGAAGATCGTGAAAGAGGGGAAGCCTGGGCAAATGAGCAGGGCATCCCCTTTATAGCAGCGCTTGATGATGTCCTGTCCGATCAGGAGATTGATGGTGTCATTGTGGATACGCCGACGACAATGCACAAGGAAATCATCCTGAAAGCAGCTGCTCATGGCAAGCATATTTTTTCTGAAAAGGTACTCGGTCTGACTGAAAGTGAATGTGAGGAAATCTTTCGGGCTGTCGATCAGGCAGGCGTTCATCTGATGCTTTCCCTGCCAAGGCTTTCAGCAGATTATTACCTGTATGGTCAGCAGCTGGCTGATGAAGGAAAGCTGGGCAAAATCTCATCTGTCCGATGCCGCGTGGCGCATGATGGTGCAGTGCCAAAAGACGGCGGGAAAGGGTGGCTTCCTCCTCATTTCCTAAAGCAGGAAGGGACCGCCGGCGGTTCACTGATTGACCTCGGTGCCCATCCGATCTATCTTGCCAACCGCCTGTGTGGCGAACCGGTTGAAGTGAAAGCGATGTTCCAGCACGTATACGGTCATGAAGTCGATGATCAGTCAGCGGTGCTTGTGAAATATGAAAGCGGTCAGATGGCTGTCCTTGAAACAGGATTTGTCACAAGCGGATTATTTCAACTTGAAATTCACGGCTCTGAGGGAGTTTATCTGGTGGAGGATAAACAGGCGCGTTATAAAAACGCTGAGACTGACGGTGAATGGAAGGAAGCTGTGCTGCCTGAAGGTCTTCCAAATGCCATGTCACAATGGGCATCACAGATTGGAAAAGGACAGTTCCCGTTTATCACGAGGCAGGATATGCGCAGGCTGACAAAGGTAAATGAGCTTGCTTACCGGCAGCAATAAGTAATAAAACAGAAGCAGGGTCTGTCATACCCTTGCTTCTGTTTTTCGCTTGAAAGACAGGATGACGATCGACATCATGAGCAGTAAAACGCCCGTCCATGAGAGCAGAGACAGTGCTTCACCAACCAGCATGACGCCTAAAAGCGCAGCTGTCATCGGCTCTGCGAGTGAGAGTGTAACCGCAGTGGACGATTTGATTCCTTTAAGACCTCTCGCAAACATTAAATAAGCGAGTGCAGTTGCGATGATACCGATATAAAGGCCTGTACCGATGCCCGCCGGTGTTGCAATCCAGCTCAGATCAAAGAACAGCAGGGCCGGGGCAAGTATGATCGCAGCAATCGTGAATACGACCGCTGTGACAGTGTCAGGAGGGTGCGTATTTAATAGTTCCTTGCTGACAATGGTGTATGTTGCAAAGGCTGTGCCTGCACCAAGCGCCAGCAGCATGCCGACCGGATCAACCGTAATGGCTTCGGGGTTAGCAAACAGCAATACACAACCTGTGATCGCGGTCATTGTCGCGAGCCACCATTTACTGTCAGGGATTCTTTTATACAACAGCCATTCAAGCAGACCGGCAATGATCGGTGCAGAACCGATGGCTGTTACGGTCCCGACTGCCACACCTGTCATCAGGACAGCTGAAAAGAAAAAAGGCTGATAAAAAGCCATACATAATGCAGCAGCGATTAATGACTGGAGCGGCCAGCCGGAAATAGAAAAATTCCGCTGCAAAATTGAAAATAGCAGGAGTGCTGCACCGCCAATACATAATCTGAAGGCGCCGAATGCAACAGGGTGCGTACCAGCAGGTGCAAACGACTGAGCTGTCCCGGTCGTCCCCCAAAGGACAGCAGCAAACAATACAAATAAAATAGAAGCAGATCTCATCAAACTCACCTGGATTTTCTTTTCTTCTCAGTATAAGGGTAAATGGTCAGATCTGTAAGAGGTGATTGTATGAAATTAGAAATGGAAAGAATCCTGTTAAGACCGTTTGAAAAAGAAGACTTTGAAGAATACAAGAAGCAGATCAGCAGCAGACAGCCTTCTCAGCATCAATATGATGAGGGGTATATTGATCTGACCGGATTTACCGCGGATCTATTTGAAGAGAAAATTGAACGTTTTGATAAATGGGCAGAAGACGATCATATTTATGTCTTTGCAGTTGTGAGGAAAGAGGACCAGACGTTACTGGGTCACGTTGATATGCTGATTTTACAGCGTGACGACACACAGTGGGCTTCTGGTGGTTACGCATTGCATAACCAGTTTTGGGGAGAGGGCTACGGAACAGAAAGTCTTAAAGGGCTCATCCGCATGGCATTTGAAAAGCTGAACCTGCACAGACTGGAAGCTCAGATCAATTTAGATAATACGGCCTCTGTTAAAACAGCAGAAAAAGCCGGGATGGCATATGAGTGCACACGGAAAAAGTTTATTCATGAAAACGGCGAATGGACAGATCATTTGATTTATTCAATATACGCAGATTGAAAAAAGCGCCTATGCGGCGCTTTTTTCTCTGTCTTTCTTATTTTTTCGGGTTCTTTTAATATCAAGCCATATCCCGAGGGCAATCGCGATCCATAAAAAAGGCTGATCAATGCTGAGCGGGGTATCCGTTTTGCCACCGATCAACTGCAGAAATACGACCAGAACCGAAAAATAAATAGTCACCGGCAGACCGACCAGTTCGTCACGCTTTGAGGCTTTTGGATCAAAGGTTACAATAGATACGGCTAAAAAGACAAAGAATAGAATAAAAAGTATGCCCGTTGTCAGAAACGGCGTGACATCCGGAAAGAAAAACCGCACGAATACCATGGTAAGTGCAGCAAGTGTGAGAATTGAGCTAATTCGGTTGATCCATAATTTCATCGTTTGACCTCCTGAAATTTCTACTAACAGTATAGAAGAAAAAAGGGTTAATACGCAAAAACTTTCCGCTTGACTATATGCCCCTGGGGGTATAATATAATCAATGTAAACTTTAAGAGGTGGTGTTGGAGTGGAATTATTACTCATTGCAGCAATCGTCATTGCACTCATTTCAATTTATAAACGCTATGCCCCTGTAAACGGTGTAGAGTGTGTACCTGAAGACCAGATGAACCAGTCAGAAGTGGTTGTTGACTTAAGGCCATATAACGATTCAACCGTAAACAGATTTTCCCCGTTTCAGCATATTCCATATGCTTACCTGAAACGATTTTATAAAGAATTGCCGAAAGAAAATATACATGTCATCGCATCAGATCATGTAGACCTGAAGCTTGGAATCCGTTTTCTGAAAAGCAAAGGGTACATGGTCAATAAAATGACTCTCCTCCAGAAGTCTGAGGCTGGAGTAGTTAAATTAAAAAAATGTGGAGGTTATTAAAATGAAATCAATTATGCCAACTGAAGTAGAACAGAAGTTAAATGCAAATGAAGAGCTTCATATTCTGGATGTAAGAGAAGCGGAAGAAGTAAAAGGCGGGAAGATTCCCGGTGCAGTAAACATCCCGCTCGGCCTGCTTGAATTCCGTAAGCAGGAGCTGGATAAATCGAAAGAGTATATCGTTGTCTGTGCATCAGGCGGCCGCAGCACAATGGGCACGCAGTATCTTGAAGGACAGGGCTACAGCGTAACCAATATGTCAGGCGGCATGATGAACTGGCAGGGGAAGACTGAATAATTCAACTTAAAAAACCTGAACATCCGAATTTCACTGGATGTTCAGGTTTTTTATTTACGCTTTGTTAAAGTCCATTGTTGTTTCTGCACAGCTGGTGATTGGAGCATAAGGGGGCGGCTCGCAGGAAGGGACGTGTGAGGCCATGGCGAAGCCTGCGGGCTCAAGGACAGGACCAAAAAACGGTCCACCGACGGAAAGCGTCCCCCTGAAGCGGAAAGCATCAGCCAATATAATAAAGTGTATTTAATATCCCTTCTGGTAATCCACCACATTCACACTCAGCTTCTCATCATTAATGAATGATTTCAGATTAGGAATCAGGATATCCCTGATCACACGGGCATTGTAATATTCCGTTGACCCTGCTGTGTGTGGGGTGACGATGACATTGTCCATTTCCCACAGCGGGCTGTCTTCAGGCAGCGGTTCTGTTGCAAATACATCAAGCCCTGCTCCAGCAATTTCCCCTTCCTTCAGCGCCTGAACCATGGCTTTCTCATCAATAATTTCACCACGTCCGATATTCACAAGAAAACTCTCCGGCTTCATCTGCTCAAATGTTTCTGCAGTAAATAGACCGTTTGTTTCCTTTGTAAGTGGTAATGTAATGACAATATAATCACAGTCAGGCAGAACCTGATGAAGCTGATCAAGCTGATACATTTCGTCAAAATACTCTTCCTTTTCACCACTTCTGCGGAACCCTGCAACTTCCATGCCAAATGCTTTAGCAATCTTAGCTGTTTCCTTACCGATTGCTCCGGCACCTAATAGGGCAAGCTTCTTCCCGTGCAATTCAAGCTTTAATCCGGCATGATGCCATTTTTTCTCTTGCTGCTGCCGGGTGTATGTATGAATATGGCGGGTCCAGCCAAGCATCATTGCAAAAATGGTTTCAGCAATTGGAAACGCATGAACACCGTTTGCACTTGTCAGCTTAATATTATGCTTTTCAAACGCTTCAAGCGGGTGACTGTCGATCCCGGCACTCCAGGACTGTATCCACTCAAGATTTTCAGCCTGATCAAGGTAAGGTGTCATCGCTTTCTTCCATCCTGCAATTACAGTTGCATCTTTCAGGCGAGGCCCCCACTGATCTTCATCTTTTCCGGTTATGACTGTCCAACCGGGAGCTGCTTCTTCAGCTGCCTTTACCAGGTTCTCTTCAAGGTCATGTGCAATCACTAATTTTTTCTCCATTTGAATTCCTCCTATTTTTTACTATCATAATAGATAAATTCCACACCTAACGTATCCTCAACCGTCAACACGACAAAAGAAAACTGCTTCTGTCTTCTTTTATCTGTCGGGGACCCCGGATTCAGGACCTGCAGGCCATTCACTGTTTTAAAAGAAGGAATATGCGAGTGACCGTAGATCAGCAGATCAATCCTGTCATCTGAAAAAGCTTCCAGGGCTCTTTTTTCAGTCGTTTTTCCTTTTCCGTGACCATGAACCATCCCGATTTTAAATGAACCGACGTCGACAATCTGTTTTTCAGGCAGCACTTTAAGGACAGCTTCATCATCTGCATTTCCCACAACGCCTAGCACCGGCGCAAACTGTTCGAGTTCATGGAGGACTTCTATTGTGTTAAAGTCCCCTGTATGAAGAATCAAATCAACTGTATTTAATTCTTTTAAAAGTCTGGGTGGAAGTGACTTCGCCATTCTGGGCATGTGCGTATCTGAGAGTACAATGATTTTCAAATCTTTCACACCTTTGATTTTAACGTGTTAAACTAACATTAATTATCAATTAATTCAGATGGAACGTAAAGGAGATCAACTTATGGAGTTATATCAGGGAGAAGCTGTCAGAAAATCTGACAACGTGAAAACACAATATGTCATGAGACAGCTGACGGATAATCAATTTGATGAATTCAAAGCATTTCAGCATAAAATTGTTGCAGGGCTTGAAGACCAGGTAACACTTCAGCCGCTGACAGATGAAGAAATACAATATGTCTTAGGTGAAGGAGGCATCCTGGTCGGGGTGTATGTGGAAAACCGGCTGATTGCGGTCCGCGCACTGCTTTTCCCGGGGGATGATGAAGAAAATCTGGGCAGGGATCTCGGACTGTCATATGAAGAACAGATGAAGGTTGTACACCAGGAAATTTCACTTGTGGATCCTGATTACCGCGGCAACGGTCTTCAGCAGACAATGGCTAAAGTGATCATGCAGGAACTGAAATTCACAAATCCATACTTTGAACACGTCTGCTGTACAGTCTCACCGTCAAACCTGCCAAGCATGCGTGACAAGTTCAAGCAGGAAATGGTCGTAGTGGATGTGAAATTGAAATATGGTAATATGCCACGCTATATTTTTTACAAACCGCTGAAACAAAAGCTTTTTGTTGATAAAGATTCATATATTTTTGTCAGAACTGATAAAACAGAAAGACAAAGAGATTTCATGGCTTCAGGGTACGTAGGCGTTGGTATCAGCAGAACTGAGCTCGGTACATGGCTTGCGATGGCAAGGCTGAAAGAATCGGTCTGAATGTTTAAATGAATAACAGAAGGGTAGACTCCTAAATATACAAAACATCTTAGGAGGCTATTTAACCATGGCACAAAATTATAACGGCAAAAATGAAGGCAGCAGCAAATTATTAATGGGTGTATTAGTTGGTGCAGCGGTTGGTGCTGCAGTTGCACTTCTTGACACAAACACAAGAGAACAGGTGAAAACAGGAAGTAAGAACATCGGATCATCTACAAGCGGCTTTGTACGCAACGTAAAAGATAATCCGGGCGAGTTCAAAAATGACCTGTCAGGACGTTTCCAGTCAGCTGTCTCAACGCTTAAAAATGCAATGAACGAGGCACAGTCTCTATATGAAAAAGTAAATGAAGATGTCGTGCCACAGGTAGAAGCTATCCGCGACAGCGCTTCTGATATCGTTGATACAGCGAAGGAAGCTACAGAAGATGCAAAAGACATCGGCAGCCAGGTTGCTGATGCAGGATCTGAAGTCAAAGAAGGCGTATCTTCACAGTCAGGATCAACAGGCTCATCAAACGACTCTGTTGTCCAGCTGAACAAAAAGAGCCAAAACACAGTCGACGCAACACCGCAGGGAGATATCCCGGGTGATGTAGGCCGCGATAAATAAAGAATGTAAAAAAGGAATCGCCGGTGGGCGATTCCTTTTTTGCGATACAGCGGGGACGGAGGTTACTGTATCACCTTTACAATATTATCCTTATTATTCATTTACAGAAACAACAGCCCTGCAACCGCACCAGTCAACACCACAACCCATGGTGGAAGCTTCCAGAACACAAGCATGCTGAATAAAAATGCTGCCAGTACGAAGTGGATCGGCTCCAGAATAGAGCTTGTCCAGATCGGGAAGTAGAAGGCTGAGATCAGAATGCCGACAACTGCTGCATTTACACCCATAAATGCTGCTTTCATTTTTGGGTTTGTTCTTAAAGCATTCCAGAATGGAAGTGCTCCAAGAATGAGGAGGAACGCAGGAAGGAAGATCGCTGCAGTTGCAAGCAGTCCGCCCTGCCAGCCGCCAATTACAGCACCAATGTAAGCCGCGAATGTAAATAACGGACCTGGAACTGCCTGTGCGGCACCGTAACCTGCAAGGAACTCTTCTTCAGTCAGCCAGCCGGTCGGGACGAATTCACGCTCCAGTAAAGGAAGTACAACGTGTCCGCCGCCGAATACGAGTGAACCAGAACGATAAAAGCTGTCGAACATTGCAATCCAGTTTGCTGTCGTTATTTCCCGGGCAATAGGGAGAATGGCAAGGAGTGCAAAGAACAATGCAAGAAAGACAGCGCCGAGCTTTTTAGATACCGGGAATGTAAATTCAGGATTTTTTTCAGTTGTATCTCCTTTAAATAGAAAGAATCCTGCGATTCCGGCAATTACAATGACTACGACCTGACTGATCGTCGTTTGCCACAGTAATGTGACAGAAAGCGCGAGAAGTGCCATAGCTTTACGCTGAAGGTCGGGCGTCAGATTTTTTGCCATTCCCATAATGGCATGCGCTACAACCGCAACAGCGACAACCTTAAGACCCTGGAGCCAGCCGGCGTCTGAGACGTCAAAGCTTGATACAATCATTGCGAAGATGATCAGTACGATGACTGATGGCATGGTAAAGCCAATAAATGATATCAGACCCCCGAGCAGGCCGCCCCGCATAACCCCAATTCCGATTCCGACCTGAGAACTCGCAGGTCCGGGTAAGAACTGACTGAGTGCAACCAGGTCAGCATACGTTTTATCAGTCATCCATTTTCTTCTCTGAATATATTCATCTCTGAAATAACCGAGGTGGGCGATTGGCCCGCCGAAAGAAGTTAATCCGAGACGGAGTGACACAAGTAAAATTTCAAGTAATGATCCTTGTCTTTTCATATGAATCTCCCTTCTTAATCCTTGATTTCCTTAAACAGTTCATACGCTTTGCTGCGTGCTTCTTTTAACACTTCTTCACCACGGACAGTGGCCGTATAGTATTTTCTGATATGACCGTCGACTTTTCGTTCTTCTTTTAACAAAAGGCCGTCTGCTTCCATTGAGTGAAGAATAGGATAGAGTGTACCGGCGCTGATTTCATAGCCGTGCTCACGCAGCTCTTCAGTCATCCAGGCTCCGTAGATCGGATGCTCAAGTGCATGATGCAGAATGTGGATCTGAATAAAGCCGAGAAACAGTTTTCGCAGTATTTTATCATCCATACGCATGTCCCCTTTATTGAAATCGTAATTCGATATCGAAAATCGATATTAGCATCTTAACAGGGGTTTGCAAAGTTGTGAAGGGATGAATGTGGATCTTAACATTAAATTTACAAAGTCATATTTTTCGGATAGGGGTGGAGGGGTGTGGCAGGTGTTTTATCGGGATCGTATTTGTATCATGCGCAGGGGTAAGAGGTTTAGCTCCAGTGGGGCACTCCATTTAATTGAATCACCCAGCCGCATTATTCAACACCGGCCCCGGACATACAAAAGCCTCCGCAACCAGGCGGAGGCTCTCGTCTATATCAGTTCGTTGATTGTGCAAGTCTGACAAGCAGGTGCGCCAGCTGGTGACGCTGTTCTTTATCGCCAAGCTTCCAGAGTTCCTGGAGAAGCTTTTCTTCACGGTTACGAGGCTCTTCATTTTTAGCCAGGTAATCTCCGACTCTTTCAGCACCTTTCGCAAGTGCTTCTTCACCGAGGCCCAGTTTTTCACCTTTAGATACCTGATCGCCTAAGTAATCCTTGAAGCGGTCAAAGCTTTGAAGAATTTCTTCTTTCTTTTCAGGTTCCGTATGACGTGCTTCCTGTTCTACTTTGTTTTCAATATCCATGATAAAACCTCCTGTAAAAATTTACTTGCTTTTCTAGTAGGTGGTTTCCCGGGTCACATTCTTTTAAACATCCTTAAAAATAAGAATTGTATGAATTATTAAGCTGTAACCTTGTCGCGACATGTAATAACTGCTATCTTAGTAAAAAACTATTTTAAATGAAGGGGGCGGATCAGTTGCAGCAGGACCGATACTCACGACAGGAGCTTTTCAAGCCGATCGGGTCTACCGGACAGGAAGAACTCAGCCGGAAGCATGTACTCATTATCGGCGCTGGTGCGCTCGGAACAGGTGCCTCTGAAGCACTGGTAAGAGCAGGAGTAGGAAAAATCACGATTATCGATAGAGATTATGTTGAATGGAGCAACCTTCAGCGCCAATCTTTATATAGTGAACAGGATGCACGCAGAAAAATGCCAAAAGCAATAGCGGCTAAATATAGATTGGAGCAGGTTAACAGCTACGTTGAGATTGAGGCAGTTGTTGCGGATATCACCTATGAAGATTTGCTGAAGTATGCTGAAAAGAGCCACTTAATCATAGATGCGACTGATAACTTTGAAACAAGATTTGTCATTAATGATGTGGCGCAGAAATTAAAACTCCCATGGATTTATGGTGCATGTGTCGGCAGCACGGGTATGAGTTTTACAGTTGTCCCGGGTGTCACACCGTGCTTTAACTGTCTGTGGGAAACGACACCTCCAACAGGACAAACATGTGATACGGCAGGTATTATCAGTCCGGCGGTGATGATGGTGACTGCTCACCAGACAGCAGATGCACTGAAAATCCTGACGGGAAATACTGAAGCACTCAGCGGAAAGCTCGTTACATTTGATGTGTGGCAGAACGATTACCAGGCAGTTGGTGTCTCGAGACTGAAGAAAACGGATTGTCCATCATGTGGAGAAAAGCCGACTTATCCATATCTATCAATGGAAACAGCAATGAAAACAGCTGTTTTATGTGGACGGGATACAGTACAGATCAGACCCGCTGAAAAAAAGAGTGTAGATCTTGGGGATTTACATACAATCTTTTCAACCCAGGGGCTGCCTGTGCAATACAATCAATTTTTGATCAGCATCACATTTGATCCATACAGAATGGTCATTTTTAAAGATGGAAGAGTACTGATACACGGTACCAGTGACAAGGGAGAAGCTAAGAAAGTCTATCATAAGGTATTTAACTGAAAAAGGCGGATTCCCTAATGAAGCAAAAGGGAATCCGCTTTTTAAATAACCGGAAAGTACAGTGTTTTCACAAATTAATTAAGGGAATGGTAAGATTAACTCACAGTATAAGAAGAAAGAAGATATGACCATGACCAAGATCATTTACTTCATCATTATCGTGACATTTATTGATACATTCATTCAGCTTCCGGTGATGACACCTTACGCGATCAGCCTGGGTGCGACTGAAACCATGGCCGGCCTGATTATTGCGGTTTATTCAGCACTGAATGTCGTTGGGAATATAGCAGGCGGTTATGCAGTGGACCGATATGGCAGAAAACCGATTCTGGTAATCGGAACAGTGCTGTCTGCCGCGGTTCTTTTATTTTATCCGCTTGCGCAGGATGCAGGTCAGCTGCTGGTGGTCAGAGCGGTTCATGGTGTAGTCAGCGGTCTGTTGATCCCGTGTGTATTTGCGATTGCAGGTGACTATGCTGCGAAAAGAAGCACGAAACCGATGGCCTACATTGGTGCCGGGATCGGGAGTGCAGCGATTTTAGGGCCGGCAGCCGGTGGCATACTTGCAGCGAATGGTTTAACAGATGCTGTGTTCTATTCAGTGGCCGTTCTTTTTGCCATCTGTATCTGGCTTACGATCAGGTATGTATCTGAGTCATTCAGGGAAAGAGAGAGAAGAGTGGTTACAGGCGCACCGATTCTGGAACTGTTAAAAGACAAAAAGCTTCAGCAGGCATCGCTAGCAGCGTTTGCTCTGATGGTCAGTAACGGTACACTTGCATTCGCACTGCCTTTAAAAGCGGAGGATCTCGGGCTGACGCAGGCCTCTGCGGGGATCTGGTTAAGTATATTCGGTATAACAGCCGTCATTATTTTCGTTACGAGACTGAATAAAATATACGATAGATTCACATCTGAAAAACTGACTGCAACAGGGCTGATTACGATCGGTCTGATACTTGGACTGATTCAGTGGATCACATTACCTGTGATCATTCCTGTGCTGATGTTTGTTTACGGCATTGGATTTGCTTTGATCTTCCCGTCAATGAATCAAATGGTGACGGACATGTCTAATAAAGCAACGAGAGGGAAAGCGTTTGGGATTTTTTATTCCTTCTTCTCAGCCGGTGTTGTAGCAGGCTCAAGCTTAGCAGGGTTTGTCAGTGAAAAAGCAGGCCTGCCTTTTACCGGCGGCGCTGCTTTGATTCTGACAGTCAGTCTGATCTTTATTGCGATTGGCAGGCTGCGTTAAAGCTTCATCTCCGGGCTTCTGTCCCGCAGATAGTCACCATTTTTCCCGCCGGTCTTTTCAGCGAGGAAGGTTGGTCCGATGACCATTCCCTTGTCAGATGCCTTACACATATCATAGATCGTCAAAGCACTCACTGAAGCAGCGGTGAGTGCTTCCATCTCAACGCCTGTACTGCCTTTTGTCTTTACTGAAGCTGAAATTTTCAGTTCATAGCGGGAATCAAGATCCCATTCAAAAGCCAGATCGATTCCGCTTAAAGAAAGCGGGTGGCACATAGGGATGATGGTTGACGTCTGTTTGGCAGCCATAATACCAGCCACCTGCGCAACTGCGAGTACATCGCCTTTTTTAGATGTCCCGTTTTGGATATGCTGATAGATTTCTTCATTTACTACAATACTTGAGTGCGCAACCGCGATTCTGACTGTTTCATGCTTGTCGGAAATATCGACCATTCTGGCGCGGCCCTGTTCATTAAAATGTGTTAAATCTGACACTGCTATCACCTCAATTAATTAATATACCCATTGTAGCACGACCTGAAAGGAGCAGATGAAATGGTAGAACAACGTAAACCGATCCCCGTAGCTGAGGCGGTTCAGCGCGTTATCGAAAAACAAGTTTTTTCTAAAACTGAAAAAGTACATATTGAGAAAGCGCTCGGAAGAAGGCTGGCAGAGGATTTAATCGCTACGCATCCGGTACCGCCATTTGACCGTTCACCTTATGACGGATTTGCAGTCCGCTCAGCAGACACTGAAAATGCTTCAAGAGAGAACCCGCTTGATTTTAAAGTGACAGAAACGATTGGTGCAGGATCTGTACAAAGTGTCCCAGTCAGTGAATTTGAAGCAGCACGGATTATGACAGGTGCGATGATGCCATCTGAATGTGATGCAGTCGTCATGCTTGAGTTAACTTCAGAGCCTGAGCCCGGTGTCATGAGAATCAAGCGATCATTTCAAAAGGGCGATAATATCTCATTTCAGGGTGAGGATGCAAAAGAGGGGACAGTGCTGGTTGAAAAAGGAGCCATCGTCAACCCGGGCACGATTGCGCTGCTTGCGACCTTTGGATATGAATACATAACTGCAGCTTCAAAACCGGTTGTCGGGGTGCTTGCGACCGGATCAGAATTACTCGAAGTCAATGAGCCGCTTGAGCCGGGGAAAATCAGAAACAGTAATGCGTTGATGGCTGCTGCCCAGATTGAAAGAGCAGGGGCAGAGGTGAAGATGCTCGGTAAGCTTTCTGATGATCTTGAAGCATGCTATGAATCTGTCAAACAGGCAATGAAGGAAGTGGATATCCTCATTACAACGGGCGGTGTGTCGGTTGGAGACTTTGATTTCCTGCCTGAAGTATATAAGCGCCTTGAAGCAGAGGTGTTATTTAATAAAGTGGCGATGCGTCCGGGGAGTGTCACGACGGTTGCACATAAAGACGGACAGTTTTTATTTGGACTTTCAGGCAACCCTTCTGCCTGCTATGTCGGGTTTGAATTATTTACAAGACCATTGATCCAGCAAATGCTAGGGAACCCAAAACCACATCTCCCTGTAGAAAAAGCAGTACTTGGAGCAGACTTTACAAAGCCGAATCCATTTACACGTTTTGTCAGAGGGACACTCACCATCAACAATGGCAGACTTGAGGCCAGTCCATCAGGGTTTAACAAATCGAGTGCAGTCAGTTCGCTCGCTGCAACGAATTGCCTGATCGTCTTACCTGGTGGAACAAGAGGTTTTACAGCCGGAGATCAGGTGAAAATAGCACTTCTTGAAACAGCCGAAAGCAGTGAAATGCCTTGGTAATGCCTATTTTGCAGGTGGTTGGCTATCAGAACAGCGGGAAGACGACGGTGATGAATCGCCTGGTGAGAACGGCTGCAGAGAATGGTTTAAAAGCGGGAACAATCAAGCATCATGGTCATGGAGGCGTACCTGATTACACGAATACTGCAAAGGACAGCAGCCGTCACTTCCAGGCAGGTGCTGCGATCAGTACAGTCGAGGGTTCTGGGGCTATTGTGATTGAGTCTGTGAGCGGATTGACAGATTTAGAGAATCTGCTCACTTTTTACAGGACCCTCCCCCTTCATGTTATCCTTGTAGAAGGATATAAAAGGGAGCCATTCAGCAAGATTGTGGTCATTCGGAATGAAGAAGAGCTGGCACTGCTTGATCAGTGCTTAAATATAAAAGCCGTCATTTCTGCGGTGCAAATTGACCGTCCGGATCTGACAGTATTTGAATATCAGGATGTAACATCATATACAGACTGGTTTGGAAACTGGTTAAAGGAGGCTGGCAGCCATGTTTGAAGTCACATCTGAGCCGCTATCAATTGAAGCGGTCTCACAGAAAGTGATCCGCCCTGAAGCAGGGGCAGTTGTCACATTTACAGGAACAGTAAGAGAATTCACAAAAGGGAAGCGCACGCTTTATTTAACATATGAAGCTTATGCCTCGATGGCAGAAAAGCAGCTTAAGAGAATTGGAGATGAAATCACCACACGCTGGCCTGACGCTGTAACAGCAATCTCTCACAGAACCGGAAAGCTTGAAATCTCTGATATTGCTGTTGTGATTGCAGTATCGACCCCTCACAGAAAAGACGCCTATGAGGCAAATGAATATGCGATTGAACGGATCAAACAGATTGTGCCAATCTGGAAGAAAGAGAAGTGGGAAGACGGTGAAGAGTGGATCGGTGATCAGCTTGAATCAAATGCCGGTGTCCCTGAAAAGGAGGAAATCAGATGATTAAAGTGAACTGTTTTGCTCACCTGAAGGAGCTTGCAGGCGGCAATATGATTCAGATTGACCGTAAAGAAATGTCTGTCAAAGAACTGCTTGAAGAAGTGCAGAGACAATACCATATTCAGTCGGATAGTGTCCTGGTCGCAATCAATGAAGAGTACGCATTACCTGATGATCAGGTAACAGAACATGATACGGTTGCCCTGATTCCGCCAGTGAGCGGGGGATGAAGATAAAGGGAGCTGTTATGGCAGGCGGCGAGTCACGTCGCTTTGGCCGTCCGAAAGCCTTTGCCACCTGGGAGGACAGCCGCTTTTATGAAAGGGCAGTGGATGCACTCGCGCCGATCTGCAATGACGTCGTGCTATCAGTCAGAGAAGATCAGCTGAATGATTTTCCCGGCTTTTCAGGAAAGCTGGTGACAGACCTCCCACCCTATGAATCATGCGGACCGCTGGGTGGATTATTTGCACTGATGACAAAGACTGACGCAGAAGTGATCATCACATTGCCGTGTGATATGCCGCTATTTGAAAAAGAGGATGCAGAAAAACTGCTGAACTTTTTTAGCAGTCAAAAAGATATACAGGCACTGATTCCATCGGTGAATGGGAAGTTGCAGCCATTATCAGCTGTGTATTCAGGAAGCTGTCTCCCAGTCATTAAAGCTCAGCTGGAAGAAGGGGATTTCCGGATGAGAAGCTTTTTTGAACAGGTTAACTGGCTGGAGGTACCGCATACCGGACTTGGGATCAGCGAAGCAGCCTTCAGTAATATCAATGATCAGCAGGCATATGAGCAAGTAAAGCAATACGCACAGAGGAGGACGACGGATGGAACCGATTAAAGATTTTTATCAGCGGCCGCTGCATGACATTCGAATTTCCGTTACCGATCAATGTAACTTCCGGTGCGGATACTGCATGCCGGCAGAAATATTCGGACCGGACTTTGCTTTTATGCCAAAAGAACAGTACCTGACTTTTGATGAAATTGAAAAGCTTGTCAGGGCGATGAGTGAAATGGGTGTTGAAAAAGTCAGGCTGACTGGGGGAGAACCGCTCCTCAGAAAAGATCTGTACGAGCTGATTGAGAAGCTCACTGCAATCGAAGGGATCAAAGACATTGCACTCACTACGAATGCAATGATGCTGCCAAAGCTTGCAGGGAAACTGAAGGCTGCCGGACTTCAGCGCGTCAATATTAGTATGGATGCAATTGAAGAGGACGTTTTTAAAAAAATGAACGGCAGAAACGTCAGTACGAAGCCTGTAATTAAAGGAATAGATGCTGCACTTGAAGCTGGACTTGAAGTGAAAATTAATATGGTCGTGCAAAAAGGTGTGAATGACGATCAGATCCTCCCGATGGCGCGCTACTTTAAAGAACGTGGCATCATGTTAAGGTTCATTGAATTCATGGATGTCGGCAGTACAAACGGCTGGAAAATGTCATCTGTCGTCACGAAAAAAGAAATCATTGGCATGCTGAATGAAGAATTTGAAGTGGAACCGGCTGATCCGAATTATTACGGTGAAGTAGCTGACCGCTACATTTATAAAGGAACGGATACTGAAGTCGGGGTAATCTCTTCTGTATCAGATTCATTCTGCTCGACGTGTACACGTGCAAGACTGTCAGCAGATGGGAAAATGTACACATGTCTGTTCGCGACAGAAGGCCACGATCTGAAAAAGGCGGTTCAGACGAAGAATCACACTGAGCTAGTTGAAGCAGTTTCATCAATCTGGCGTGTGAGAAAAGACCGTTACTCTGATGAAAGAACAGAAGAAACAGCGAAAAACCGTCCTAAAATTGAAATGTCTTATATCGGCGGATAAAGGAGCTGAAATCACTTGCATGAAGAACATAAAAAGCAGGCGCCGCGCACGGTTGCCTGTAAAGTCATCACAGTCAGTGACACAAGAACGGAAGAAACAGATAAAAGCGGCAGGCAGATGAAAGAGATGCTTCAGGCATCAGGTCATGAGGTCGCTGCTTATGAAATCGTTACAGATGAAATCATCCTGATTCAGCAGGCGGTTAAAGCCGGACTGATGGACGACGGAATCCAGGCGGTTCTGATCAATGGAGGAACCGGGTTAGCTGCACGGGACGTCACCATTGAAGCCGTAACGCCGCTATTTGAAAAAGAAATCCCTGGATTTGGGGAACTGTTCAGGTTCTTAAGCTATACAGAAGACATCGGTTCAGCTGCGATGATGTCGCGTGCAGTTGCAGGTGTTGCCAGCAAAACAGCCGTATTCTCAACACCCGGCTCAACAGGTGCAGTGAAGCTTGCGATGGAAAAGCTGATATTGCCTGAGCTTGGGCACGTGATACGTGAATTGAATAAAGACCAGTAAAAAACCGCGGCACCGGGCTGCGGTTTTTGTTTTGGATGCTGTCGCTGTTTTGGTCGGGGATGTAGCAATCCGCGCTAAAGTTTTAGCGATACGCCCGGGAAGTTGTAGCAATTCCCGCTAAAGTTGCGGCAATCCCCCCGGAAACCGGTAGCATTCCACCTTGGAAGTTATAGAAATCTCTCCGTAACCTTGCAGCAATCCCCCTGAACGCCTCACTCTCCCATCCATCCTCTTCCAAGAATTTTGTCGAAAATATGTCTTTTTTCAGAGAATCTAGTTTTACGAAACATTCATTAGGGTATTTATGACCAGGTGAGAAAACTGAATATTTTTAAAAAAGCTGCCTTCTGAGCAGTAATCCATTACGGGGGAGAGATCAATGTGTCAGGTCAAATTAACGTAACGATTAACGGCAAACCAGCTGTAATCAGTGAACATTTGTCTGCAATGCAGGCATTGGAAGACCACCAGACTGAAGTTCCGTCTGTTTGTTATCACCCGAGTCTCGGAGCAATTGAGACGTGTGATACGTGTATTGTTAAAGTGAATGGCGAGTTTGTCCGTTCATGCTCTACACAGCTGAAAGAAGGGGACGCAATTGATGGCGTGTCAGCTGATGTAAAAGAAGCGCAGGTCGTCGGAATGGACAGAATCCTCAGAAATCACGAGTTGTATTGTACAGTGTGTGATTACAACAATGGTACGTGCGAAATACATAACACCGTCAAGGACATGAAAGTCAATCATCAGAGCATGCCATTTGAAGAAAAACCTTACGAAGTGGATGATTCAAACCCATTTTACCGCTATGACCCGGACCAGTGTATTTTATGCGGACGCTGTGTGGAAGCATGTCAGGATGTTCAGGTAACTGAAACACTGACAATTGACTGGACGCTGAAAAAGCCGCGTGTCATTTGGGATAAAAACTCCAAAATCAATGAATCTTCATGTGTATCATGCGGTCACTGTTCAACAGTCTGCCCATGTAACGCAATGATGGAAAAAGGGATGGAAGGCGAAGCTGGATTCCTGACGGGTCTTGCGAAAAATACCCTTCGTCCGATGATCGAGATCACGAAAAATGTTGAAACAGGATATGGTTCGATCCTTGCCATTTCAGATGCGGAATCAGCCATGCGTGAAGACCGGATTAAAAAGACGAAAACAGTCTGCACATACTGTGGTGTCGGCTGCAGCTTTGATATCTGGACGAAGGACCGCAAAATCCTGAAAGTCGAGCCTTCCGTTGATGCACCGGCAAATGGAATCTCTACATGTGTGAAAGGTAAATTCGGCTGGGATTTCGTAAACAGCGAATCAAGAATTACGAAACCTTTAATCCGTGAAGGCGATGCATTCAGAGAAGCTGAATGGGATGAAGCGCTGAACCTGGTTGCGTCAAAAATGAAAGAACATAAAAAGAACAGTGGTGCAGACTCAATGGCATTCATCAGTTCTTCTAAATGTACAAATGAAGAATCATACGTCATGCAGAAACTTGCGCGAGGTGTGGTCGGCACAAATAACGTGGACAACTGTTCAAGATACTGTCAGACACCGGCAACGATGGGGCTGTTCAGAACAGTCGGCCACGGTGGTGACTCAGGTTCAATTACCGATATTGCGCAGGCCGGCCTTGTGCTGATCGTCGGCTCTAACACAGCTGAATCCCACCCTGTACTTGCGACGCGTGTGAAGCGTGCCCATAAGCTGCACGGCCAGCGTTTGCTTGTGTCAGATATCAGAAAGCACGAAATGGCAGAAAGAGCAGATCTGTTCTTCCAGCCAAAGCCAGGGTCTGATCTTGTCTGGCTTTCAGCTGTAACGAAATATATCGTCGATCAGGGATGGGCGGACGAAACATTCCTGAATATCCGTGTAAATGGACTTCAGGAATATGTCGACAGTCTTGAGAAATTCACATTGGATTACGCGTCAGAAGCAACCGGTCTATCAAAAGAAACGCTGATCCAGATTGCTGAAGAAGTGCATAATGCGAAAACAACATCAGTCCTTTGGGCAATGGGTGTAACGCAGCACTCAGGAGGAAGTGATACAAGTACAGCAATCTCCAACCTGCTTTTAATCACAGGCAACTATGGTAAGCCAGGCGCAGGAAGCTATCCGCTGCGCGGTCACAATAATGTACAGGGAGCAAGTGATTTCGGCAGTATGCCGGACCGTTTCCCGGGTTACGAAAAAGTGGCTGATGATGAAGTCAGAGCGAAATATGAAAAAGCCTGGAACACAGAGATTCCGGGTGAACCGGGATTAAATAACCATGAGATGATTGATGCCATCCATGAAGGCAACCTGAAGATGATGTATCTGAAGGGTGAAGACATGGGCATTGTTGATTCTAATATCAACTACGTGCACGAAGCATTTGAAAAGCTTGATTTCTTTGTTGTACAGGATATCTTCCTTTCAAAAACAGCTGAATTTGCTGATGTTGTGCTGCCGGCAAGTCCGAGTCTTGAAAAGGATGGTACGTTTACAAACACCGAAAGACGTGTGCAGCGTCTATACCAGGCACTTGAACCGCTTGGTGATTCAAGACCTGACTGGGAAATTATTCAGGACCTTGCAAACCGTCTCGGTGCAGATTGGAACTACACGCATCCGAGTGAAATCATGGAAGAAGCTGCATCACTTGCACCGCTTTATGCCGGAGTAACGTATGAACGTCTTGAAGGCTATAAGAGTCTTCAATGGCCGGTCGCTGCAGACGGTACTGATTCGCCGCTATTGTTCCTGGAAGATTTCCCGTTCCCGGATGGAAAGGCAAGACTGTTCCCGGTGGACTGGACAAAGCCGCTTGAGTTTGACGAAGAATACGATATTCACGTCAACAACGGCCGTCTGCTTGAGCATTTCCACGAAGGAAATATGACTTATAAGTCTCACGGCATTGCCTCTAAGACACCTAATGTATTCCTTGAAGTGTCAGAAGAGCTTGCGAAGGATAGAGGACTTGAAGACGGCACACTTGTCAGACTGACGTCTCCTTATGGCGCAGTGAAGGTTGAATGTCTTGTGACGGACCGCGTAAAAGGGAAAGAAGTATATCTGCCGATGAATGATAATGGTGAAGGTGCGATTAACTACCTGACCAGCTCGCAGGCAGATAAAGATACTGATACACCAGCCTACAAGGAAATCAGCGCGAAAATGGAAGTGCTGAAGCCGAAAGGTGAGAGACCAATCCCGAGAACAAATCACCGCAATGGGAATCCTCAGCCGCAGCTTGGCGTCAGAGTGGATAAAAAGTGGGCACGTAAAGATTATGTGTTCCCTGGAGACCTTGTGAAACTTCGGAAGGAGGCGTCTAAGCGTGGCTAAAGCGACAAAAGTAATTCACCGTATGGAATTCAGTGAAGAGGAAATCCGTCAGCGTGATTTAGAGGAAATTAAAACAAGACTTCTTGAAAATAAAGAGGCGATCCATGAGATATTTGACATGATTGAACACATGCAAAGAAGAGGTGTGCTTGATATGGGCACCTCGCTATTCGCAGAAGGTGACAAGGTCCTTGATGTAATTGTGAAAACACTTGATTCTAAAGAAACAACAAATAGTATTAAAAATCTGCTGCTCATGGTGGGCACGCTTGGCACATTGAACGTTCAGCAGCTTGAACCGCTGATTCTGAAAGTGAATGCGGGTATTGCCAAAGTGGCAGAGCTGGATGAAAAGCGGGAGCAGGAAGGGTACTTCACCCTTCTGCGCTCACTGAATGATCCGGAAGTAAAGCGTGCAATGGCAGTAGGTGCGGCCTTTTTAAAAGGGCTGGGTGTGAAGCAGGATGATTATGAAAGAACAACACAAAAGCCTGAGGATCAAAAAATGGAAGAGGATCATGAGCCAAAAGAAAGCGAAGACTGGAACGGTGATATTTTTACAACTGAGTATCACAAGCTGACAAACAACTCAGCTCCTGTCAAAAATGATTCGGGTTCCTCCAATAAGAACAGCTGGCTGCTGCCGGCAGGACTTGCTCTCGCTGCAATTCCGATCTCATATTTTTTAAAGAAAAAATAATGACTGAACCCCCGGACGCTCAGTCCGGGGACAAATTGAGGGGGAACAATAATGGCTGAAAAAAAGCTTAAAAACCGCTGGCTGATCGCTGCGTCAGCGGTAGGTATTCATATTTCGATCGGATCTGTATATTCGTGGAGTGTATTTTCCAACCCATTAAATGAAAAGCATGGCTGGGAGTCCAGTGATATTGCTTTGATTTTTAGTATTGCTATCTTATTTTTAGGTCTTTCAGCTGCTTTTATGGGGCACTTTGTTGAGAAGCATGGTCCAAGGAAATCCGGGATGATTGCTGCAGTGAGTTTTGGTATTGGAATGATCGGCTCCGGTTTTGCAGATGGGATCGGAAATCTCTATCTGCTGTATTTCTTTTATGGTGTGTTAGGTGGAATCGGCCTCGGGATCGGGTATATTACACCGGTTTCAACCCTTGTCAAATGGTTCCCTGACAGACGGGGACTGGCAACCGGTCTTGCGATCATGGGATTTGGTTTTGCGTCAATGATCGCAAGTCCTGTGATGGAAGCATTAATTAATAATATTGGTATTTCGGGAACCTTCTATTTACTCGGGGCCATCTATTTCGTTCTGATGTTCAGCTCTTCTCTTTATCTCGAAAAACCGCCTGCTGATTATGTTCCGAAAGGCATGACGCAGGAAGAAAAGAAGGAGAAACAAGAGAACACAGAAACCGGGGATCTTGCACAGCTGACTGCAAATGAAGCTGTTAAAACCGTACGTTTCTGGGCACTTTGGATTATGCTCTTCATTAATGTGACATGCGGGATCGCCATTATTGCCGTTGCTTCTCCAATGGCACAGTCTATTGCAGGCATGACGGCTGGCGCTGCAGCATTAATGGTAGGAATCATGGGCGTATTCAACGGACTTGGCCGTCTCGGTTGGGCTTCTGCCTCGGATTATATCGGCCGCCCGAATACGTATACGACATTTTTTGTTCTGCAGATTGCGGCATTCATTATGCTGCCTAACGTAACCAATGCGCTGCTGTTTCAAATTTTAATCTTTGTCATCCTGTCATGTTATGGCGGAGGGTTTGCCTCAATTCCTGCGTTTATCGGAGACCTCTTTGGAACAAAGCAGCTTGGTGCGATCCACGGGTATATCTTAACAGCATGGGCAGCGGCGGGTCTTGTCGGTCCGAGTGTGGTGACGAGAATTGAAGAGGCAACAAACAGCTACGCCCTGACGATGTACATCTTTACAGGGGCATTTGTTGTTGCATTAATTGTATCTCTGTTAATCCGTGTTAATATTAAGAAAATACGAGAAGAAAATGCTGCACCGGCTGAAGCAACAAGCTGATGCTGTAAGTCCGGGCTGCCTCAGCCCGGACTTTTCTGACACTAAAGGGAGGGTGCTGAATGAGCGCTGATTCCATAAAGAAAAGAAAGATTTTAAGAGTAGCTGATGGAGAAGCAAAATGGGTGGAAGATACGATCGTAACCGAACAGGTGCTGACGATTAAACTGAATGGGGAGGAATTTGTGACCGTTGTCTGTTCCCCTGAATACATGGAAGACCTGGCCGTCGGTTACCTTGCATCAGAAGGGGTGATCCGCTCTGAAAAAGATATCAGCTCCATCAGGTTAGATTCAAAAGGCGGATTTATTCATGTGACAGCTGAACACCTCAATCCGTTATATGATTCATTGCAGAATAAGCGTTATATAACCTCATGCTGCGGTGGCAGCCGTCAGGGGTTTGTCTTCGCAAGTGATGCCATGACTGCTAAAAAAATGACCGAACAAAATGTAAAACTGCACCCTGACCAGTGCTTTCATCTGATGCAAAAACTGCAGCAGTCTGCATTAACCTTTAAAGAAACAGGCGGTGTACATAATGCAGCTTTATGTACTGAGGATGAGATTGTCCTGAGTAGAATGGACATCGGCCGGCACAATGCACTTGATAAGATATATGGGCATTGCCTTCGTCAAAACATCTCTGTGAAAAATAAAGTCATTGTATTCAGCGGAAGATTATCGTCAGAAATTCTGCTAAAAGTTGCGAAAATCGGATGTGAAATGGTGATATCAAAGTCGGCACCAACTGAGCGCGCACTGGAACTGGCTGAAGAGTTAAATATGACAACAGTCGGCTTTGTCAGAGGGAATTCTTTTAACGTGTATACATGTCCTGAAAGAATTATTTTGAAAGAAGCATCTCTGAATTAAAATGAACATGAAACAATATTAATAGTATGAGAAAACATAATATTTATTTAAATCTTAGTGCAGCGGAGCGTAAGGCGGCGACTCCGGGACGAATAGAGGGAAGCTGAGACCCCGCAGCCGCAGGCGAGGAGGCTCAGCAACCTCCGTCCGGAAAGCGCCCGTCTGAAGCGCAGCGGAACAATTAAAGGGTGAGACATATTTGTCCCACCCTTTTTGACGTTATTCAGCCTTTAATTCATCATGATCAATATACTGCACCTGATCTTCAAAAATCAATTTTGTTCTGAAGCGGTAGCGGCACTGGTCACTTTTATCCTTTAAATGTTCAGGAATCACATAGGAAAAAGGTATTTCCCTGATCACTTTATCGTCAATTTCCTTAGACATATAGATAGTCGTTGCAATTTCTACAGGCTTTTCATCTAAATGTTTTGGATCGAACGCCATCAGGTCACATTCAAGGCGGGACACTTTCTTTCGTTTCTTCGGTCCCTGTAAATAAAATGTTCCTGTAATTTGAGTGCCCGGTATCAGTACATTTTGATCTAATACCAGATCAACTTTTCCTTTACCCGGAGATAACATATTTGTCAGCTTTTTAAACATGATGTCACATCCTTTGATTACTATACGAACCAATCTGCCTTCTGGTTTCACTTAATCATGCCACCGGGTGTCGATGCAAGTTTTTCACTGCTCTGAAGCCTGACAAACCTTGTATAAAACACTCCGGTCATGATGAGTGAGAACAGCCCGAATACAATGACCATGTAAGCGAGACCGATTAAATCAAGAAACAGCCCGGTCATCAGCAGCACGACCTGAAAGACGATCCGGTCCAGCATATTTCTAAATGAAAAGAACCTTCCGTGAAACTCTTTTGGAATTCTCGTTTGAAAAATCGTTGCAGCTGTCGGGAAAAAGCAGCCGACTGCGAAACCGAAGATGATAAATGCAAGAATGGTCAGGAATGGAATATGTGCGAAAAACAAGATGAGCTGAGAAAGTCCGATGACAAAAGAAAATGTAAACAATATGGTATACGGAGAAAAGGCTTCTCCCAGCTTTTTAATAACAAAAGCACCAGCCATAAAAGCAATACCCTCAGCAGTATAGATCCAGCCTTTGATTGCTGAACTATCCTGAATTTCACTGATATTAATGACAACCAGATTAAATCCGCCGATAAACAAGAGTGGAACCAGTGTTAAAATAAGTGTCATCATGACGATCGGCAACCCTTTGATAATCGGAAATACCTCTTTAAAACCTGCACTCCGCTTACCTTCAGAAGGAAGTTTTGCCGGCTGCTGTTCTTCAATCACAAGCAGCCAGGTTAACCCGAATAAAATGAGATAAGAAACGAGAGATAGAATATATACAGTTGATAACGGCAGCTGGACAACCAGTACACCTGCGATTGCAGTACCAAGAACCCTGGATAATGTAGCAACGTTCATATGAATCCCGTTCAGCTGAAGCAGATCTCTTTCCGCCACAACGAGCGGTAATGCTGCCTGCAAAGCTGGAAAATAAAAAGCGGCTGCCACTTGTATAAATACCAAAAAGACAATCATCCAGATAATTGAATCCTGCTGGATGGCAATTAACATAAAAATAACACTCAGAGCCCGGACAAAGCCTGAAGCAAGCATAACTGTTTTTTTGTGTAACTGATCAATCAGCCTGCCGGCAAGGGGACCAATCAAAATACTCGCCAGCAGTCCTGCGCCAAGAATCAGAGATTTCACAAAATCAGATGGAACCTTTTCCTGCATAAACTCCAGATTACCGATAATACCAAGCCATAAACCCACTCCGGCTATAAACTCACCTGCAAGCAGAATCCACACATTGCGATTACGAAGCATAACGAACCTTCTTTCTGAATATGTACCTACGTGAAAAAGTATGGGGTAAACTATTTCGTTTGTCTATATAATAATTTGCATTTACTTTTTGACAAAAATAAGAGAACATTATATGTAAAGATTCGACAACACCAGGGGGGAATAATGAATGAAAGCTTATGAGCAACTCGGTTCGTACATACTTGAAAAAAGACACGAATTAGCGTTAAAGCTTGATGGGGGAAGCCCTGATTTGTTACTGTCGAAAAATGATGAGCAAAAACTGATTGATCTTCAAAGTGATCTTATTTCATATATAGGTACAGCGATTAAGTATAATGACGCCACCGGACTTGAAGAACAGGTCATTGACTGGGCAAGAAAAACAGGTGAATCAGCTGTACAAAGAGGAATTGAGCTTGATGACGGTCTCAGTATTCTTTCACAGCTGAGAATGTTGATCTGGAAGCTGATGTCAGAAAAGCAGGATGAGCTGAATTTTACTGCCGAAGAAATTACCGCGATCAATTACAACATTGAGCCGGTCATCAACAAAGCCGGCCGCGAATTCAGTATGGCTTACGTGGAAGATTACCGCCGTTATATGAAGAAAGCTCAAAGCAGCGTAATGGAATATTCCGTTCCTGTGGTAGGCTTGAACGATCAGGTAGCGATTCTCCCATTGATTGGTGAACTCGATGATGATCGTGCAAAAATTTTAAAAGAAGTAGCCCTTCATAAGTGTATTGAGCTTCGCAATTCTATATTAATTCTGGATCTTTCAGGTGTTCCGACAGTAGACACGATGGTTGCAAATGAGCTCTCACAGGTGATTGATTCACTGAAGCTGATAGGCGTTAAAACGATCCTGACAGGCCTCCGACCGGAAATTGCCCAGGCTGTCGTGGAAATCGGCATCAAATTCGAAGGCATGACGATCCGTAAGAATTTAAAAACTGCGATAGAAGGATTATCGATTTAAGTTTTAAAAAAGTTGGTACAAGATAATCTATAAAGCAAAACGACATTTATAATAAAATTTTAGTGCAGCGGAGCGTAAGGCGGCGACTCCGGGACGATTAGAGGGAAGCTGAGACCCCGCAAGGCTTGCCTGAGGAGGCTCAGCAACCTCCGTCCGGAAAGCGTCCGCCTGAAGCGCAGCGAAACGATTTTAAAAGTCTAGGACACTTTTGTCCCAGGCTTTTTTTGTTTTAACTTCTCTTTGAAAAAAATACCATCACATCTCTTGACAACATACCCCATTGGGTATATTATGGGTCATGTAATCAATGTTAAGCAAGGGAGGTTCACTTCATGGATTACTCAAAACAGTCTGTTCACCGGTTAAAAAGAGTGGAAGGTCAGCTTCGTGGTGTACTTGCAATGATGGAAGAAGAAAAGGATTGTAAGGATGTCGTGACGCAGCTGTCAGCGATCCGAACAGCGATTGACCGGACAATTGGATTAGTCGTAAGTGAAAATCTGGTATCGTGTGTAAGAGAAGCGAGAGAAGATGATGAGCGCGAACCGGAGGATGTAATCAAGGAAGCGGTGAACCTGCTTGTGAAGAGCAGGTAATTTTTTTGAAAACTAATATACCCTATGGGGTAATTATATTTAGGAGGATTTTTAAATCATGGAAAAGAAAAGAACAACGATTGTATTATTCAGCGGTGACTACGACAAAGCGATGGCTGCTTATATTATTGCAAACGGAGCAGCAGCTTACGATCACGAAGTAACGATTTTTCATACATTCTGGGGACTGAATGCCCTTCGTAAAGACGGAGACGTTGAAGTTCAAAAGAGCGGCATGGAAAAAATGTTCGGTAAAATGATGCCTAAGGGTGCAGATAAAATGGGTCTGTCAAAAATGAATTTTGGCGGTCTTGGACAGAAAATGATTAAAGGTGTAATGAAAAAGCACAATGCAATGGAACTGCCAAACCTGATTGAAATGGCACAGGAACAGGACGTAAAGCTTGTTGCATGTACGATGACAATGGACCTTTTAGGACTTCATAAAGAAGAACTGCTGGATGAAATCGAGTACGCAGGCGTTGCAGCTTACCTGGCAGATGCAGAAGACGGGAATGTGAATCTGTTTATCTAATTCTAAAAGAGCAGCCGGGAGGTGTAAGGTTTGAGTATTGAACTGTTTATTGTATTATTTCTCATTGGATTTATAGGCTCTTATATTTCAGGGATGCTTGGGATCGGGGGCTCAATTATAAAATACCCGATGCTTCTGTATATCCCGCCATTATTCGGACTTGCAGCATTTTCAGCGCACGAGGTTGCAGGGATTTCAGCTGTGCAGGTGTTCTTTGCTACCATTGGTGGTGTATGGGCATACCGTAAAGGCGGGTATTTAAATAAAACGCTGATTGTTTATATGGGTGTCAGCGTATTGATCGGAAGTCTGATCGGTGGTGTAGGCTCGGATGCGATGTCAGAAGCTGCGATTAATACTGTGTACGGGGTGCTTGCTTTAATTGCAGCAGTCATGATGTTTGTACCTAAGAAAGGCCGGGAGGATATTCCTTTTGATCAGATCACTTTTAACAAATGGCTTGCAGCTGTTTTAGCATTTATTGTTGGGATCAGTGCTGGTATTGTAGGTGCAGCAGGAGCTTTCCTGCTCGTTCCGATTATGCTGGTCGTCCTGAAGATTCCGACCCGTGTCACGATCGCATCTTCACTGGCCATCACATTTATCGCTTCAATCGGAACAACGATCGGTAAAATCACCACAGGACAGGTCGATTATCTGCCTGCACTGGTCATGGTGGTAGCCAGCCTGATTGCTGCTCCCCTTGGTGCTAAGTTAGGTAAAAAAATGAATACAAAAATTCTGCAGATCTTACTGGCACTCATTATTTTGGCGACTGCCATTAAAATCTGGCTGGATATTTTACTGTAAAACGGTCTGGTGACCCTGGGACTTTATGTTTCCGGGGGATCCGGATTTTTTTGTGTTAATCGGGCGTGTTGTATAGCAGGTCCAATGTCATGATTTCATGAACCGGCGTTATAATCTCCTGAACCACCGCGAAAATGTTCTGAATACCAGAGATCATGTCATGAACCATTCAGGTAATCTCAGGAACATGCACAGAAATCTCATGAACCCAATCCCCAAAACCTGAAAGCAGCTTGACAGAAAATAACTGTTTGCCATAAGATAGTGCTAACAAACAACGGAAGGGTGACCCGGGAGAATGTGGAACTAATTCTATTTTTGAAAACAAAGATGAATGAAGTGATGAAAGGCAAACGCAACCAGTCTGTCTTCACGCGCATCATCCGTTTTCCAAATAGGATTAGGCTTTTCACACCGGGTACGCTCGCGGCAGTTGCCGTGGTCTATTTGCGTACGCCCATGCCTCCTATTCGGATAAACGGATAGGGGGCTTTTTTTGTCCCCATAATGATGAAAACAGGGGATGATCGAATGACTTTAATTTGTTCAATTAAGGAAATCAGCTATTCAGTCAGGGAAAGAGAGCTTTTCCATATTGATGAACTCGAAATCAGAAAAGGTGACCGGATCGGACTTGTCGGTAAAAATGGTTCCGGAAAATCAACACTCCTTCATTTAATCAGCGGTGAGCTGAAGCCTGATGAGGGAGATATATTCAGAAACGGACGGATTACACTTCTACCGCAGCTGAAAAACACCGATACCGTTCAAAGCGGAGGAGAGGTGACACAGGCTTATATTAACCAGGCTTTTGCAGAGAATCCGGATCTGCTGCTGGCGGATGAGCCGACAACGAACCTTGACGTGGAAAGGGTGAAGACGCTTGAACAGCATTTGTCACGGTTTGGGGGATCAATGGTGCTGGTTTCTCACGACCGTGCGTTTCTGGATCTGCTCTGTACCAGTATTTGGGAGATTAGTGATGGGAATCTGAAGGAATATAAAGGCAACTATCAGGATTATGCTGATCAGAAACAGCTTGAAGTGCGTCAGGCAGAAGCAGCGCATGAACAGTATGAACGGAAGAAAAAACAGCTTGAAGCTGCAATCGAGGAAAAAGAGAAGCGGGCAAAAAGAGCGACGAAAAAACCGACAGATGGGACAGCGTCAGAGCATAAAAATGCGAAACCATATTTTGCGAAAAAGCAGAAGAAACTGAGGCAAACCGCTAAAGCACTTGAAACAAGACTTGGCCAGATGGAAAAAGTGGAAAGACCGAAAGAAGCACCACCAATTAAAATGACGCTGCCAAATGAATCAGATATGAAGGGAAGACCGATTATCAGGTTTGAAGAACAGACCATTAAAGCAGGCAGCAGAGCGTTATTTGATCTCCAGCCATTCTATCTGAAGGGTGGTCAAAAGACTGCGCTGATCGGAGGGAACGGAACAGGAAAAACGACGCTGATTAAGTCTATTCTTGCCAGGAAGGAAGGAATCTCAGTTTCACCGGCAGTGAAATTCGGTTACTTCAGTCAGAATCTTGATATCCTGAAGCCTGATAAGACGATTCTTGAAAATGTGATGGAGGATGCCATCCAGACAGAAGACATTGTCAGAACGATTCTGGCACGCCTTCACTTTTACAGAGATGATGTGTTCAAACCGGTGCATGTCCTGTCAGGCGGAGAAAGAGTAAAAGTTGCTTTTGCCAAAATCTTTGTCAGTGATTTGAATGTGCTGGTCATGGATGAACCGACCAACTTTCTTGATATTGACGCTGTGGAAGCGCTGGAGGGATTGTTGCAGGAATACCGGGGGACGGTGCTATTCATTTCCCATGACAGAAAAATGGTCTCAAAACTTGCGGAAAGAGTGCTTGAAATCAAAAACGGAAAGCTGACAGTTTTTGATGGGAACCTGCAGGAATTCTTGCAGCATGAACCAAAAGAACATGATGAAACATCGGATGAATTGTTAAAGGTTGAAACGAAAATATCTGAAGTATTAAGCCGTCTCAGCATGTCCCCCAGTGAAGAGCTGGATCAGGAATTTCAGCAGCTATTGAAAAAAAAGAGAAGTCTTCTTAAAAAATAGCTATGTTAAAGATCATTGATGTTTCTGCACAGCTGGTGATTGTAGCGGAAAGCGTCCCCCCCTGAAGCGGAAATCAACAGCCAACTTTAACAAAGCTTAAAAAATAAAGGAATCGCTAAGCCCTCAGCCGAAATAGACAGAATGAGGGGAGCTGTTACATTGGAAAAAACAATTGAAGCATTTATAGAAGCCTGGAAAGATTCTTCTATCTCCAGGCTGACCGACTTTATCCATCCACAGTATCAGGCAAGAGAAATCAGAAACGGCCAGGCTGAGGACTTTGGATATGAGGAGTCAGTTAAAGGGTGGTCAGATGCTTTTCAATCCCTTTCATCCGGTATCAATGAGTGGATCATAGAAGAGCGTGCGAGATACAAATTAAACAATACGGAAACAACCGTTGTGTTGTGGGTAACCGTTAAAACTGAAGCGGACACTCAGTTAAGCGGAAGTCTATTCTTTGAAACGTTTCGTGAAAAAGATGGTCAAATAAAGCTTGTCAGGAGTTATATTGAAACTGGTGTTTTAAGGGAATATGGTCAATTTTTCTGATTGAAGGAATACTCATTAGGGTATCGTATGTGTGTAACTTCAATTCAGAAAGGGGTATCATCATGTTTCATTACACAGTGGAAACAAAGCAGTCGGTGGAAGAAGCAATGACAACACTCGAGAACAACCTGAAGGAAGAACAATTCGGCGTTCTATGGCAGTTTGACATTAAAAATAAGCTGCAGGAAAAAGGGCTGGATTTTGATCAGACATTCCATGTCCTTGAAGTATGTAACCCTAAAGAAGCGAAAAATGTACTGGAAAAGAACCTGCTCGCAGGCTATTTTCTGCCATGTAAAATGGTTGTCTATGATGAAAATGGAACGACAAAGATCGGGATGCCAAAACCGACTTCATTAATCCAGATGGTAGAGGATGAAGACATCAGAAGCCTTGCAGCAGATATTGAAGAAAGACTAATTGCATGTATGGAAAAAAGTGTGTAAAACAGAACAAAGGGACGGCAGCGCTCTTTTAGCGCTGCCTTTTTAAATGGGGGAAACATTGAATGAAAAGTCTAATCAGATTAGTAAAAGCAGAGGCATCCATGGTAAAAGAGCTTACAGCTTTATCATCAGAGGTTTTCAGCCGGGAAGCCGCCAGATGGCTCACTGCTGGAGAAGAAGATGCAAACATTCAGCCGCCCGGTTATGATTCAGAAGACATGATGACCTATATGATTACGTACCTTGATACATATGGCATTTACAATGATGGGACCTTGATCGGAGGGGCTGTCTTAACCCTTCCTGCTTCAGGCTATGCCAGGATCGACCGGATTTTTATAGCTCCTGAGCTGCAGGGGAAAGGGTTTGGAAAAGAAGCAATCCGCCAAATAGAAAAAAGCTATCCTGAGGTTACACGCTGGCAGCTTGAAACATCACCAAAGCAGATTGGCAACCGGTATTTTTATGAATCAGTGGGATATGAGTGTGTATGGGAAACAGAAGAGCTCATGTTTGAGAAGAAGCTTTTAGCGTCTGTTGAACCTGAAAATACCCGCAGACAGGACCAGGATTACACTAGTGCTGAATTGATATCAGTACAAGCAAGGGGAGTTAAAGTGACAGATGCAAATATAAGGTCATTACATATTTCCAATGCAGCCATGCAGCAGACAAAAATGCAAAATGTCAATTTATCTGACAGCCTTGTTGCAGATTCTACCGTGCAAAATGCCACGTTCTGGTTTGCTGATCTCAGCAGCTCTGTTTTCAGAACCTCAGATATGTCTGGTGTAGCGCTTGAAAATTGCAATATAGCCGGTATGACAATTGACGGTATATCTGTTGAAGAACTGATGAAGGTTTATAAAAAGGGGAAATGAAATGGTCTATCTAAAAAGAATCGATAAAGACAACTGGCTTAAGGCAATCAGTCTCAAAGTAAGAGAGGATCAGCAAAACTTTGTTGCCTCAAATGCGGTTTCACTTGCACAGCTGAATTTTCTTCCCGGTTTTCATGCACAGGGGATCTATGCGGATGATAAAATGGTCGGATTCACATTGTACGGAATTGATGAAGATGACGGGGAATACTGGATGTACAGAATGATGATTGATGAAAAGCATCAGGGGAAAGGGTATGGAAAAGCGGCAATTGAATGTGTAATTGAAGATATCAGACAGCATAAAGAAGACCGTCATACAACGCTTACGCTGTCTTATGAGCCTGAAAATACATTTGCAGGAGCGCTGTACCAGAGTATGGGGTTTAAAGAGCAGGAGGGCTTATTCATTGAAGGGGAGCAGGTCGCGCGCTATACGTTCTAATCAGATATTTCTGTGCATATAATGCCTGGTGAAAGGCGGTGGCAGTATATGTGTGGAATTACTGGCTGGATCAGCTGGAAGCGTCCGCTGACAAGTGAATGGCAAACAATCGAAAAAATGGTCAGTACCCTTGATAAAAGGGGACCTGATGCTTTCGGTATTAAAGCAATGCATCACGCATTGTTTGGGCATACCCGCCTGACGGTAATAGATCCTGCAGGCGGCGCACAGCCAATGAATATCAGAACGGATTCGGGAGAGTATACGTTAGTTTACAATGGTGAGCTATACAATACAGATGAAATCAGAGATGAATTAAAAAAGAAGGGACATTTATTTATTTCAAGATCTGATACAGAGGTTGTGCTCCGTTCGTATATTGAATGGAGAGAGGAATGTCCGGAACGATTTAATGGAATATTTGCATTTGCGGTTTGGGATCACAAGCGTGAAGAGTGCTTTGGTGCACGTGACAGACTTGGGGTGAAGCCGTTTTTTTATGCAGAAAAAGAAGGAGAGCTGATTTTTGGCTCAGAGCTGAAGGCAATTCTGGCGCATCCTGATCAGCAGGCGCGTATCACGCGTGAGGGGCTGCAGGAATTATTAAGTATGGGGCCATCGCGCAAGCCGGGCAGTGGTGTCTTTAAAGGAATCGATGAGCTCAGACCTGCGCATGCCTTCAAATACACCAGATCCGGCTTGAAAAAGTGGCGGTACTGGAATGTGAAAAGCGCGAATCATCCGCACACTGAGCAGGAGACAGCCGTGTATCTGCGGGAGCTTTTTGAAGATACCGTCAGCAGGCAGCTGGTCTCGGATAAGCCGATCTGTACATTTTTATCAGGTGGTGTGGACTCAAGTGCGATCAGTGCTGCCGCGGCGATGCGTCTGAATGAAAAGCTTCATACGTGTTCAATTGGATATGAAGAAAATGACCTGCATTACCAGCCTGACCTTTTTAAGCCGAGTGACGATGGCCCGTGGATTCAGAAAATGTCCTCACACCTTTCTTCTATTCATCATGATCACATCATCTCTCAGGCTGAGCTTGCGTCCCGGCTGAAGGATGCAGTACGTGCCCGTGATCTTCCGGGAATGGCCGACATCGATTCATCATTATTATGGTTTTGTGAGCATATCAAAAAGGATTTCACCGTTGCGCTGAGCGGGGAATGTGCAGACGAGATCTTTGGCGGATATCCGTGGTTTCAGCAGGAGAAGCTTCTCACACAGGAGGGTTTCCCGTGGATTACTTCCGTCAAAGAAAGAGAGGCATTCATGCTGCCTGAATGGCACAAAAAGCTTGAGCTGAATCAATATCTTCTTGAGCAGAGCCGGGCAATCCGGGCGGAAACGCCTCAGCAGGATGGAGAACCGCCGTTGACACAAAAGCGCAGGGAAATGGCTTATCTGAATATGGTCAGCTTTATGACCACCCTTTTAGACCGCAAAGACCGCATGAGCATGGCAGCAGGCCTTGAAGTGCGCGTCCCATTTGCAGATCACAGAATCGTTGAATATGCGTGGAACATTCCATGGAGAACGAAGCAGCTTGGCGGCAAGGAAAAAGGCATTTTGCGAAAAGCGCTTGAGGGATTATTGCCTGATGAGGTGCTGTACCGCAAAAAAAGCCCTTATCCAAAAACGTACCATCCCGCTTATACAGAAGCCGTTAAGCAAATGCTGGGGAGCAGGATTGAAGAAAGCAGCTCTGTTCTGCCTGAACTGTTCGAGCGCGGGAAACTTGAGGAGCTGATCCGGACAGACGGCGCTTCATTCAAAGTCCCATGGTTCGGACAGCTGATGAAAGGACCACAGCTGATTGCGTATCTGGTACAGCTTGATGACTGGTTTGAGATGTATGGTGTCAAACTGGATTTATAAAGGTTAAAAAGCGGAGGCGCCGGGCTTCCGCTTTTTTAAACGGGCTGAGCCGGGTGGAGCCGCCCGTGCACAAATATGGCTGGAGATGATGGAATTCATCTGAAGGGTGATAGATTTACTTGAATTGGTGCAGGAATTCCCGCTGTCTGCCTTGAGATGGTGCGAATTCAATTAAGAAGTGTCGCAATCATCACAGGACCTGATAGATAAAACTTGAAAGGTGACCGAGTTAACGGCTGCATTCCCCGTCATAACAGCCGCACTGCTGCCGCTGCATGCAGCAAGCAACCTTCATTTTAAAATCAACTGATAAAAATGCACATCCTGCAACTCACCGAACTTAAAGCCAACCTCTTTAAAATTCCCTACAAATTCAAACCCGAATCGTTCGTGCAGACGGACACTGACTTCATTTCCCCCTGTGATCCCGCTGATGATCGTATGAAAACCGCGTGCTTTTGCATCCTCAATTAACACATTCATCATTTTTTTACCTAACCCATTGCCCTGAAAGCGGGGAGATAAATAGATGGAAAGTTCAACTGTATCTTTATAGGCTTCTTTATCGCGAAACGGGCTCAGACTTCCATAGCCGGCAACCTCTCCATCAATCTCTGCTGCAAAAAGTGGGTAGCGGCCCTGATAACGGCTGAACCAGTCTGTCCGCTGTTCAATCGTATGTGGATTTAAATCAAATGTCGCGACGGTTTCCAGTACCGCCTGGTTATAAATATCGTTCATCGCCGGAATATCGGCTTCACTTGCTTTTCTGATGACTGTCATAATACCCTCCGGAATATCACTTTTTTCTCTATCTTAAAACACTTCCCGGAAATTGAACAGATGTGCAGGAGAATCAGGTGTTTGTAAGGAAATGGGTATTAACACACTTTAAGGAGGAACCTGAATGAATCATCCAATTCAGCCTAAGATTGGCGCTACATTTATCCCGGTAAAAGACGTTGAAACAGCGAGAGACTGGTATTGCGGACTGCTAAACATTGAACCAACAGAAGAAATTGTAAATGGTCACCTGTATGTACTGAGGCTGCAGGATGGTCACAATCTTGTGCTGGATCAGAAGATATACAAAAAGCACCGGAAGCACCGTGCACCATTATTTCACTTTAATACTACTGACATTCAGGAGAGTTATGCGTATGTCCAGGACTTCGAAGCAGATAATATAGGTGAAGTTGAATTTGGGGAGTTTTTCACGTTTGAAGATCCTGATGGAAATGTACTGATGGTATGCGAGTGTGATAATGGATAAAAATTTTTACAGCTTGCGCATCCATTGAACTAAATATAAGCAAACATGCATTTTCTGTCGAATTTAGGGGAAAGGATAGGTATCAGAAAAAAGAGACAGGGGATGACACATGCTTATTCATTTAGACGAATTAGAGTTTATTACCGCTTATTATAACGATCCGGTGAAGCAGGTAAGTCATATTGCATATGATTCCAGGCAGGCAATAAAGGATAGTGTATTTATCTGTCTGCAGGGAGAAAACTCAGATGGTCACGATTATATAGAAGAAGCCATTACAAATGGTGCCACCGTTGTGATAGGAACGGACAAAGAGCAGATTGAAGAGGCTGCTTTACGACATCCGCACTGCTCGTTTGCAACAGTCGCAGATGACCGTGAAGTACTCGCTCAGTTTGCTATTTCCTTTTACGGGCAGCCTGACCGCAAAATCAGGACGATTGGTGTCACCGGTACAAATGGAAAAACAACGGTTGCTGCGTTTGTTAAATCATTGCTGACACAATGCGGAATCAGGACCGGTTCGATTGGTACAAACGGTATCTATTCTTCGCAGGAAGAAATTGTATACAAAAAAAGTACGCCAACGACGCCAGAAGCTTCAGATCTGCATGCCATTTTCAATGAGCTTGTTAAAAAGCAGGATGAAGCAGTCGTCATGGAGGTCTCCTCCATTGCCATTGATCAGAAAAGAGTAGCAGGAATCCAGTTTGATACAGCAATCCACACAAATATTTCAACTGAACATCTCGAATACCATAAAACATTTGCCCATTACAAAGAGGCGAAAATGAAGCTGTTTGATCAGGCGCATACAGCGGTTGTGAATATTGATGATGAAATGGGAAGAGAGCTGACAGCACGCTTCAAAGGCGATCTGATCACTTATAGCCTCGACCGCCATTCAGGAGCCGATCTGATTGCCGATAATTGTCATGTGTCTGAAGAAGGCACGATGTTTGAGCTGATTGTAGGCGGACAGTCTTATCTCGTTAATTCCTCTGTCTACGGCAACTACAACGTGCATAATCTGTTAAGCGCGATCGGCACAGCACTTCATCACGGCCTTGAATTGGATCAGGTAATTCCGGTATTGAAAAATATTGAGAATCCAAAAGGACGCTTTCAGGTAATTGAAGAGTATGGAGGAAGAAAAATTATTATTGACTATGCACATACGCCTGTTGCTTTAAACAGCCTGCTTGCCGAAGCTAAAAAGCTGCCGCACAATAAGCTGATCGCAATGATTGCGGGGATCGGCATTCGTGACTTTAATAAAATGCCGAAAATGGCAGAGACCGCAGAAGGACAGGCTGACCAAATTGTTGTAACGGTAGATCACCCGGGAGATCATGATCCGAAAAAAGTAGTAGATCAGGTCATGACCGGTTTTAAAAAGCCGTATGATCAGTCGATTTTAACTTCACTGACCAGAAAAGAAGGGGTCTTAAAAGCACTTTCCCAGTCTGAAGAAGGGGATTTGATTCTGCTGACAAGCGGCTGTATTAACGGCGCTCAAATCGTAAAGGGTGAATATATTCCTCACTCAGATGAAGACCTCATCAGAGATTACTTCAACCGGCTGGAAAAAACAAAAAGGCCCGGAATCGAGCAATGTAAATAAAAACATTAGTCAGAATCGGAAAGTATTGTGAACATTCACTCATTTTTTTCCTTCTTAGCAAAAGTATGCAATAATAATAAAAAATGCATCTAACAGGAGGACAAGAATGTGGCACTGATATTATTTGATCTTGATGGCACGATCATCGATTCAACTGACTATTTACTTCAGGCATTACATCTGGCAGTAGAAGATATGCCGCATATTCAGGAGCCGACCAAAGAAACACTGCAGGCTGCATATGGACTCACCGGTAATGACTTCTGGGCAAAGGTTGTACCGGACGCTTCTCCCCAGGAAATCACAATTATCAGAAGGCGGAGAAGCGAATTTCTTGATCAGCTGGTGAAAGGAAAAGACCTTCTATTTCCCGGCGTGAAAGAAACACTTCAGCAGCTGAAGCAGGATGGTCATACATTGTCGACCGCTTCAAACTGCGGAACGCATTACCTTGATATGATTCTGGATTCGCAGGATATCAGACAATATTTCTCAGAGCCGTTATGCCTCGGCACAATTTATGGTGAAAAGAAAAGTGAAGTACTGGCTGTGCATTTTGAAAAATTTGGCAAGTCAGAAGCGTATCTGGTAGGAGATCGTTATTCTGATATAGAAGCTGCAAAGGATCACGATATTCCTGTGATTTACTGTACATATGGATTTGGCACAGCTGAAGAAGCTGCTCGGGCAGATTATCAGATCGGCAGCATTGATGAAGTTCTTGCGATTGTGAGTTGAAAAAAAGCGGTAATTCCGATTGGTGGAATTACCGCTTTTTCTGTTTGATGGTTTTTGATGTTTGATGAAGGTGGCGATTGCAGGGGATTTGCTGACATGTGGCTCTGCGCCGGCTCGATCTGTTTGTGAGGCGGACTATGTCTAACTTTGAAATAGTCTGCTGCGTTCGTTTTTTGATGTGAGACTGGGCGATTATTTCGCTCACCTTTATGTTTTTATCTGACACCTTTTAGAATAATTACGTCATCTTTTTTATTAATTAAACGTTTGTCTGTAACCCATCGATATATCGCTCATCTTTGTAATTTTATCTATCACCTTTTAGATTAATTCACTCACCTTTTTAATTATTCAGACGCCGCCCGCTCCGCGTCTTATGCCTGTCGGCTGACCAAGCGCCTTCCGCTTTTCCACCATGTCCAGCTTCAGGCGCTAGCTCCTCGGGACATAAGCCACGCATCGGTAAACGGCAAGATCGCCCGTTTTCCGCTCCGCGTCTTATGCCTGTCGGAGCTGACCAAGCGCCTTCCGCTTTTCTTTTAATAAACAACCGGTCCTTCCTTCGGCCGTTCGCCACGCTTTAATTCGCGGATGGATAGACCAAATCGCATTTCGAAGTGGGGGTAATCCTTGAAGCCTCTGAAGTCGCCGCCCCAGGTAAAGCCCAGTTCTTTCGCGATGTCTACAACTTCCATCCAGTCAGATTCGCCATTTCCGTTTCCGTCATATTCCAGGTCCCAGATCACGTCATCCTCAGTCTGAAGTGCAAAGTCGATGGCGAGGCCGTAGTTATGATAAGACTCGCCGCCTTGTGCATAAGAGACGATGTTGCCTTCCCGGGTTCTGCCCTGTGCGTATATGTCATCCTGTTCTTCAAAGGATCTGAAGCCATCTGTAATAATGATTTGAATGTCCTGTTCAGACGCCATTTGAACTAATTCATCACTTTTTTCTTTTACAGTGGGATGTAGCCCCTGAGGTAAAGGGCGGCTGCGTAATTCCTCGCGATGTTCCAGCTCTTTATAGATCAGCCAGCCGCCGATCCCTGCAATCAATACGAATAAAATGAGTTTTTTCAATGTGTATCCTCAATCCTTTGACAGGTTGGACAGAAATAGAGCCGTCTTGAAGCGGCAACAATCTTTTCAATCGGGGTACCATCAATCCGGCAGGACTGCCCTGCGCGGTTGAACACCCAGTGTCTGTACTGAGGCCGTTTTTTTCCTTCAGCCTTCAGGCGGTTTGCAAGTTCAAGGTCATTCGTAATCCCGCCGGTTTCATAGGACTGTACCGACAGATCAATGATCGCTTCAGCCGCTGCTCTGTTCTGTTCGTCTGTACAGTCTTTTGGACGGAGTGATGGGTGAATCCCCGCTTTAAATAAGATTTCGCTCCGAAGATAATTACCGTTACCTGCAATAAATCCCTGATCGAGTAAAAGGGCTGTCCATCTTCTGCCGCTGAACTTTGTGCTGTTGATCCGTTCGATCAGCTGCTCAGCAGAAACCTTGTCATTTAATACGTCAGGGCCTGCTCTTTGAATAAATGGGTGCAGATGCACTTCCTCATCACGCATCACTTCTATATCTGATGAACTGTATAACAGTGCGGATTTCTTTTCATTATGCACAGCAAATCTGAGCTGTCGGTTCGTTTTTGGGTAGTTATAAGCATTTCTGATCACCCATTTGCCGTATAGCTGATTATGGCTGTATACCGTATAGCCATTTGAAAAACGGATGAGCATCGCTTTTCCGACGGTATCGACCTTTAATACGTCTGCTCCGGCAAAAAAATCTTCATAATCCTTCAGATGATCAAATGCAAAATGAACCTCCATGACTTTCCTGCCTGTTAACGCTTTTTCAACCTGATCGGCTGCGCGTCTGATTTCAGGACCTTCCGGCATACGCATCTTCCTTTATAAAAAGTTGTTTAGTTAATTCTCAAGCTGTAATTCCTCTCCATATCTCATAATACGGTAAGCGGCATAGCCATCACTGAATTTTCCGTTACCAAAGTTAACAGGCAACAGTGAAAAGGCAGCGAAGTATACAGAGAAATAAGAGTATTGATAAAAGAATATATCAGGGTCCAGTATATTCTGCATGATTAAAGCATTGATCAGCAAAATCGAACCGAAATTAAATATGACGCCCCCGAGATGAACAAGGGTATTTGTAAATCGATTGTTGTATTTCAGTGAAGTGTATTTACAAAAAGAATCAAGAAAGTAAATGCTGTGAATACTGATCCCGCCGAACTTAATCAGACATTTGCCTCTTCCTAACGCAAAATTGGAAGTACCGCCAAAAATTCTCGCGAAGAATGCATGACCCAGCTGATGAACAAGTGAGACAGTTGGAAACACAATCAGAAACGACCATAAAAAGGTCCATATATCTTTAATTTGAAACATATTAGCACCTCTAACATTATTTTTCATGTATTGTCTAGACATGTTTCCCGGGATATGATTCGCTAAACCTAATTAAACAGAATCAATTGGACATATGGGAAACAGTAGCGTACGATTGAAAAAATTAAATGTTAAAGGAAGATTAAGGAATGGACATCCAAACAGTTGTCTCCACAATCATCGTGATGGGGCTCATGATCGCAACAGGCTCGTTATTTGCGCTTAAAGTCAATGTCACGAGTGAAGTGAAATCAGTACTCATACTATTAATTTTAAATATTGCGGTTCCAGCTGTCATCTTAAATGGTGTTTTCAGTGTGGACCTGACTGGTGATGCATTAGCGGAAGCAGGATTAATTTTTGGGATCTCAATCATCTACCATATTGGTGCACTTGTTTTTGTTAAAATCCTGACAGTTTTATTAAAAATCCGTTCAATGTTCGGGAAGAAAATGATGATCCTTGGTGCTTTAGGTAATACAGGGTTTCTCGGGATTCCGCTTGCAGCAACAATCTTTGGTCCGGCAGGCGGATTCCTCGCAGCTATTTTTGATGCGGGTTTAAGTCTTACTGTGTATACGGTGGTCATTTATTTGCTGCAGGCAGAAGGAAAGTTTCATATCAGACAATTGAAGGCTGTCATTAATATGCCGGTACTTTCTATTGTGATTGGAATGATCGTCGCACTCAGCGGATTCAAGCCGCCGGGCATGATGGTACAGTTTGTTGAAATGCTTGCAGCACTTGCAGCCCCAATGGCCATGCTTTATGTTGGGATGCTGCTGCCGCCACTGGTGAAAAGGGGAAAGAAAGTACTTTTTCCGATGCTCTGGTTTCCGGTTACCGTCAGACTGCTTGTCATTCCGCTGATCGTTATGTTCATCTTATCCCTGTTTTCATTTACAGGATGGACAGCACAATTAATTGTCCTCCAGACAGCGATGCCGGCAGCAATGATTACAGCGGTTCTGTTTTCAAAATTTACATCTGAGGAGGAAACAGCGATTGTCACCATTTTCGCTTCAACATTGCTCAGTCTGGTAACAATTCCATTTATCGCATGGCTCTTAATTTGATTTTTCGGTTTCTCTCATTGAAAATAAGGAAAGATACTATTATGGAGAGGAGCGATTCAGATGACAAAATATAAAGGTTTTATTGGTACATATACCAAAAAGTCTAGTAAGGGTGTTTATGAAATTGAGCTTGATACATCAAAAGAAGAACTGACGGTAAAAGGGGTGGCAGCAGAAGGAAAGAGCCCTACTTACGTTAACATGGATGAAGGTGAGACGTATCTTTATACTGTTGCGCCAGGCGGAATGGCTTCATACAAAATCGGGGAGTCATTAACTTTCCTCGCACATGTAGATGAAAAGGATGGATCGCCTTGTCACGTCAGCGTGAGTCCTGACGGTGAATATGCTGCATCTGCTACTTATCTTGATGGTACAATCGCACTTTACAGCCGGGACAAAGAGACAGGTAAAGTAACTGAACAGCTATCTGTAATTAAACATGAAGGCGGCGGACCTCATGAACGGCAGGACGCAGCCCATGCGCATTTCAGCGGATTCACGCCGGATGGTAAATATCTTGTAGCAGTTGACCTGGGAACAGATGAAATTATTTCTTACAACTACCAGAGCGGTGAGTTAAAGCAGGCATCTGTATTTAATGCAGAGCCGGGAGCGGGGCCGAGACACCTGACATTTCACCCGGAAAAGCCGCTTGCTTATGTAATGACTGAACTGAGTAATGAAGTGCTCGTGCTTGCGTATGACAGTTCAACGGGTGCCTTCAGACAGCTCCAGGCAATTCCTGCGATCCCTGGTGACTTTACTGAAAACAGTCAGGGAAGTGCTATTCACATTTCAGCGGACGGACGTTTCGTCTATGCCGGCAACAGAGGCCATAATTCGATTGCAGTGTTTGCAGCGGACGAAGATAATGGTGAACTGACACATATTGAATACGTCGAAACAGAAGGGAACTGGCCGAGGGATTTTGCACTCGATCCATCTGAATCCTTCATTGTGGCATCTAACCAGGAAAGTGACACGCTTGTTTTATTTAAACGTGATAAAGAAACAGGCCGCCTGACATCCACAGGTGTAAAAGTGGAAGTCCCTGAGCCGGTTTGTGTGAAGTTTTCAACAAAATAAAAAGACCAGTTTTTTGATGTAAGAAAAGCTGCAGCTGAACGTGAGCTGCAGCTTTATTTTATGTTATAAAAGGTGTTTTATTTTGGAATGAAGATTTAAATAAAGTAGTTCTTTCTATATAATATGTCTAAAATTAGATGACAAATTGTAAATTTATTCGCCACGCGAAGAAAAAGATTGAAAAGTTCAAAAAAAAATATATATAATAAAATCCTATTAGAATAAGGAATCCTGACAATTCTGGAGTATGTGGATAAAATTTCTAATTGACAAAACCAGTGGTCTATCCATTATACTGAAAAAGTCCTCTGTACTTTTCATTTTATTGGTAATGAATTGGGCTGAGTGGAAAAATATACATATAGAACAAGAGAGAGAGGGTCTGCAAAAGAATGAGGATTACGATTGACCTTAAAGTAGTGCATGTAAAACCCCGGGTTAAGTCACATCTATCTAACGTAGTTCATTTCATTGATTCTGCAAATAACCGTTTTATCTGGACGACTGCTGTCGATAAAGGACTGACAGAAGGTGAAATGGTAAAAGCGCAAATCAGCGTAAATGAAGAATTATATGATGAAGACGGAAAATATGTCAGAATCAGCCACGTAGCAATATTAGAGAGCATTTCTGAACTTAGCGCAACCACTTACACCAAGAAACCATTCAGCATCATGGACCGTCCTGCTAGAAAAGAGGAAAAGAAACAGGTACCAGATCAGGAGCTGCTAAATAATATCGAGAAGACACTTGAGCTGCTACGGAAGAAATAACGGCTATTTTTTTGCTGTTACATTTAGTTACTCGAAAGAAAAGGGCGCCAGCCAGTGCGCTCTTTTTTGCGTTGTGTGGGGGTTTGAGACGGATGGGTGAAGGGCCCCTTGGCAGTGGTGCCGTCCGTCGTCCGAAAAAGTGAAAAGATGGTGGAATAAAGGCGAAAGGTGAAAGAAATAATCGCATAGCTGATCGAAATATCCACTCAATCCGGACAAATAGCTGAATTAATTAAAAGGTGACGTAATAAAGCCAATTGGTGAGAGATAAACCAGAAAAGGTGATGTAAAAACCCCGGCGCCACCAGCCGGACACACCACATCGTTTTCCTGCCCGTGCCCGGCATTAGCATCCGTCTGCAGAGACCACATCTCCCCGCAGTGAAAGGCTGCAGTCGTGATATTTACACTCCCGGTTTTGAATAACACTTCAATCCTTGAAGTAAAATTGGTAGAATAGAAGAGACGTTTTAAATTACTCGAATAAAGGAGTTATCTTATGACTAAAGCATTGGTTTTTGGACACAAAAGTCCTGATACAGATACAATTACAGCAGCAATTGCCTACGCGCATTTAAAAAATGAAATCGGTATGGAAGCTGAAGCAGTCCGTCTTGGCGAAATCAACGGAGAAACAGCTTATGCACTTGAACAGTTCAATGCAGAAGCACCCCGTTTAATTGAAAAGGTGGCAGGTGAAACTGACCGTGTGATTCTGGTTGATCATAACGAGCGTCAGCAAAGTGTTGACGATCTTGATGAAGTAAAGGTTATCGAAGTCATTGACCATCACAGAATCGCTAACTTTGAAACAAGCGACCCTGTTTATTTTCGTGCTGAGCCTGTTGGCTGTACAGCGACGATTTTACTTAAGCTTTATAAAGAGCACGGCGTGGAGATTCCGAAGAATATTGCCGGCTTGATGCTATCTGCCATTATTTCAGATTCTCTTCTGTTCAAGTCACCAACCTGCACAGAAGAAGATGTGAAAGCAGCAAAAGAGCTTGAAGAAATTGCAGGTGTGAACGCTGAAGAGTATGGTCTTGAAATGCTGAAAGCCGGAGCGGACCTGAGCGGTAAAACAGCAGAAGAGCTTATTGCACTCGATGCAAAAGTATTTGAAATGGGCGGTCAGCACGTGAAGATCGCACAGGTAAATGCAGTAGATCCACAGGATATCCTGATCCGTCAGGAAGAAATCGAAAAAGCGGTTGAAGCAGCGATCGAAGAAGAAAAACTGGCGCTATTTACAGTCGCAGTAACTGACATTCTAAACAGTAATTCGACAATCATCGTAAAAGGTTCACACGTTTCACTTGCTGAAAAAGCATTCAACGTAACCCTTTCAAACCATACAGCACTGCTTGAAGGTGTCGTATCACGTAAAAAACAAATCGTTCCTGTACTGACAGAGACATTTAACGAAGAAGCATAAGATGATTGAAGAAGCCTGGGAGATCATTTTCTCAGGCTTTTTTTTACGTTTCGCTGTATTGAGAGTTAATCATAATAAAAAATAGTTTTATTCATAGACCTTTAACAGTCTTTTAAGTTTTAAAGCTATCTGAGCTGTCTATTGGAGTGAGGGGCGGAGACTCCTGCACCGGGGAAGGGCAGAAGAGACCCCGGAAATGCGGAGCATTGAGGAGGCTTGCCGCCCGGGTGCGGAAAGCGCAGCCCCTCACGGAAATAGGCAGCGTTTAGAGTAGGGACTCTTTTACAGCCTTTGTTTTGAATAGAAACATTTCAGGGAATGAAAAAGCATGGAGGTGCTTTTTATGAGAATTCCTGAATCACTCGCACAACAGGGGAAAGAGCGGATCAAAGATTACCCCGTAGAAGGTTTCGTATATGGAGAAGGGCCCGACAATCCCGTCATCATGCTCGTCGGTGAAGCGCCGGGAGAAACTGAAATACATAACGGCATCCCATTTAGCGGAAGAGCCGGGAAAGAACTGATGCAGTCGCTTGATTTCCTCGGCCTGACAAGAGACGATGTCTATATCACAAGTGCCGTCAGAAGCCGTCCGTATAAATGGGGTCAAAAGAAAGACCGCAGCAGCGGGGAAATGATTGACAGAAAATATAATCGTGCACCGACTGCCGGTGAAATAAAAGCGCATGCACCCATACTGGATTACGAAGTGAAAAACGTAAATGCGCCGCTCATTGTGACGCTCGGTAATATTGGACTCCAGCGGCTTGCCGGAAAAGATAAAAAGGTGTCACAGGTTCATGGTCAGCTATTGAAGCAGCCGGTCCAGTTTTTAGAAAGCCCGGAGGACAGCACTTTTAAATGGACTGAAGAGACCTATGAGATCTTTCCGACTTTTCATCCTGCCGCTATCTTTTATAATCGCAGTCTGGAAGAGAAGCTGAAAGAAGATCTGGAGAAGCTGAAAAAACTGATAGATGATCGGGGATTAAAACAAAAGAATTAGCTTAATAGGTTTCAAAGCACGCAGGCTATGGTATATTAGTAGAAACGAATAAGTCCCTAAAAAGGGGAGTAGCGACCTTCACGGGTCAATGAATCGTCATTACGGCAGAATTTCTGCTCGGTTCATTGAGCTCTGTCACACACAGAGTACGCAAGACCTTTTTATGAGTTCTCAAGTAAAATGAGCGCTCATAAAAGGGTCTTTTTTCGTTAACAGTATTTGAGGAGGAATTTCATTGGTTTTTGTATGGTTTTTATTAGCTGCTGTTGTAACTGTTTACGCAGCGATTAAATTATCCACATATGCAGATGTCATCAGTACGAAGACAGCGATGGGCGGCATGCTTGTCGGAACGCTGCTATTAGCTGGTGCCACATCTTTACCGGAAGTAACAACGAGTTTATCAGCTGTTGTGATTGATAATCCGGATATTGCAATTGGAAATATGCTGGGGTCAAACCTGTTCAACTTATTTATTATCGCTGGTTTTGATTTGTTTTTCCGTAAGAAGCGTCTGTTTTTAGATGCGAGTAACAGTCATTTATATACAGCGGGTCTCGGTCTGCTGCTAACTGTCTTAACGCTGATTGCACTTTACCTGAGAATAGATACGACGTTCTTAGGAATTGGTCTTGATGCATTCATTATTGCAGGGGCTTATATCATCGGGATGATTATTATCAGTAAGATTCCTGACAACTCTGGAGGGGTGGAGCCGTCAATTCCGCGTGAAGAGGATAAAGAGGTAGCGGCAAGCTTTTCAATGAGTGTCAAGCATGCTGTCATCGGATTTATCATTGCTGCACTGGTCATTATGGGAGCAGGTACAGTGCTGTCGATTATGGGTGATGAGATTGCTGTTGTTACAGGGCTTGGTTCAAGCTTTGTCGGGAGCTTTTTGATCGCGGCGACAACGTCACTGCCTGAAGCAGTTGCTGTGTTTGTCGCACTGCGTCTGAAGAATGTGAACCTGGCACTGGGATCGATTCTCGGAAGTAACATCTTTAACATGCTGATTATCGCAGGATCTGATGTATTTTACCGCGGCGGATCAATTCTGTCAGCTGTATCGGATTCGCACATTTTCACTGCCATCGGTGTGACGATTCTGTCGATCATTGTGATGTTCTCAGTCGTTAAAAAGAAGGCAAGTTCTACGTTTACGTATGTGTTGCCTTCACTGTTAATTGTAATTGGGTACTTTGTTGTATCTTATCTGATTTTTACCGGATCATAAAAAAATGCTCGCCGGATTAATTGTCCGGCGAGCGTTTTCTATAGATACTCTTCATAACGTTTTTCGAGATAATTCTGGAATACAGTCATCAGTGAGCAGATTCCCCAATAGATCAGCGCAACCACAATGTACATGGTCATAAAATCGAATTCCCGGCCGCCAACGATACGCGCACGCTGAAAAATATCAGGCACCGTAATAATCGCAGCAAGAGAAGTCGCTTTGATAATATCAACATATACATTACCAAGAGGCGGTATGGCAATTCTGACTGACTGTGGAAGTACCACGCCATACATTGTCTGCCAATAAGTAAGCCCTAAAGCTTTAGAGGACTCCCACTGCCCTTTATCCACCGAAGACAGCGATGATCTGATAATTTCAGCAATGTAGGCTGCACTGTTAATACTAAAAGCAATTAACGCAGCATTGACCGCTGGAATCTGCACACCAATCACTGGCATACCAAAATACAAAAGAAATAAAATAACAAGAATCGGCACGCCCCGCATAAAGGAAATGTAAGTACGTGCAGGCCAGCTCAGAATGCCGAATTTTGACGTTCTGGCAAGTGCGATAAAAAAGCCGAGAACAAGACCGGCCGCCATACTGACAATGGAAATCAGCAGCGTATAACCAATCCCCGACATTACAAAGGGAAGAGACTCCCAGGCAAGTTCAGGGTTAAATAATAAATCCCAGCGGATTCCGTCCACAGCGACCGCTCCTTTCTATCAAAATCTATTCTTCAAAATCAATATCAGGTTTTTGTGTTACATCCTCACCACCGAAGAACTGTCCTGAGATCTCAGCAATTGTGCCATCCTCAAGCATTTCTTCAAGTGTAGTGTTTACCTGTTCAACAAGCTCTTCATTTTCTTTACTCATCACAAGTCCTACTTCAGAAGGGCTGTACTGCAGATCAGGGTGAATCACAATGCCCAGGTCAGGAAATGCCTGAAGTGCAAGTGTCTGAAGGTAATAATCATTCAGGATAACATCAGTGTTACCTACTGATACATCACGCAGATACTGTTCGTTTGTCGCATTATCATAGATGACTTCTTCAGCACCGTATTCACGTGCAAGATCCATATAAACGGAAGTAGCAGCACCGGCCGCGCGTTTACCTTCAAGATCTTCGAATGTTTCAATTCCTGAAAGGTCGTCCTCACGTACAATTGCTGTACCATATGAATATTTAATTGGCGTAGAAAAAGCAAACTGTTCAGCTCTTTCTTCTGTAATTTCGATATCGTTTGACGCCAGGTCAACCTGACCAGTATTAACAGCTGTCAGCATGCCGTCAAAACCGATTTCTTCCCATTCCACTTCAAGGTCCAGGCGATTTGCAAGCTCTTTAACAACTTCTACTTCAAAGCCAGTCAGCTCATCTGTTTCATCGTCATAAAACGAAGTCGGATAAAGTGTTCCTGAAGTAGCAACCTTCAGCACGCCTTCCTCCTGAATGTCATCCCACGCAGTAGTTTCTTCAGATGCAGAATCATCAGAACCACCACAGCCTGCAAGAACTGCTGCAGCTAAAAGACCGGCAGAGACGGTACGAATATTTAACTTCTTTATATTCACTTTGTAAATCCTCCTTAAAATTAATCCTTTAAAAACATAGCATTTTAACAAATATGACACAAGGGTTAAATCGGCAGGAAATATTCGGATAACGCTTACATGCAGGGGGTATCCGGATTGGCGGAGTGAAGGTGCAGAAGAGGCTACGGGAATTGTTACAGTAAAGTTGCGGGACATGGTGGTCGTGGTGCCGGGATGGGAAGGGTGGTGGAAAAGTCAAAAAGGTGAATGAATAAAGCTGATAGGTGATGTAAATAAGAAAAAAGGTGTACGATAAATGCCCGCCTCAACGGAAGGTGGCTTAATCAATCTAAAAGGTGATTGAATCCTTTAAAAGGTGATCGAATAAACGCCATACGTGTCGGAATTAAAGCCAGCACCCCACCCCCGCCACACCAAAAAAGCAATGAACGTTTCCGCTCATTGCTCCTATCTTAACCACTTATTCACGATCAAGCGGGTAAATAATTCCCTGCTGTTTTCTGATCTGCTCCATCAATTCAACTGTCTTTAATGAAATTTCATGTGTGTTAATATCCGACTCGATTTTACCTGCTTCCGCTGTCTTGATGAATTCTTCTATTTCATAGGACATTGAAGGCTTTGTCTGCTCTGTTGTGTGATCCACAGCGCCATCTCTTGTTAAAAGTGTCACTTTACCCGGTGAACTGATATGGTCAATATGAATCGCACCTTTTTCGCCGGCGATTTCACTCGGAAGAAAGCTGTCCGCAATTTTTGAGTAGCCTGCTGTGACGTTCATTCCTTCATATGAAAGAAGCACGGCACCCTGTCCATCCACGCCAGTGTGAAGAACGGTGCTGTCTGACTGAACCGCATCTGGAGGTCCGAAAAGTGAAATGATCGGGTACAGCGTATATACGCCAAGGTCCATCAGTGAACCGTTAGCCATATCAGGCTTGAAAGCATTCAGAATCTCTCCGGCTTTGAATTTGTCATAGCGGGAAGAGTACTGACCGTATTGAAAACGGACCTGTCTGATCGTACCAATCTCAGGCAGCAATTCTTTTACACGCTGGAAGTTGGGCATCACTGTTGACTTCATTGCTTCCATCAGAAGTACCTGATGGGTTTTAGAAGCTTCAATCATTTTTTCAGCAAGTGCTTTTGTAGCAGTCAGCGGCTTTTCACAAAGGACTGGAATCCCTTTTTCAAGACAGGTTAATACCTGTTCGTGATGCACGGCATTAGGGGTTGCGAGGTATACTGCATCAATCTCCCCGCCTTCACACATTTCCTCAAGTGATGTATATGTATAAGACAGCTGGTGCTTCTCAGCATATGAAAGAGCTGTTTCTTTCTTTCGTGAACATACAGCCGTTACGCTTGCATGATCTGCTGCACCCGCACCTTCTATAAAAGTATCTGTAATCCAATTTGTTCCGACAACGCCAAACCTCATCACTAATCAATCCTTTTCATGTCATTTGTTATCAGTGTACATACAACACATAAAATATGCCAGTGGGTGCAGTATGCGTCAAAGTATTTAAAATGGGGTATATGCATAAAGAAGCAGAGGATTCGTGAAACTATTGAGTAACATATACAGTATATAAAGTATAAGTTCAAATGAAGTAAAGGGGCTTTTTTATATGGAGCATTTTATCTCTAATGAACAATTTAATATGATTAAATCACAGATTATCGGTATGCAGAGGCAGGCGAACGTGACTTCGGATGAGGGAGTTAAAACTGCGGTAAAAGAAGCGGCAGAAGCAAAGGTGCATGATATATTTCAACACCTGACACCTGATCAGGAGAAGCTGATTTCAGGTATTGCATCCCTTGAAACTGAAGAAGAGCGGACGAAATTTCTGATGGATCTGATGCCATACAGAACATCATTTCCAGACGTGACACCTGCAGATTTACGCGGGCTTTTTCCAAAGGTGAAAAAATTACCTGTTCCTGATCTTGAAAATATGGATTTTCGTGCACTGACTTACCTTGGGTGGAAGGATATCGGGCAGAGTAAACAGTATTTTGTATATGTAAGAGATGGAAAGTTGAAGGGAATACAGGGAAGGTATGTGATTTCAGCTAAAAAAGGGATCTGCAGCCTATGCAACCGTTTTGGTGACGTGGCGCTGACAAGCATTCAGAATAAGCCGCGTGAATCAGAGGGGCTGAAATCCTACGGACAGTATATTTGCTATGACAGTAAGGAATGTAACCAGTCAATTCAGGATTCAGCTCAGCTTGAAGCGTTTCTTGGCCAGGTGTAATGGCAAAAAAGCTATACAATAAGTCAAAAGGGTGATTCAAATGGACACAAACGAGCAAATCAAACAATACCTGTCAATTTATGAACAGCTCAGAAAGAAATACCGCTGGCGTGTCAGCAATACATCGCTTATGATGTTAGCCGGTCAGCTGGTGGCTGCTGAAAAGCCGTTTGAACTTAAGAGACTGATTTCTTTAAATGAAAAAATCAAGAAAGAGTCCAGCCAGTTTTCCTATATTCAATCAGCAGATCTGCGGCTGATGCTGACAGGGCTGCTGGTATCAAACTTTGATGAACCGAAAAAATCATTTGATGACATGATGCTTGTCTATGAAAAGTTGATCGAAGCAGGTTTTTCAAGAAGTCCGCATGCCTACATTGCAGCGTATGCCCTCTACGTTTCACTCGACACAGGTTCAGAAGAGGAAATGGATGAGCACGTGAAGCGCGCTAAAAGTATGTACAGCGGTATGAAAAAGCAGCACTTCTTCTTAACGTCACATGAAGATTATCCGTTATCTGTGCTGCTTGCAGAAGAAGAAGGGGAAGAGGAGGAACTGCTCGACGATATGGCTTATTACTATGATCAGCTCCATATCGTTCTGGCTAAGGGGAATAACCGCCAGTTCTTATCACAGATTCTTACATACGGGCGACAGGATAACAGACAGCTGCTCGTACAAAATACAGTTACCTGGCTGGATGACCTGAAGACGAACAAAATTAAGCTGCGCGGTAATCATCTGCCGATTGTCGGCGTACTGGCACTTGCCGGGACGCCCTCAGCGCTGTTAAATGAAGTGAAAGAAACATATGAGCAGCTGGTTGCCATTAAAAGCTTTAAATGGCATAAAGATCTTTGCTTTATGACAGCTGTGAGATTTGTGCTTCAGAAAAAAGTCGAGGAAAATAACGTGCTTGATGTGGGACTTGCATCAACAATCGAGTCGATCCTGCAGGCACAGCAGGCGGCTGTCCTTGCTGCGATCTCAGCAGGTGCAGCAGCATCAGCAAGTTCATCGAATAATTAATGACTGAGGTCATGGGAAAGAGGAATGTGTCATGAGGTTTATTTGTCTGCAGCACGTCTGGTATGACAACGCGGGGTATCTGGAAGAATGGTCAAAAGCCTGGGGCTGCGAGCTCCATTATATAGACGCGAAAAAACCGGATGATTACCCTGTACTGAAGGATCAGGATGTGCTGGTCATTTTAGGTGGACCGAACAGTGTACAGGAGCTGCCTGAAACTGCCTGGATGCAAAAGGAAGTGGATTACATTGAAAAAGCAATCAATGAAAAGCGGAAAATCATAGGCATTTGCCTTGGCTCCCAATTGATTGCCCATATTCTTGGCACAGAAGTTTCGAGTCTTCCAAAATATGAAATGGGCTGGGCAGAATTGAATTGGCATACCTCTTTTCTTGAAGACTTTGATGTGGATCAGCTCACCATCCCGATGTTTCACTGGCACAGTGATATTTATGATTTGCCCAAAGGTACTAAGCCGGTAGGGAAATCCGAAATAACACCAGTCCAGGGCTTTTACACAGACCACATTCTGGCATTTCAATTCCATCCTGAAATGACGGTGGAAGGCATTCAGAATCTGATTGATCACGATGATCAGGAAATCGAAAAGCGTGATAAAACAGTTGATATGGAAGGACCAAGAGCGGATCCGGGCTACGTGGAGCAAAGTCATAACCGCTTTCAGCCGATCCTTGAAAAGTTTTTAAATGTCCATGGTGAAAAAAAGATTGATTAAAGACTGGACAAAGATTTGAATTGTGTATACAATAATAATGAGATTCATTCTCAATTAAAAATAAAACGTCGCACTTACTATATAAGCCTGTAAACAGTCGTTTCGCACCGGCTTTTTACAAAGAAGGCGCCGAAGAAAGCGACGCCCCCTCCCTTAACCGCACGCTGCCTGACACCAGCGTGCGGTTTTTATGATGTTTTTCCTTTTCAAAGGGGCTGCTCGGGTTTCGGGTCACATTTTAGAAATTTCAGGTCAGTTACTTAGAATCCAGGGTCAGATTCCGGGAAATTGGGGTCACATTTGGCCAGGGGTATGTAATTTCAGTTCACATACCTGAAATTTGCAGTCACATCGCTCTTCCCGCTCCACCTTTATTCCAGCCACATATTTCCTCTCATTTTCATTTTTTTCTGTGAAAAATCTTGCACATTCTCTCAATATGATGTAGGCTAGACAACAACTATTATTTTCAGACAATTTCATAACTTATCCAGAGAGGTGGAGGGACTGGCCCTTAGAAACCTCAGCAACCGGCAGTGCACGGTGCTAATTCCAGCAGGCGATCAGCCTGAAGATAAGAAGAATGCTTACTAAGACCTTCTCTTATCAGAAGGTCTTTTCCTGTATATACAGAACGATTTTGAAGGAGCTGCTTTTATGACATCAGTTGAAACCATCCTTGCCCAGCTTGGAAACAGAAGTGAAGAATTAACGGGAACGGTGAATCCGCCAATCTATCTGTCAACGGCCTACAGACACGAAGGACTTGGACAGTCCACCGGCTATGACTATACGAGAACGAAAAATCCGACGAGGGCGATCCTCGAAGAAGGGATTGCAGCACTTGAGGGCGCGGACCAGGGGTTTGCAACAAGCTCAGGAATGGCGGCTGTTCAATTGGTGTTGTCAATGTACAAACCGGGAGACACCATTTTAGCTTCTGATGATTTGTATGGTGGCACATACCGTTTATTTGATCATTACAGCGAGCATTATGGCATAGAGTTTGTGTATGTTGATACAAACAATCCTGATGAACTCCAGCAGGCCTGTACGGAGCGGGTGAAGGCAGTCTTTGTGGAGACGCCGACAAACCCGCTGATGAAAATAACGGACATTAGACAGGTAGCAGATTTTGCCCGCGATCAGCAGATTCATCTCATTGTTGATAATACATTTTTAACGCCTTACCTGCAGCGTCCAATTGAGCTTGGAGCAGATATCGTCATTCACAGTGCAACAAAATACCTCGGTGGTCACAATGATGTGCTTGCAGGTCTGGTTGCAGCGAAGGGTGAACAGATTTGTGAAAAGCTTTTTGCGATCCACAACGGAGCAGGCGCCGTCCTTTCGCCGATGGATTCATGGTTGTTAATACGCGGAATGAAGACACTGGCCCTTAGAATGGACCGCCATCAGCAGAACGCAGCGGCAGTAGCAGCCTTTCTTGAAACGCAGCCGCAGGTAAGAGACGTAATCTATCCGGGAATTGGCGGGATGGTGTCATTCAGGCTTGAGCATTCAGAATGGATCGATGCATTTTTAAGATCAATTAAGGTCATCTCATTTGCTGAAAGTCTCGGTGGAGTGGAAAGCTTTATTACGTATCCTGCTACCCAGACGCATGCTGATATTCCTGAGGCAGAACGTGAAGCAAAGGGCGTCTGTAGCAGACTTTTACGTTTTTCTGTTGGCATTGAACAGTCGGAGGATTTAATCACTGATTTGAAACAGGCGCTTGAAGCAGCCGGAAAAGGAGGAGATCATTTATGACACGTCATTTTGATACGAAATTACTGCACCAGCCATCATATATTGATAAACAGACAGGGGCTGTCAATGTGCCCTTGCATTACTCATCGACCTATCATCAGCAGTCGATTGATGAATTCGGTCCATATGATTACAGCCGCTCAGGGAACCCGACACGTGAAGCACTTGAAGAAACCATTGCTGATCTGGAAAACGGGCACGCAGGCTTTGCTTTTGCATCAGGAATGGCTGCGATCTCTTCTGCGTTCATGCTGCTCTCTGCAGGTGACCACGTCCTCGTCTCAAAGGATGTCTACGGCGGCACGTACCGCATGATCACAGAAGTATTAACACGCTTTAATATTGATCATTCATTTATCGATATGACAGATCTTGATGAAACGGCACGTAACGTTCAGCCGAATACCAAAGTGATCTACGTGGAGACGCCATCCAATCCGACGCTCAATATTACTGATATTGAAGGCGTGGCAAAAGTGGCAAAAGCACACGGCTGTCTGACGTTTGTGGATAATACGTTCATGACGCCGCTTTATCAGAAGCCGCTTGATCTTGGAGCGGATGTCGTGTTACACAGTGCGACAAAATTCCTTTCCGGTCACAGTGATGTGGTCGCAGGACTTGCTGCGGTAAAAGACGAGGAAATTGCCGCACAGCTGAAATTCATTCAGAATTCATTTGGCTCGATTCTTGGTGTTCAGGACAGCTGGTTACTGCTGCGCGGGTTAAAAACACTCAGCGTCAGATTAAAGCAGTCATCTGATTCAGCAAGAGAAATTGCACAGTTTCTTCATCACCACCCGCTTGTTGATGAAGTCTATTATCCGGGCTTTTCATTTCACGCAGGATATCATATTCATCAGAGGCAATCGACTGGAGCGGGCGCCGTACTATCTTTCAGACTGCCTGACAAAAAAAGTGCCGGCGTACTCGTTGAAGCAATGAAGATTCCTGTATTTGCAGTCAGCCTGGGTGCTGTCGAGTCAATTCTGTCATACCCTGCAACCATGAGTCACGCCGCAATGCCGCCATCAGAGCGCGAATCACGCGGTATCACCTCAGGTCTCCTGCGTCTGTCAGTCGGTCTGGAAGACACCGAAGACCTGCTCGCTGACCTGCGCCAGGCACTTGATAAAGTTGGCGCGTACCAGACGCTGCAGGTATAAAGCAAATACTGGTTGTAATGATATTAGATATTCTATACGACAAAAATGATTTCCATAATCATAGTGTAGCGGAGCGTAGAGCGGCGACTCCGGGACGAGTAGCGGGAAGCTGAGACCCCGCAAGGCTTGCCTGATGAGGCTCAGCAACCGCCGTCCGGAAAGCGTCCGCTCGAAGCGCAGCGAAACGGTTGAAAAGACTGAAACAATTTGTTCCAGTCTTTTTTGTTTGCCCGCAAAAATCAGTGGTAAAGACTTCTAAATACTTTTTAGGAGGATGACCAATGATTTTTGCACAGGATGGATTGAAAGATCAGCACATTTTAGTCACAGGCGCAACCGGTGGAATCGGCTGGCACACAGTCATAGAGGCACTAAAAACCGGCGCAGCAGTCACAGCTGCCGGGCGTAATATAGATAAGCTCGATGATCTGAAAGAAAAATGCCAGGAAGCAGGAATCGAAGCGAAACTGTTAATTGTCTCAGCAGATCTGAACGAGTCTGAAGACAGAGAAAGACTGCTTCAAAAAGCAAAAGATTATGCCGGACCGGTTACAGCACTTGTCAATTCAGCCGGTATATCCGGAGGTGATACGGTTGAAAATTTGTCAGAAGAAGATATGCGTAAGGTGATGGAGCTGAACTATTTTTCCACCGTGGCACTCACGCAGCTCGTCTACCCGGAAATGAAGGAAGCAAAGGCTGGAGCAGTCGTGAATGTATCGTCATTATCCGGTCTGAGGGCAACACATGGAAACACTGCCTATGCCGCATCCAAGTTTGCAGTGATTGCCTTTACTCAGGCATTCGCTCATGAAGCTGCAGCGCATGGTGTCAGAGTAAATGCAGTCTGTCCGGGATTTGTGGATACTGAAATGGGTCGTAATGCGATTCAGAAAAAAGGAAAAAGTGCCGGGCGTTCTTTTGAAGAACAATTAAAGGTCGTTGAAGAAGGGCTGCCTTCCGGGCGCATTACACAGCCTGAAGAAGTGGCAAGAACCATTCTGTTCTTATGTTCAGATGCTGCTGAAAATATCATTGGTGAATCTGTGAAAATCTCGGGCGGTGCCGTTATGAGATAAGGAGGTGCGTCAGATGGAGCCGGTTCAGATTGTCGTTCTTTTGTTGATCGGCTATATCATTTTTACAATTGATAAACGGACACAGGTGTTTCCAAGACCACCCGTTTTAGTCGGCATCGGAATGCTCTTATTTTTCATTCCTTTTTTTGAAGGCATTCAATTATCTGAAAAAGCACTGTATGAAATCATCCTGCCCGCGCTGTTATTCATTTCAGCTTACAAGTTTTCAGTTGGGGCTTTAAAGACAAACAGCTGGGCGGTTTCACTGCTCAGTACTGTCGGGCTGATGCTGACAGTGCTCGGACTGGGTGGTGTCATTTATTTGATTGCCACGTGGTTTGTACCGCTTGATTTTACAGAAGCATTGCTGATTGCAGCTGTCCTGACACCGACTGACCCGGTTTCAGTGACTTCCATCTTACATAAGTCTCTGGATAATGAAAAAGTCGGTGACATTGTAGAAGGTGAGTCACTGATCAATGATGGAACAAGCTATGTTATTTTTGCGACACTGTTATCTATTCACCAGGGTCATGAAAGCTTTTCGTTTTTCTCGTTTATGGGAGAATTCTTATATGTGGCGATCGGTGGCGCACTGATCGGAGTTGTGTTCGGCTGGATTGTCAGCAGAGCAGTTCATTTCACGCATCATCAGGAGTATCAGGTCATGCTGAGCATTATCATGGCTTACGGATTATTTCTGCTTGCGGAATCGTTTGGCATCTCGGGGGTGCTGGCAACCGTTGCAGCAGGACTGATGCTTTCCTGGGAATTTAACAGGATTAATAAAGAGGATCATTACCGGGAATCACTCGATCACTTCTGGGATGTAGTCGAACCGACGCTGTTATCACTCGTCTTCTTACTCATCGGATTTACAGCAGTCGACTATTTGAAATGGGAGTGGTTCGGCTTTGCGGCGATTGTATTTATCCTGTCACTTGTGATCAGAACCCTGCTTGTCGTGCTTACCGCTCAAAGCGTGCCGCCGATCCGCAGGAACCTGTCCTGGAAGGAATCACTGCTGATTTCATTTGGCGGAGTGAAAGGAACGATGTCAGTTGTGCTGCTGTTATTACTCGAGGCCTCTGGCACGGGAGAAATTGAAACCGTGATGACCGTTTCCTTTATTGCCGTATTGCTGTCGCTATTTATACAAAGTATAGGCGTTCATCCGTTGGCAAAGGTGTTGAAATCATAAATACGAATTAAAACTGCACAGCAATTGTGCAGTTTTTTTGTGAGTCTTTCGTCATGAAGCTGTGAACCTTGTTTATTTTTCTAAGGACCACCCTGTTTATTCTGAGAACGCACCATGTTTTTCTACGAACTTCCACATGTTTTCTCCGAACATGCCTCACTTTTCCACGAACCAACGCACGCGCCCAATATCAAAAATTTCCACAAACACCTATTGCCAAAGATTACAAAATACTATATAGTACATTACAACAGTAATGCACTATATCAGATAAAGGAGGTGACTGAGCTGATGCTGAATGCAGACAGTACAAAACCGATTTATATACAGATTGCAGAGTGGCTGGAAACAGAAATTTTGCATGAACGATTTAAAGCACATGAAAAGATGTTTTCGCAGTACCAGCTGGCTGATCAGTTCAATATCAATCCGGCCACAGCAGCAAAAGGGCTGACCATACTTGCAGATGCAGGGATTCTATATAAGAAAAGGGGACTTGGGATGTTTGTGACAGAAGAGGCGGCTGAACAGATCCGCCACAGGAGAATCAACGAAACTCTGGCAGCGCTTGTATCCGATGTAGTTGCCGAGGCAGAACACCTGAATGTAAAAGAAACAGATCTGATCCACATGATTCAGCTGGAGCAAAGTCGCCGGAAAGGGGAAACGTCATGACGGTTATTGAATGCAGACATCTTGAGAAAAGGTTCAAAAACGGTGCCGGTGTAAAAGATGCGGACTTTATCATTCAGGAAAATACGATTACCGGCATTGTCGGAAGAAACGGGTCTGGTAAAACAACGCTCATGAAAACGATCGCCGGTTATTTAAAAAAGACAGGCGGGGACATCAGTGTGTTCGGTGAAAAGCCCTTTAACAGCCTGAAGGTATCTGCCAACAGTATGTATCTTGATGAATACACTGTTTTCTCGAATGCGCTGACGACGAAAGACATTTTGCATCACCACAGCCGTTTTTATCCGAACTGGGACGCAGAGCTTGCACAGCGTCTTGCGGAGTATTTTGCCTTACCCATGAATGTTGGAACGGATTATCTGTCTAAGGGACAGAAAAATACGTTTTTCGGAATCCTTGGTCTTGCAGCACGCTGTCCGCTGACGATATTTGATGAGCCGACAACCGGCATGGATGCCTCAGTCAGAAAAGATTTTTACCGGGCACTGCTGAAGGATTATCTTGCACATCCGAGAACGATTCTGATTTCAAGTCACCACCTTGATGAAATTGATGAATTGATTGAAGATCTGCTGCTGATTGATGGGGGACGTTCGGTTCTGCATCTCCCGATCGAAGAAGTAAAAGAGTATGCGATGGCTGTCACCGGCCCGACTGTTCAGGTTAAAAGCTGGTCAGATCAGCAGGAAGTGATTGCCCGTCTTGAAGAAAAAAGCGGATTCTCAACAGTGGTTGTGAAAAATCATTTTACTGCGGCTGAGAAAGCAGCTGCGCGTGATCTTAGATTTTCGCCGGTGTCTGCGAGTGATTTGTGTGTGTATATGACGAGAAGAAATACAGGGGGGATTGATGATGTCTTTAGCAACAGTCAGCACGGGTGATGTGATCCGGCAGCAAGTGATTTATAAATGGTATTCCTATACGTATCTGCTGCGCAGTCTTGTTCTTCTGCAGGTGATCGGGATTATATTCTCTGCGATTGGATCTGGAGGAATGGCGACGACTAATGATTTGTTTTCGATTGAAGTGTCAACCTACTCGACGAATACTGTTTTTGCTTTCACGATATTCTGGATGTTCGTTACGCCGGCTATGCTCACTGCTAAAAACTATTTGTATGAAGATTTCTCATTTGTTACAAACCGTTTCATTTCTCAGGTTTCCAATGCAATTCTGTTTGCTTCTGTTGTCTTGATTGCTGCCATTTTTACTGTATTGAGCAGCTATCTGATTTATCTCATTATGTTATTGGTACGTCCGGCAGAGTATTTTCCCGGGCTTTCAACGGTAGGGTCACCCGGGGAACTGTTCATTGCAGGTGCCGGTATGTTCGGGTATTACTTAATGGCTGTTGCGCTTGGGTATCTGTTTGGAACATTATTGAAGATCAGTAAGCTGTTTTTTGCACTGATCCCGGCAATCATATTTGTTCCGAACATCCTGCAAAACTACGTTCTATTTGAATTCGCTCATCTCTTTTATGTTCAGGAAAGCTCACTGCTGATTTTTCTGGTAAAAGCACTTTTTACTGCAGTCATATTGTATGGTCTGGCAGTAGCGCTGACCAATAATAGTGAGGTGAGAGAAATATGATGTTCCTTGTTCAAATACTTCCAATCGCACTCGTTTTACTGATTTTCACACTCTTTTGGAGAAGAAGAGAGCAGCAATTAAAGCCCAAAAAACAAAGAATATTTACTGGGAAGCTGTTGCGTACCCGACTGATCTATATCATCTATTCCGGCGTTCTCTTGGTTGCTATGGCTGCATATTATATTTTACCGGTATCAGCTGATGACACGAATGCCATGTCAGAAGCGGAACCATCAGACTATTACTTTGACCTGTATGGACCCGCTCAGCAAAACAGGTTTGATGATATTGCGCCTGAATTTCTGGTGGAACAAAAGCAGTATGATTTTTCAATGGACCGGCTGATTATTCCTGCGCCAGGTTATGGGTCGTCTTATGGAGATGTGCTAATTGCTGTTACAAAAGATGAAGAGGTTGACCGTGAAATTCTGATTGACATTTATGAAACACCTGTCGTATTAAATGGTTATGACATTACGGAAACCATCAAAAGAGCAGAAGTGTCAATTGCCGCTGGTACAGTGAATGTAGAAAACTCATTTCACACCAACAGGCTTCAGTTCAATCAGTTTAATCCACCGGTTGCCGCACAGCAATTCATGAAAGGGGAGCGTGCGGACCTGGCTTCAGGCTTAAATTATTCGAGTGGCATGAGTGTCATCCATCTGCGGGTTCCGGCACACATAGAAATTCAGTCCGATCCAGAAGCAGAGGTAATAGAATTCAAAGCCCAATAAAATAAATATTCAGAAAAAGGTTGACTTCCTTTTTCAGACTCTTTATAATCCTCAACAAGAGCAAACACAACATGTACTTACAACTTTATAACTCTTATCCAGAGTGGCGGAGGGACTAGGCCCTGCGATGCCCGGCAACCAACGTATCAAATCCTGATACGGAAAGGTGCTAATTCCTACAGACCCTGAAAAGGTCTGAAAGATAAGAGGAGGATATATAACCCTCTTCTTATGAAGGGGGTTTTTGTTTTCCCCTTTCACCTTCATCCAGTTACAACTTCACTGTAAAAAAATCCATCAACTCACTAAAGGAGAGATTCATTCATGACCAACAATCAGCCGCAATACAATATTGAGACGCTATTACTTCACGGTGCAACAGAATCAGATCCGACTACGAATTCAAGAGCAATCCCGATCTATCAGACAACGTCTTACACGTTTGACAGCGCTGAGCATGCGCAGAATTTATTCTCACTTGCTGAAGAAGGAAATATCTATACACGAATCGGAAACCCGACAGTCGCTGCTTTTGAAAATAGAATCGCGCTGTTAGAAGGCGGAGTCGGTGCTGTGGCAACAGCTTCCGGCATGGCGGCAATCACTTATGCAGTACTGAACCTTGCAGGCGCAGGAGATGAAATTGTCGCTGCTGCAAATCTTTATGGCGGCACTTACAACCTTTTCGCCCAGACGTTGCCGAGATACGGTGTGAATGTAAAATTTGTTGACGGGACAGACCCGGAGAACTTCAGAAAAGCGATCGGTCCGAAAACGAAGGCTGTCTTTGCAGAAGTGATTGGAAACCCGAGTCTGCATGTACTTGATACAGAAGGAGTGGCAAAAGTCGCTCATGAAGAAGGCGTTCCGCTGATTGTTGACAGCACATTTGCAACGCCTTATCTGAACAAACCGATTGAACACGGGGCAGACATCGTTGTCCATTCAGCAACGAAATGGATCGGTGGACACGGCACAACGATTGGCGGTGTCGTTGTAGATGCAGGAACATTCAATTATGATAACGGACGCTTCCCGGATTTTACAACGCCTGACCCAAGCTATAACGGATTACGCTTTGTGGATCTTGAAGCAGCGGCATTTATCGCAAAGCTGCGGGTGAATCTGCTGCGTGATACAGGCGCATGCCTCAGCCCTCAAAATGCATTTTATTTATTGCAGGGACTTGAGACGCTGCATCTGAGAGTGGAGCGTCACGTGGAAAACGCGCTGAAAGTCGCTGAGTATCTGGATCAGCATCCTTCAGTTGACTGGGTGCAGTATCCGGGTCTTGAAAGCCACTCATCATATGAGGCGGCGAAAAAGTATCTGCCTAAAGGAGCCGGATCAATTATTGTATTTGGCATTAAGGGTGGACGCGAGGCAGGCAGAAAAGTGATTGATCATACGCAGCTCTGGTCACATGTTGCTAACGTTGGGGATGCGAAATCACTCATCATTCACCCGGCTTCAACAACACACGCACAGCTGACAGCTGCAGATCTTGAGGCAGCCGGCGTAAAGGAAGAGCAAATCAGATTATCAGTCGGTATTGAATCTGTTGAAGATTTAATTAACGATTTAAATCAGGCGATTGAAAAAGCGGCAGTACCAGCGCATTCGTAAGGGAGGAACCACCATGGGAGAGACATTAACTGAGAAGGTCATGCATCGTGAAGGGACAGTTAACATCGGTTCTTTGACACTTGAATCCGGAAAAGTGATAGATGATGTCTCTCTCCGCTATGAGCGGTCAGGAGATCCGTCATTACCTGTGATCCTGATCTGTCACGCGTTAACCGGGACGCACCAGTCAGTCGGAACGGAGCAGGATCCGGGCTGGTGGCGTGGATTTGCCGGTGAACATGCTTACATTGACTTAACAAAGTTTCAGGTGATTACATTTAACGTTCTTGGCGGCTGCAGCGGTTCTACAGGTCCAGATTCACTTAATCAAAACGGTGAAAAGTACCGCACAGCCTTTCCATTTATCACGGTAAAAGATATGGTGAACGCCCAGTATCACGCCTGTCTGAAGCTTGGAATCACAAGCCTGCACGGTGTCATAGGCGGGTCACTCGGCGGTATGCAGACACTTGAATGGTGCATCAGCTATCCTGATTTTATGGGAAAAGCAGTGCTCCTTGCAGCGACGCCATCATTAAGTGATTACGGGATAGCTTTCAACCGGATCGGAATTCATGCGATTGAAAATGACCCGGCCTGGAACAACGGCTTGTATGAAAATGCCTCTGACGTAAAAGGGTTTGAGGTTGCCAGAATGGTCGGTCTTGTCACTTACAGAAGTCCCTACCTGTTTACAGGCAGATTCAACAGAGAAGAAAAAGAAGTGGAAGAAAAGCAGCCATTTTATCAGGTGGAATCCTATTTAAAATACCAGGGTGAAAAAATCACGAAACGGTTTGACCCGAACAGCTATTTGACACTTTTATATGCGATGAATCATCACGATATCAGCAGGTATCACGGCAGTATTCAGGAAGCAGCCGGGAAGATTAAGTCAAAGCTGCTTGGCATTGGATTTAAGGGGGATCTGCTATACCCGCCGAACGTAATTGAACAGTTTATCAGCTATGTACCTGAAGCTGACTTTCATGAAGTCGATACAGATTTTGGTCATGACGGCTTCCTCGTTGAATTTGAAAAATGGGGGGAGCTCGTCAAATATCATTTTGAAACTGGACAGTAAAAGCTGTCCGTTTCTTTTAAACATAATTCTGAGTAAACAGGGAGGAATATAAATGAATAAATTAAGTGCACTTATCTTATCATCAGCGGCAATCGGGGTCCTCGCTGGATGCTCAGCAAACGCCAGTTCAGATGAACAGCCGGAAAAAATTACGCTTGATTATGCTTATTATTCACCAACGAGCCTTGTACTGAAAGAGCAGGGACTGGTAGAAGAAGCACTGAAGGATGAAGGAATTGAAGTGGAGTGGGTACTCAGTCAGGGAAGTAATAAGGCACTGGAGTTTCTTAATTCCAGAAGTGTTGATTTTGGGTCCACTGCAGGAGCGGCAGCCCTGATCGCAAAATCAAACGGCTCTCCGGTGGAATCCGTTTACTTATACGCAAAGCCGGAGTGGACTGCACTTGTTGCAGCTGAAGGATCAGATATTCAGTCAGTGGAAGACCTGAAAGGAAAAAAAGTCGCCGCAACGCTTGGAACAGACCCTTACATATTCCTCCTTCGTGCACTTGAAGAAGCAGGGGTATCCTCAGATGAAGTGGAAATTGTGAACCTTCAGCATCCGGATGGAGCAAATGCATTATCTTCAGGTCAGGTCGATGCATGGGCCGGACTGGATCCGCATATGGCAAGAGCAGAACTGGATACGAATGCAGAACTGTTTTACCGGAATCCTGACTTTAATACGTATGGAACACTGAATGTCAGATCAGAATTTGCTGAAGATTATCCTGAGATTGTGGAAGAAGTAATTGCGCAATATGAAGCAGCACGTGAATGGACGATTGCGAATCCTGATGATGCCGCACAAATTCTTGCAGATGAAGCGGAAATGAACCTTGAGGTGGCAAAAGCAAGTCTTGCCCGCAATGACTTTTCAAATCCGGTCATTGGAGATGAACATACTGAAGCGCTGATTGCAGCGGGTGAGGTGCTGCGCCAGGAGGAAGTGATTGATCAGGATGCAGATATTGAAGCACTTGTTGATGAATTGTTAAACCCGTCATTTACAGAGAGTCTGGAGTAAAGGAGGGAGCGGTATGAAAAATAAATTGAATCTGATTGGACTCGGACTGATCCTCCCAGTTGTGCTGATCGCTGTCTGGGAAGCAGCGGCCCGACTCGGCTGGATCGAATCATACCTGCTGCCAGCCCCGACCGTTGTGGTCACGTCAATAATTGAAATGGCACAGGAGGGTACACTCTGGTCGCATGTGTCCATCACATTATACAGAGTGGGGGCAGGATTTCTGATCGGAACCGCAGCTGCCCTGATAGTCGGTGCAGCAGTCGGATACTTTAAACAGGCAGAAAGGCTGCTCGATCCGATTCTGCAGGCATTCAGATCTATCCCGTCACTTGCCTGGGTTCCATTATTTCTTTTATGGATGGGCATTGGAGAGCCTTCTAAAGTCACGTTAATCGCAGTCGGCGTATTCTTCCCGGTTTATTTAAATATCGTATCAGGTATTCAGGGTGTCGACAGAAAGCTGATTGAAGTGGGAAAGGTCTATCGTTTCAGCTCACTGCAGTTAGTCAGAAGAATTATCCTGCCGGCGTCTCTGCCATCGTTTCTCGTAGGGATCAGGAGCGGACTTGGCTTAGGGTGGATGTTTGTCGTTGCTGCAGAGCTGCTTGGTGCAAGTGAAGGACTTGGATATCTGCTTGTACTTGGGCAGAATACATCTTCACCGGAATTAATTATCGCAAGTATCATCTTATTTGCAGCACTCGGTAAAGGGACAGATGCACTGCTCAAAGGAATTGAAGCAAAGTCATTGAAGTGGCAGGATAACCTGCAAAATGCTCAGTAAAAGAGGTGACTGCATTGTTAACAGTAAAAAAAGCATCCCGCTTATTTAAAGATGGGGCAGCCGGATTTAAGGATATATCCTTCACTGTTCAAAAAGGTGAAATTGTCGGTATTCTCGGGACGAGCGGCTGTGGTAAAAGTACGCTGCTGCGCGTACTGTCAGGACTAGATCAGGCAGACAGCGGCACAATTCACTTACATGACGGCAGCGGAAAAGGAGCAGGCGTTATTTTTCAGGAACCCCGGCTGATGCCCTGGCTGTCAGTAGAAGATAACGTGCTGTTTGGATTTAAACATCCTGCAAAATACCGTGAGCAGGGTGCACATTATTTATCCCTCGTAGGGTTAAGTGAATTTTCAAAAGCACTTCCACGTGACCTGTCAGGTGGAATGGCGCAGCGAACTGCGATTGCGCGGGCACTCGCTTCAAAACCTTCGGTGCTATTACTGGATGAGCCATTCAGTGCACTTGATGCATTTACAAAAATGCAGCTGCAGGATCTGCTGCTTGATATCTGGCAGGAAGAAAAAACCACAATGGTAATGGTGACGCATGATATTGATGAAGCACTGCATGTCTGTGACAGAATTCTGGTGCTGAGCGGACAGCCTGGTGAACTGGCAGCTGAAATCAAAATCAGCCAGCCAAAGCCGAGAAGCAGAAGTGATTTAAGTCTCGCATCGTACAAAGAAAAAATTTTTTCGATCCTCGAAAACAGTCATACCGGGCTTCAAAAGTATTCAGTTCAATAATTTTCCTAGAACCCTCCGTTTATTTTTACTGTGAAAAAGGAATAACATACAAAAAGAGTAAAAACGGAGGACTGGAGCATGTTGATGGAACGAAAAGAAAATCATAACCAGGCCGGCTGTCAAAATGAATTTGGCGCACTTGAACGTGTCCTTGTATGTCCGCCTGCCTTTATGAAAATTGAAGAGGCCATAAATGAAACGCAAAAACACTTTTTAAAAGATAATATCGACCGCGAAAAAGCAATGGAACAGCACCGTAACTTTATCCAGCTGCTTCATGAACACGGTGCAGATGTCGTTCAGCTGCCGCCGCTTGCGATGTATCCTGAACAGGTCTTCACACGTGACATCGGCTTTACCATTGGTGACACAGTTTTCATTTCCACCATGGGAACAGACATGCGCAGCGGAGAAGACAGGATTTTAAAGGAATGGCTGCAGGAATCGAAAATGAAATTCGAAAAGATCACTTCACCCTCAATTGAAGGTGGAGATGTAATTACAGACGGCAAAAAAATATGGGTCGGCATCAGCAGCAGAACAACAGAAGATGCAGTTGAAGAACTGCGTGCGAAGCTGCCCGAACACGACATCACAGCTGTCCCGTTTGATTCACAGTACTTACATCTGGACTGTCTGTTCAACATCATCTCACCTGAAGAAGCCCTGATTTACAGCCCGGCTTTTTCACAGGAAATGATCGATAAGTTCAAGGAGCACTATGAACTGATTGATGTAACCGATGATGAACAGTTCACGATGGGTCCGAATGTACTTAGCATTGGGCACGATAAAATCATCAGTTTGCCCGTCAATCAGGACATCAATAAGAAGCTTAAAAGAGCGGGCTATGATGTGATCGAATGTGATATTTCAGAAATTATTAAGTCTGGCGGCTCTTTCAGATGCTGCACGCTGCCTGTTAACCGAAGCTAAAAAAACCGGGTTGCTCAAATACGGCAACCCGGTTTTTTTCAATCCTTATCTTCTTTGTCTTCCTCATCTTCCTTGCGATCCACGGTACCTTCTTCAAACATATCCTGGATTTTTTCTTCCGCATCATTCTTATTATTTTGTTCTTTCTTATTCTCTTTATCTGCCATCTCAATCATCTCCTTAGATTTGTATAGTATATATTCTTCCCGACTGACAATGAATTAATCATTTTAGCGAGGTGCTCTTTAACATTTAATGTCTATGTAATATAGCATGTTTAGCTCATAGTTGGAGTCTCGGCACTCCCTGAAAATCCTCACTTATTTTAGATACAGTTTTGAAAAGATAAATTTTATTAAAGGTCAATGTTGTATCTGCACAGCTGATGATTGTAGTGGAAGGGGGCGACTCCTGCGGCAGGAAGGGACAGGTGAGACAGAGCATGGCGAAGCCTGCTGGCTCAGCGCCCGGCCGCGGAAAGCGTCCCCCTGGAACGGAAATCAGCAGCCAGTTTAGCTAATAGATAAATACCTGAAAGTTCTGTCAATAATTGATTTACTTTTTGAAAACGTATACAATACACCCATATTTAAGTACAAACAAAGGGGATGTAAGGATGCATGTGCCATTAATCTTGACAGACTTTCTGGATCGGGCAGTAACACTTTACGGGAATAAAACAGCAGTCATTGATGGAGAAAGAGCACTCACCTATAAAGAAGTTGAAAAAAGAGTAAACAGACTTTCGCGCGGTTTGCGAAGTCTGGATATCAAAAAAGGGGACAAAGTAGCTTACTTAACGCCAAACTCTCTTGAAATGTATGAAGGATTTTACGGCATTTATCAGACAGGTGCCATCATGACATCATTGAATACACGGCTCAGACCGGATGATTACCTGTTTATTTTAAATCACAGTGAAAGTAAAGTGCTATTTGCAGACACAGAATTGTACCAGCTTGTTGAACCGATCAGAGACAGGCTTGAAAGTGTTCATACGATTATTGTGCAGGGTGGTTCCGCTGAAGGATGCATTGATTACGAAGAGTGGCTGATGACATTTACAGACGAATCATTTGAGAGGGAACCGCTTGAAGAAACAGATATCGCCTCTCTTTTATACACGAGCGGAACAACCGGGGATCCAAAAGGTGTGTTATTATCGCACCGTTCAAATTATCTGCATGCACTGTCCACGATGCACCACCTGCGCGTGAGTGACCGGGATACGCTTTTGCATGTATTACCGATGTTTCATGTAAATGGATGGGGCTCACCTTTTTACTATACAGCGAATGGTGCCACACAGGTGATGCAGCGGAAAGTGGATCCGAAGCAAATGCTTGAGCGTATTGAAGAGCATCAGGTGACGATCATGCATATGGCGCCAACCGTTCTGAATATGGTACTGCAGGAATCTCTGCATACAAAATCAACATTTGATCATCCGCTCAGAATCGTCATTGCCGGATCAGCACCACCGCCGGCATTTATCAGAAAGGTTGAAGAGGAACTCGGATGGGAATTCATTCATGTATACGGTATGACAGAGATCTCACCGCTTGTGACGACCTCGCAGCCTCGGGAAAATACACCAGCGGAAGATGAAAGTGCCTACGCAAGGTTAAAAGCAAAAACCGGTTATGAGCTGATTGGCACAAAAGTCCGTGTATTTGATGAAAGCGGGGATGAAGTGCCGCATGACGGAAAAACAATCGGGGAAATTGCTGTCCGCTCAAATAATGTGATGGAAGGCTATTATAAAAATCCTGAGGCAACATCCGCGACTATTCGGGATGGATGGCTGTATACGGGTGATATGGCGGTCATTGACGAGCAGGGCTACATGGAAATTGTAGATCGCAAAAAAGACGTGATCATCAGCGGCGGAGAAAATATTTCTTCTATTGAAGTGGAAGCTGCGCTATACGACCATCCGGATATTATGGAAGCAGCCGTCATTGCCGTACCACATGAAAAATGGGGTGAAGTGCCTCATGCAGTCGTCGTGAAGCGTCCAGACGCTGAACTGACTGAAGAGGACATTGTTGCTTTTGCCAACGAAAAGCTTGCACGCTTTAAAATTCCAAAAAGCTTCAGTTTCGCTGATGAACTGCCAAAGACGGCCTCAGGTAAGATTCAGAAGGTCGTGCTGAGGAAGGAGTTCTGGAAGGATAAAGAGGGGAAGATGATTAACTGATGTGGAGGAATCGCTGAAGCCCGGGCTTTGGCGGTTTTTTTTGTGAAATAGGAGGGTGAATTCATGTTGATAATGACTTTTTCAGATGGGGATAGGGTTTTGCTTAAATGGTTTAGTATGCAGGGTGGGTGGGCGTTTTTTCGGCCATCAATATATATTATTCGATCAGCAATTCATTTAATTCTATCACCTTTTGATTAATTCAACGTTATGAAGGCGCGGCCGAATTAATTCATTCACCTATCAGGATTATTCAGTCACCTTTTGTTTTATTCCATCACCTTTCAGATTATTCGAACGCCGTAGTCATTCCCCCCCGGATAGCGGCTACTCTTGTTACAGACAAGCCACCTTCCACAAACGCCGCCATATAAAGAGGAAACCCCGCCGAGCTGGGCCTCGGCGGGGTTTCTATACTATGTCCAGCCCAGCAGGCAGCCCCTCGAGTCATAAGCCACAATGAGAAAATGGGGAAGGTCACCCATTTCTCTCATTGCGTCTTATGCTTGTGGGGGCTGAACGCCTGCCTCCGCTTTTCTATGCTTCCTGTGCCTGAATCTGAAGGTTGATCTTAATATCTTCACCTACAAGAACCCCGCCAGTTTCAAGTGCCTGGTTCCATGTAAGACCGTAGTTTTTACGGTTAAGTTTGCCGTCTGCAGTGAAGCCGACTTTTTGGTTGCCCCATGGATCCTGACCTGAACCTTCGTATTCCACTTTGAATGTTTCCTGGCGTGTTACATCTTTAATTGTTACGTCGCCAGTCATTTCATACTCGTCTTCGCCAGTCTTTTTGATATCTGTAGAGCGGAACGTGATTTCAGGGTATGTTTCAACTTCAAAGAAGTCAGCTGAACGTAAGTGGTTGTCACGATCCTGGCTGCGTGTATCGATGCTGTTCACTTTGATAGAGAAGCTGATGTCTGCTCCAGTCAAATCCTGAGGGTCAGCTGAGATATCTGCGCTGAATTCGTGGAAAGAACCTTTTACTTTTGAAATCATCATGTGCTTAACTGAAAAATCCACGCTTGAGTGTGCTGTATCTACTGCCCATTTTTTTGCTGTTGTGTTTGTCATTATAAATTCCTCCTTAGTGTTTAGAGTTACTTTTTGTAACTCGGTTGTTATTTGTAATTAGTTTATCTTGAATTCGAGATAAAGTCAACAAGGAAATTTTATTTTTTTAAAATCAATGAATTTGTTAAAATCAACCCTTCTGTAAAAAAATCAAAGAATTTTAGCAAATTGTCTCATTTAGAGTGAAATTAAGGAAAAAAGGGTAGTACAATAGATAAGGAAAGGGGAATGCATCGATGAATCATGATCAGTCAGAAAACAAACCATCGTCCAAATCTCCTTCTAAAGATTTCAGTGGAAAAAAAAGAATGTTGACCCCATTTAAATTCCTGCTGATCGTAGTCATGATCAGCATCTTATCTTTAGGAACGATATATGGATATGAAACCTGGACTAATGATAAAGTGACAGAATGGAAATCTGCCGGTGAAAATGCGGCTTTTTATAAGAACTGGAGTACAGCGGAGCAGAATTTGGCGAAAGCTGCGAATGCGCGTCCTGAGTATGAATCTCTGAGGGAAAGTCTCAGAGCAGTCAGGCAGGCTGAAGGGTTTCAGAAGCAGCTGACAAAGCTTGAGGAGCAGCTTGAAAATGGACAATATGACAATATACAGGAAGAAATTGAAAACTTAACATCAAAAATGAAAGAAAATCAGAATGAGCTGCTATTTGCAGAACAGCAGCGCATGATTGATATAAAAGAAAAAGCATTATTACTTTCGATCAAAGATGATTTAAATGAACAGCTGTCTATTCAATCGCTGGCGGGTAAACTGCTGGAGGTAAGTGAGATCGACGAGGAAGGTGCTTCAGAGCTGGAAGCGCGGATCGTTGAACAGATTGCCTCTTTATCAATCCGTGATGCTGCTGATGAGCTTGAACTTTACCATTTCTCTGAAGCGCTTGATATCATAGAGATCGGACTTGGATATGCGCCGGATAATGAGCAATTACAGTCCTTTAAAGAAAAGATCAAGACGCAGAGGACTGCTTATCAGGAGGAAGAGTACAACCGGCTTGCTGAAGCGATGAAAGAGGCTGAGAGGCAGGACCACTTCAACAGGACAGAAGCAGTTTCTGTAGAGGAGTGGGAAGTCACGGCAGATGAAAAGAAGATTCAGCTCACAGGCGAAGTGAAAAATAACGGATCACGGCCAATCAGCTGGATTGAGATTTCCTGGAGCGTATTTGACGAAGAGGGAAATGTTGTAGCTGAAAGTCTCACGGTTGCGGACCCTGAGTACCTTGTGCCTGAGGGGACAGGGCTGTTTACCGATGAGCTTGAAGTAAGTGAATCCTATGAAAAAGTGGAAATTGAATCCATTACGTGGTATTTGGAATAGAGGTGAAGTATGAATAAAAAATGGACTGCAAGCCTGATCGCAGCAGCAATGATCGTCGGGTTGACAGTGTGGGGCGGTGTAGCCATCAAGCAATATGTGGCCGGCTCAATCAAACAGGAACCTTCATACTTAACAACCGGCAGTCTGAATGCAGATGAAGAAGAGTTCCTCAGTCAGCTGTCAATGACAAGAGAAGAAGCCCTTTTTGATGCACAGCAAAAAGTGATCCAGATTGAAACGCCGATCGGTTCAATTGGTTCAGGCTTTATTTATAATACAGAAGGCGCCATTGTAACCAATGCCCACGTCGTTGCCAACGCATCTGAAGTCACGGTGATCACTGCGGATTCTGCCCGTTATACAGGCTATGTAAAAGGAATCAGTGAAACGACGGACGTTGCTGTCGTTCAAGTAGATGAACTTTCAGGTAAGGAACCAATGGAACTTGAAACGGAAAATGAAGCTCAGCTGCTTGACCAGGTACTCGCGCTCGGAAGCCCACTCGGCTTTCAGAATACCGTCACATCAGGTGTCATTGATGGAACGGACCGGTCATTTGTCATTGAGCCATTCAAATATGAAAATATTGATCAATTCACAGCAGCGATCTCCCCGGGGAATAGTGGTGGACCGTTATTAAATGCAGATACAATGAAAGTGATTGGACTCAATTCTGCAGAAGAACCGGATCAGAATCTTGGATACAGTATCCCAATCGCTGATGTGGTTGATTTAATAGACGGCTGGATTGCAGAACCGATGGAGGAGCTCCCGACATTTGATCAATATGCAGAACAGCCTGCAGACGCAGTCACGCCAACAGTAGAAGAGCAGGCGCTGTATATCGCACAATATTACTTATCCAGCATTGAATTCGGTGATTTTGTTACGGCTTACTCACTGTTAAGCGTATCTGTTCAACAGGAATTCACATTTGCGGAATTTAAAGACGAGTTTCAAAACTTACTATCCATCTCATTAAAATCATCCGATGCCTTTGTTGTCTCAGGAGACGTTGAAGTGAGGGCCTCAGTCGAAAAAGAAGAACTGATAAACAACAAACCCGAATCAACCTTATTTGACTACCGTTTCCTGATCACAGAAGAAAATGGACAGTTCAAAATTAAGAGGCTGGAATCTTCGGTGGAAGAATAAATATGCTTTTTTTCACTATAGTGATTAGGGTCTGTCTTTAAAAAAGCTTTCGACGGAGCGCAAGCCTAAAATGGCCGGACTAAATATGGGAAAGAATGATATTAAAACTAAACAATTTCATCAGTTTATAATGAAATCCAAGTGCAGCGAAGCGTAAGGCGGTGACTCCGGGACGATTAGTGGGAAGCTGAGACCCCGGAAGCCGCAGGCTGAGGAGGCTCAGCAACCACCGTCCGGAAAGCATCCGCCTGAAACGGTTACATTTAACCCGAAGCCCGCCAAACAGAAAAAAGCCGGAACAATAAAAATTGTCCCGGCTTTTTTCTATTTAGCCATCCACTGATCAGCCCAATGTTGAATCTCATCCAAAATAGGTGTAAGTGACTCACCCTTATCCGATAATCTATATTCAATCCGCACAGGTGTTTCCGGATACACTTCACGTATAACAAGCCCGTGTTCTTCTAGTTCCTTCAGACGTTCAGTTAAGATTTTATTGCTGATATGAGGGATCGGCTCTGCAATTTCTGAAAAGCGCTTAGGACCATCAGCAAGTACGCGTATGATCACGCCATTCCAGCGTTTGCCCAGAATTTGAAAAGCTTGTTCGAACTTTGGACATAGTGACATCGCAGCCATATCTTTCCCTCCTTTTTTTCGATCTGGTCAGTTCATTATACAGCAGAATTGAGGTTGTCGTCATCTGTCAGGATTTGAGTGACTCATAGATCTTCACATGTGCAAAAGCTGCTTCAAGTACAGGAGTTTCAAGGCCATTTTCTTTTCCTTTCCCGAGCAGCCAGCCCTGCAGGTGTGAAGTCTCTGTCTGCAGTCCTTTTTCCATATCACGCAGCATAGAGGATTTCATTTCGTCTTTCATTTCCTCCATTTTTGCCATTTGCATGTCAGGGAGGCCTTCAGCGATTGGGGCGTCAATGGCATGCATGACAGCTGAAATTTCATGCAGCAGTCTTTCAAGTGTCTGTCTTGCTGCAGGCAGTTTGACTGCCGGACCAATTGGTGACCTCATTAATGTGGTAATACCGGACATCGCAGTGATAAATGAATACTTATGCCACATATCCTGCATGATATTTTCGCTGAGTGTAAAACCTGCATGGGCACCTTCAAAAGCCTCCTGCAGCTTCATGATCCGTTCAGATGGACTTCCGTCTCTTTCTCCATAGACCAGGTCATGAATCGGACTTGATTGAATCACATGACCTTCAGCGTTCAGCGTCGTCTCAATAAAGCACAGACCGCCGATCACACGCTCGCCAAAAGCCTCAATCAACGGTTCCATATGAGCAATTCCATTTAAAAGAGGAAGAATCAGTGTAGACTCATCAGCAAACGGTTTTATATCATTTATTACTTCTTCAAGGTGATAAGCTTTTGTCGTAATGATAATGGCATCATACGTTTGATCACGTTGATCTTTTGTAATCAGATCGGGTTTTCCGGTGAAATTTCCGTGAGGGCTTTCAATGACAAGATCTGTTTTTTCAAGCTGTTTCTTTCTATTTTCACGCACAAGAAAAGTAACCTTCTGACCTTTTTCCATCAGTCTCCCGCCAAAATAGCCGCCAATCCCGCCGGCGCCTGCAATCAGAATATTCATTATGTAGACCTCCTTGAATGTTGTATTCCTATCATACGCTATCTTTTAAAGTAATTCGAAAAATGAATGCTTATTATACTGAAAATTGTAAAAAATTACTTTTCATTTAGGATTTTACTCACTATAATAATGGTGTTGGTTCATATACGTACAGGGGGGTTAAGAATGAAAGGGGACGGGAAAGATTTAATGAAAGAGGGGAGACTTTCAGGTTTATTAAGCAGAATTTTATTGGTGTCAGCAGCTTTAATGCTGGTGAACATGATTGCGCAGGTCATCATGTATGGGGTGCCGGAACTGACATTAATGAATGTTTTGTACAATACACAGTTTTTACTGCTGGTAGCTCCCGCTTTATATTACAGGCTATCAAATGATGCTAAGTATTTTAAGGAATTATCTGTCCTTGCGACATTACTGCTGTCATTTATCTTTTATGCGAATGCATGGGTGAATGTACCATACTTCTGGTTTGTTCCACTCGGTATTGCAGCCGTTTATGCAGATGCAAAGCTCATGAAGAAGGCACTGATCGCAACCGCTTTTCTATTGGCCATTGCTCAGTTTGTCCATCTTTATTTTGCAGAACCGATGATGGTGGAAACCTCGATGGAGTATGCGATCCTGACGGGTGCTTATCACATTGTTCAATATGTACCAATCGCAATTATTTTACTATATGCAGTGAAAAGAGCCGGTCTTAAAAATGAGCAGAGTGTTGAACTTCAGACTCAGCTGAAGTCTATGCTGGTTAACGTGGAAGCAACGGCAGACCGGCTTGATCAGATGGTCAGCCAGCTGACAACCCAGCTTGCGGATTCCTCAAGTTCAGTTTCTTCTGTCAGCGGGCAGCTTGAAATCATGGAAGAAGCGTCATCAAAATACAGGCAATCATCTGCCACGGCAGAAAAAAATGTTTCAGGCATTGTGTCACAAGTGTCAGATGTATCCAGGAGATCTGAAGAAATGAATAAACTGACCGATGAAGTCATTCTGGCTGCAGAAGAAAACAAAGAGAATCTAAAGTCAACGATCAGTCAAATGAAAGAAGTGCAACAGCAGTCCGGTTATTCAGCTGAGACGGTTCAGGTACTCGATGAAAAAACAAAGGAAATTGACGCTGCTTTGGACCAGATCACCGGGATAGCAGCACAGACGAACTTACTTGCCTTAAATGCTTCTATTGAGGCTGCAAGAGCAGGGGAGCATGGAAAAGGATTTGCCATTGTAGCGGATGAAGTGAGGAAGCTCGCTGAACAATCAGCTTCTGTTTCTGTGAATATCCGGACAGTTGTTGCTGAAATCTCTTCTGCAAAAGAAGAAGTGGCCGCCTCACTTGAAGAAACCAGAAACAAAATGGATGGCAGCATGAATGCGATTAATCAGACTTCAGATGTTTTTGAAGTGTTAATTGGTAAACAGGAAGAACTGAAGCTGCAATTCAGACGTATTCTTGAAGCAGCCAGGCTGTCATCAGAGAGTGGAACGGCAGTCCAGGGAACCATGCAGATGATGCAGCAGCACGCGGCTGACAATGACCAGGGCATTGAGGGAATCGTCCATGCCGTCCATGAGCTCGAAACAGCTTTTGATGAAATTGCGCAATTTGCATATGCTGTAAAAGACCAGGCTGGTCATCTGACTGAGGACCTGAAAAAAACATCATGAAACCTTTTGGAGATTTTAACGTCTATTAGATGCAGAGGAAATTTCTGCTGAACTGAAAACAAAAGGAGAATGCAAATGATGAAACAGTTGATTACAGCTCTACTAGCGATCATATTACTTATTCCGGCAGTCGGCACAGCGGGTGCTTCAGACCATAATACAGATGAAGGCATTGATGAAAGGTTCGGTCTTCCGATCCTGGTGCTTGGCGGAAATCTTGACGATAACCAAAAACAGGAAGTAAGAGAGATGCTGGGCGTGACTGATCCTGAATCAGTTGAAGAAGTGGTTGTAACAGGAGAAGATCTTGTACGTTATATTGAAGGAGAAGACAGCAGAGCACGTATGTTTTCTTCAGCAAAAATCACGCGTCAAGATGAAGGACACGGACTGGTTATTGAAAGAGTTAACCCTGAAAATATTACACAGGTAACGGATACAATGTATGCCAATGCTTTACTCACAGCAGGTATTGAAAATGCAACGGTTGAAATTGCTTCACCGGTAAAAGTAAGCGGTCATTCTGCACTGACAGGAATCTATAAAGCGTATGAAGTAAGCGGTGAAGAACTTGATACAGCAAGACTTGAAGTTGCGAATGATGAGCTGAACCTGGCGACTGATCTTGCAGAAGAAGAGGGAATTGATCAGGAAAAGGTAAGTGAACTGCTGGCTGAAATTAAGCAGGCAATCGCAGAACAGAACCCGGCAACGCGTGAAGATGTTGAGCAGATCATTAATGAGCAGCTGTCAAACCTGGAAATTAACTTGAGTGAAGAAGACCGTCAGCGACTGACAGATTTATTCGAGCAGATGCGTAACCTGAATATCAACTTTGATAATGTGTCAGAGCAGCTGAATGATCTTTCAACAGCGATTCAGGATCGTCTGAGTGATGTTGTCAATGATGAAGGATTCTGGCAGGGTGTCAGAGATTTCTTCCAGGGATTAATTGATGCAATCTCAGGTCTGTTCGGTGGATCAGAAGAAGAACCAATTAATGAATCACAGCAGTAATAAGTAAGGCTCCCGGAAATTCCGGGAGCCTTTTTAAATGGGTATCTCAGCCCCGATTAAACAGTATGTCAAGAATAAAAATCATTCTCTTTTTCCTGTATAGACATGGAAGGGTTATAAATATTCTGTATGACTTATAATTATAAAATTATTTGAATAAAATTTAGAAAGGAATGTGAAATGTTTCACGGGTGTAAAGAGATGTGATTATCCTTATTTTAATTAGCTAAATGAAGTTTTTCTTAATTCCAATAAAAATGATAGGGATAACGAATTTGAAGAAAAAGTACTGCAAATTTATTCAATTTGACGAAAAAATGACGAATAGCTATTGAAATCTATCTGTAACATCGTATAATAAGTCTTATCAAAATTCAGAAAACTAAGTATATTAGAAAAATAAAAGAACGTGTCATTTTGAGGGGGATCACAATGAAGGCTCAGGAGAAGGTACTGGATGTAAAAGGCCTCCGCGTATCGTTTTTTACAGACGAAGGAGAAGTACCTGCAGTAGATGATATTGATTTTTACGTCCGTGAAGGTGAAGTGCTCGGTATTGTAGGGGAATCGGGCTGCGGCAAGAGTGTTACTTCACTTTCAGTCATGGGACTGATTCCAAATCCGCCGGGGAAAATTATCGGTGGGGAAATTAAATTAAATGGTGAAGAGCTGACGACAGCTTCAGAAAAAAGAATGAGACAGATCAGAGGGAAAGACGTAGCAATGATCTTTCAGGAACCGATGACTTCACTGAATCCGCTATTTACAATCGGCAATCAGCTGATGGATGCGATGCGTATACATAAAATGGGAAATAAACAACAGGCAAAACAACGCTCGATTGAAATGCTTAAGCTTGTGGGACTGCCGCGGGCAGAAGAGCTGATGAATGATTACCCTCACCAGCTATCAGGCGGGATGCGTCAGCGTGTGATGATTGCGATGGCAATGGTATGTAATCCAAGGCTTTTGATTGCGGACGAGCCGACCACTGCGCTTGATGTGACGATCCAGGCTCAGATCCTTAAGCTGATGAAGGACCTGAACGAAAAAATGAATACAGCCATTATGATGATCACACATGATTTGGGTGTCGTTGCTGAGACGTGTGAGCGGATTGTCGTGATGTATGCAGGGAAGGTAGTAGAAACGGGGCCGGCAGTTGAGATATTTAAAGACCCTCAGCACCCATACACAAGAGGACTGATACAGTCAGTTCCTGATATGCGCTACAAAAAGCAGCGTCTTTATTCAATTCCCGGGAATGTCCCAAAACCGGGTTCAATCAAACAGGGATGCCGTTTCGCAGACCGCTGTGAATTTGCATTTGACCGCTGCAGACAGGAAGATCCTCCTTTATACAAAACAGCAGAGGGGCATTCGACAAGATGTTTCCTATTCGATGAAAAGGAGGAAACGGTTCATGACAACAGAAACACTGTTAAAAGTTGAAAATCTTAAAAAGCACTTTCCGATACGTGGCGGAATCCTCGGAAAAGAAGTGGGATCCGTTAAAGCAGTGGAAGGCGTTTCATTTGAAGTGAAAAAAGGAGAAACGCTTGGCATTGTAGGGGAATCAGGGTGCGGTAAATCGACAACAGGGCGGATGCTGCTGAGACTGATCGAACCGACGGATGGAAAAGTATATTTTGAAGGGCAGGATGTGACAAAGCTCAGCACTGGTGATATGAGAAAGCTGAGAAGAGACATGCAAATGGTCTTTCAGGATCCTTTTGCATCACTAAATCCAAGACATACCGTTGAAAAGATTCTTGAAGAGCCGCTGAAGGTTCATGGCATCGGCACGCCGAAAGAACGTAAACAGAAAGTCCGTGAGCTGCTCGAAATTGTAGGCTTAAGCAGCTACCATGCGAAGCGTTATCCTCACCAGTTCAGTGGCGGTCAGCGTCAGAGGATTGGTATCGCGCGCGCATTAATGACCCAGCCTAAGTTAATTATTGCAGATGAACCCGTATCAGCGCTCGATGTGTCGATTCAGTCACAGGTACTGAACCTGATGCAGGATCTGCAAAAAGAATTTCAGCTGACGTATATCGTGATCGCTCATGATCTCGGTGTCGTTCGCCATATAAGTGACCGTGTAGGTGTGATGTATCTTGGCCGCATGGCTGAGCTGACAGACAGTGAAAAGCTGTATGACAAACCGCTTCACCCTTATACACAGGCACTGCTATCAGCGGTTCCGATTCCGGATCCTCTGTATCAAAAGGATGCAGTTGTACTTGAAGGGGACATTCCAAGTCCATCTAACCCACCTTCAGGGTGTGCATTTCACACAAGATGTCCTTTTAAAATGGATGTCTGCTCACAAAAAGTCCCTGAATTAAGGGAACATGAACCCGGACATTACGTTGCCTGCCATTTATACACAGAAGAAGGCAGTGCAGCGGGTCAAAATAAACAATTACTTGAGGAGGGAAAGCATGAATAAGAAAGCCTGGTTATTATTTTTTGTATTATTACTTACAGTATCAACAGCATTGTTTGGATGCTCTAGCGATGATGGTTCATCGGAAGACGGCGGTTCAGGCAATGATGGGGGCGACGCAGCTGAAGAGTCAGGTGGGGAAACTCAGGACACATTAGTATTTGGACGCGGGGGAGACTCTGTAGCCCTTGATCCGATCACAGTTACTGACGGGGAATCTTTCAAAGTAACAAAGAATATTTTTGAACAGCTTGTTGAGTTTGGAGAGCAGGATACTGAAATCAACCCTGGTCTTGCTGAAGAGTGGGATGTTTCTGAAGACGGTCTTACTTACACATTTATGCTTCGTGATGGTGTTACTTTCCATGATGGAGAAGCTTTCAACGCTGATGCGGTTGTCGCTAACTTCGACCGCTGGGCAAATGGTACAGAAGACAAGTTCTACTATTACAAATCAATGTTCGGTGGATTTGGTGATGAAGAAGGACACGTAATTGAATCAGTTAAGGCAGTTGATGAATCAACTGTAGAAATCAAACTGAAGCGTCCACAGGCACCATTCCTTAAAAACCTGGCAATGAGCCCGTTTGGACTTGTATCACCAAAAGCAATTTCTGATATGAGTGAAGAAGAGCTTGCTGAAAATCCGGTTGGTACTGGTCCATTCAAGTTTGTTGAGTGGAGAAGAAATGAGCGTATTGTACTTGAGAAAAACGAGGAATACTGGAATTCTGAATATCCGAAAGTAAATCAGGTAATCTTCCGTTCGATTCCTGAAAACTCTGCACGTCTGAACGCACTGATGAGCGGTGAGATCGACCTTGCAGATGGTATTAATCCAAGTGATGCTGCACAGATCGAAGGAGATGAAAACCTTCAGCTGTTCGAACGTCCTTCAATGAACGTTGGCTACCTTGGTTTAACATCAACACGTGAACCATTTGATGATCCAAAAGTACGTCAGGCAATGAACCATGCAATTGACCGTCAGGCAATTGTTGATGCATTCTTCGAGGGACGTGCAGAAGTAGCGAAAAACCCGATGCCACCAGTTATTGCTGGTTATAACGACGAGATCGAAGGCTATGAGTACGATCCTGAAAAAGCAAAAGCGCTTCTTGAAGAAGCAGGCCTTGGTGATGGATTTGATATGGAACTTTGGGCAATGCCGGTTCCGCGTCCTTACATGCCGGATGGTCAGAAGGTAGCCGAAGCAATTCAGAGTAACCTTGCTGAAGTAGGAATCAATGCAGAAATCGTCACGTATGAGTGGGCGACTTATCTTGAAAAAGCACGTATGGGAGAAGCAGATGCTTTCCTTCTTGGATGGACTGGAGATAACGGAGATGCTGACAACTTCCTTTACGTTCTTCTTGATCAGGACAACATCGGAAGTAACAACTATACGTACTATGAAAACCAGGAAGTCCATGACCTGCTGATCGAAGCGCAGTCTGAAGTTGATGAAGAAAAACGTAATCAACTTTACATGGAAGCACAGGAACTGATTCACCAGGACGCACCATGGGTACCACTTGCACACTCTACGCCTTTATTGGCAGGAAGTGCAAACCTTCAGGGCTTCATGGCTCACCCGACCGGTTCTGACTGGTTACACACAGTTTCATTCGAATAATCCGGTAAGACCTTTTTAAGGGGAAGGTGAACATTCGCCTTTCCCTTTTCTTTGTATTTTTCTTCTTAATCATTGAAATGTAATGAAGTATTTGCACACACCAGCTGTCACTTGGAGTACAGGACGTAGACTCCTGCACCAGGGAAGGGCGGGCGAGACCCCGGAAATGCGCAGCATTGAGGAGGCTCGGCGCCCGGGTGCGGAAAGCGGAGTCCTGTATGGAAAGGGGCAGCGGTCTTTTAAAATATTTGTTTTACATACTAAAAACATCATGTTGAACTTTGAGGGGTGAGAGAATATGCTCCAGTATATTATCAGACGTCTACTGCAGCTAATTCCTGTATTGCTTGGAATGACATTTATCGTCTTCCTGATCATACGGGCAATTCCCGGAGATCCTGCGCTTGTAATTCTTGGACAACAGGCAACTGAGGATGCCGTAGCGGCACTCAGAGAATCTCTCGGACTGGATAACCCATGGTATGTTCAATACTTTCAATACCTGGGGAATTTAATGACTGGTGATCTCGGGGAATCAATCCGTACAAGAACACCGGTAAATGAAGAAATCTGGCCTTATCTGGCTACGACTTTTGAGCTTTCAATCTTTGCGATCGTGATCGCTGTCATTATTGGTGTGAACGCAGGGATTATTTCTGCCTGGTTCCAGAACTCATGGTTTGATTACACAGCCATGGTACTTGCACTTGTTGGTGTATCTATGCCAATCTTCTGGCTTGGCCTGATGATGCAGTATCAGTTTTCACTGCAGTGGGACTGGTTCCCGACAACCGGACGTGAAGATGTGCGTAATCCGGTTAATGCCATCACGAATCTGTATTTGATTGATACATTAATTCAGGGGCGTTTTGACCAATTTGTCGATGTGCTAAAACATCTGGTCATGCCGGGGATTGCACTTGCAACAATCCCAATGGCAATCATTGCCCGTATGACACGTTCAAGTATGCTTGAAGTGATGAAATCTGACTACATCCGTACAGCACGTGCGAAGGGTGAAAAAATGTTTTGGGTTGTCTATAAGCACTCATTAAAGAATGCTGTGATTCCTGTTCTGACAGTGATCGGTTTGCAGACGGGGCTTTTACTTGGAGGAGCGATTCTGACTGAAACGATCTTCGGATTACCAGGGGTTGGACGTTATATCTATGAAGGCATCTCATCCCGTGATTATCCTGTAATCCAGTCCGGTATTTTAATCGTCGCCTTTATCTTCGTCATGATCAATCTGATTGTAGATATTCTCTACTCAATTATTGATCCGCGGATTCGCTATAACTAAAGGATGTTAGACAGGAGAGGAGTGACCGTATATGGGTGAACCGGCTCGTAAATTGGAACCGGCAAATAAACCGCCTCAGGAGGAGACAGTTTCTCCGTGGAAAGAGGCCTGGAGAAAGTTCAGAAAAAATAAAATTGCACTGGTAGGAACCAGTATTGTCTTTTTCTTTATTTTAGTAGCGCTATTCGCACCGCTGATTGCACCGCAGGGAATTAATGAACAGGATCTGCCGAACAGGCTGCAGCCACCATCAGCAGATTTCTGGTTTGGTACAGATGATTTCGGCCGGGATATCTTTTCCCGTGTCGTGTACGGGGCAAGGTTATCGCTGACAGTCGGATTTCTTGCAGTAGTAGGATCAGCGATTGTCGGCAGTATGCTTGGGATCATTGCAGGCTATTATGGTAAGTGGGTGGATACAATCATTTCACGCCTTTTTGATATCATGCTTGCGTTTCCAAGTATTCTATTAGCAATTGCGGTTGTATCGATTCTTGGACCTTCACTACGTAATGCTTTAATTGCAATCGCCATTATTAATATTCCGAACTTTGGGCGCTTAATCAGATCTCGTGTATTGAGTGTCAAAGAGGAAGAATACATTATGGCAGCAAAAGCAATCGGTATGAGTGACCGGCGTATACTATTTTCACATGTACTGCCTAACTCAATGACGCCGATCATTGTTCAGGGTTCACTTGCTGTTGCGACAGCCATACTTGAAGCAGCAGCACTTGGCTTCCTTGGACTCGGCGCACAGATTCCGGAGCCTGAATGGGGCGCAATGCTGGCTGCATCAAGAGCACTGCTCGTGCAGGCGCCATGGACACTGTTCTTCCCGGGACTTGCCATTATGCTTGCCGTACTCGGATTTAACTTAATGGGAGATGGATTGCGTGATGCACTCGATCCTAAAATGAAGACATAAAAAAATTCCGCCGGAGTTCCCGGCGGAATTTTTTTCATACACGCTCTTTTTTCAGCAAATCCCTGATTTCAGTCAGCAGCTCTGTCTGTGGATCAATCACAGGCGCTGCTGCTTCTTTAGCCTCTTCTTTACGCTTAAAGCGGTTAATCACTTTAACAAAAAGGAAGATGGCAAAGGCAACGATGATAAAATCAATGACTGCCTGAATAAAAATGCCGTATGTAATCACAGCATTTCCCACTGTAACGGCAAGGGCTGAAAAGTTGACACCTCCGAGGATAATTCCAACAATCGGCATAATAATATTTTCTACAAGTGCAGTAACAATTTTCCCGAAAGCGGCGCCAAGTACGACAGCGATCGCCAGTTCAAGTACATTCCCGCGCATCGCAAACTCTCTGAATTCCTTCATCATATTCCGCATACGTTTATTCACCTGCCTTTTTCTGCTTATTATATATCAATTTCCTGATAGATTGATAGATAAAGAAAAACCGGCTGGAAAATCAGCCGGTGACAGAAAAGATTTCTTCCTGTTGTTTAATATATTCAATTGTACGGTCATTGAATTCCTGTGGCTGGTCAATATTACAGACATGTCCTGATTTACGGATTGTCACGTAGCTTAAAGAAGGGTCTCTTTTCACAAGCTCCTCAACAGGCGCCCTGAAAAGGTAGTCTTCCTGACCCATCACAAAGAAAGTAGGGACTCCCTTATGGTCAAGCTGCAACTTTGCCAGATATGGATTAATCATCTTAGTGAGTGAAAACCACTTAATAAATTCCTTCTGACACATCTTTTTTGCTGAATTGACAAATGCAAGGCGTGATTCCTCGTGGTCTCTGTTTGGCATGATGATCCATGCAAACAGCTTATAAAGCAGCATATAAGGAATAAAACGCTTTGTCGTACGCCCAACCCAAAGCAGGAACTTGGTACGGATATCAAGCTGAATAATCGCACCGCACAACGTCTGGGAGCGTACGTACTGTGTATATTCACTGGTAATCGTCTGAACCACGATTGTGCCAAGTGAAATACCGATAAAGTGGGAATGTCTGATTCCTTCTGCATCAAGTACATCAATCACTTCTTTTGCGATATCTTTGAATGTGTCGCCTTTTCTCCAGCGGCCGCGCTCAGACTGACCGTGTCCGCGGAGGTCGATCACCAGTACATTAAAATGTTTTCTATACTCTTTAATCTGTTTGAACCATATGCTTGAACTGCCTCCCGCACCGTGAATAAAGGTCACCCATGGGAGGGACTGCTGTGTAAAATACGTTCGATAATGAAGCAAAGGGGCAACTCCTTTACAAACTTTTTCTTTTATAATCTAAACACACTATTACGCTCTTAATCAACCATTAAGAGGTTTCAAAATAGTAGTGTTTGTGAAGACTGCACCCCGGATTGAAGGCTGATTGACAGGAAGGACAGCGTGAACCTGACCCCAGATATTCGTGAATGGTCAGCTCGGTTCCGCATTTTCCACACAGAATTGCTTTTTCACTAAAACGTTCCACAGGCCATACCTGCCTATTACCGCAGCCGCTTTCATCATGACAGCTTACACATGGGAAGTACCGGCCGCAGCAATAAAATTTGATCGCTATAATATCCTTCTCACTATGATAATGAGCACATCTTGTCTCAGAATCAGTACATGTGCCATAGATTTGATGGCCGTGAATAAATTGTGTCGAATTCATGTTTTTCACCTCGATGACTTTAGCTTACCATAAGCAGCATTTTATTTTTATAGGCTTAATGGACGTTGGCGAGTGCTTGTCTTTTATAGAGAAGTTGTGAAGGAACTGCGTTCAGAGTTGATTGAATTGACTGGATGGATGAAGGTAATCTGTATCAAAGTGAAGGAAATAGGCACTGCCGTACGACTGCTGAAGGAATTAATGTCGATTTTGAAGGAATCATTTCAGGATTGAGCGAATCAGCAGGCGATCTGAGGGAATTATTCTCAAATTGAAGGAATTGCTGACTAATATTAAAAAAGCCAAGTACTCAAAAAGGTGATATGATAGCGTTAACAAAAATTCAGAAGGTGATCCTATGCTTGTACTGGCCATGCTAGAACGACTGGGTATTATCGTAACAGTTGCTTTCCTGTTAACGAGACTGCCGTTTTTCAGAAGACTGTTTGACGCACAGCTGCAGATTAATGTCAGACAGCGGCTTATTTTGGTTGTTGTATTCGGCTGCTTTGGGATTATCGGGACCTATACCGGTATTGTCGTTAACCCTGTTGAGGACTCCCTGAACAGGTGGACGACAGTGTTAAATGAAGATGAGGCGATTGCGAACTCCAGGGTGCTCGGTGTTGTGGTTGCCGGACTGCTTGGCGGCTGGCGGATTGGTGTAGGTGCAGGTCTGATCGCAGGCGTTCACCGCTTTTTCCTGGGTGGATTTACAGGATTTGCATGCGGTCTTGCGACGATTGTAGCCGGTGCAATGGCTGGCATCATTTCTAAAAAGCAGAAGAAAACAAGGATTGTCTCCCCGCAAATTGCATTTATCGTAGGGGCTTCTGCAGAGGCTGTGCAGATGTTAATTATCCTTGGAATTGCGCGCCCATTTGACCTGGCACTTGCACTTGTACAGGACATCGGACTGCCAATGATTATCGCAAATGGAATCGGAACAGCATTATTTGTTCTCATTATACGCAGTGTTATCCAGGAAGAAGAGCGGATGGGCGCTGTGCAGTCCCAAAAGGCGCTGAGAATCGCAAACCTGACGCTTACACATATGAGAAAAGGGTTAACACCTGTTTCAGCAGGAGAGGTGTGCGCTATTCTTTATAAGGAGATTCCGTCTTTGGCCGTTGCAATTACTGACCGCAACAAGATTTTATCCCATATTGGCAACGGGCTTGATCACCATGGATCAGGTGAGGAGATCCGGACAGAAGCCACGAAATATGTGATTGAATCCGGTCAGGGTGTAACCGTCGGAAAAGAATCAATTCAGTGTGAAAATCCGGATTGTATGCTGCAGGCCGCAGTGATTGCGCCGCTGAAAAGAAAGGACCAGACGATCGGAACATTGAAAGTCTACTTTTCTTCAGAGCGTATGATCTCTCCCATCATGCTTGAACTGATCAGGGGATTATCCACCCTTCTCAGCCATCAGCTTGAAATTGCAGATGGTGAAAAGCACCGGGAGCTTGCAAGGGAATCGGAGATTAAAATGCTGCAGGCGCAGGTCAGTCCGCACTTTTTATTTAATGCACTGAATACGATCGTCTCATTAATCAGGACGAATCCGGATCACGCGAGAAAGCTCTTAATTTCCCTTTCCGCATTTTTCAGACAGAACTTAGCCGGGACAACGAGGAAAGTTTCCACATTAAGTGAAGAAGTAGAGCATGTAAAATCCTATTTATCAATTGAAGAAGCAAGGTTCTATGACCGGCTGGATGTATCGTATGAAATTGAAGATGAAGCACTGCTGGCATCAGTCCCGCCGCTTACACTACAGCCCCTTGTTGAAAATGCAGTAAAGCATGGGCTAAGGGGCAAAAGTGAGGATGGCCGGCTGATTGTAAGAGCCGGAAAAGAAGGAAAGAGAATCAAAATCGAGGTTGAAGACAACGGGGAAGGCATCGATCAGGAGCGGATCGCCACTTTACTTGAAAGTCCTGTCACTTCAGAAAAAGGAACAGGCATCGGTCTGTATAACCTGAATGAGCGCCTGGTTAAAATGATAGATGAACAATCAAAGCTTACGATTCAATCCGGGAAAGGGGAGGGCACAATTATCAGCTTTTCTGTCCCATGCCCGGGAGTAAAGCGTTTGGAAGAGGTGATGTAAATGGAGATACGTGCAGTGATTATTGATGATGAGCCGCTGAGCAGACAGGAATTGCTTCACCTTTTAACTGAACATCCTGATATTCATGTAATAGGTGAAGCGCCTTCTGCAGAAAAAGCAATGGAGATCATCCTGACAAAAGAACCGGACGTGTTATTTTTAGATATCGAAATGACCGGCATGAATGGGGTGGAACTGGCAGAGACCCTTCAAAATATGAAAAAACCGCCGGCGATCATTTTTGCTACGGCTTATCCGGACTATGCGGTGAAAGCCTTCCGCGTTGAAGCGGTTGACTATCTGTTAAAGCCGTTTGATGATAACCAGCTCACACAGGCAGTCAACAGACTGAAAATCAGATTGCAGCCTACGGAAACGAAGCCGGCTTCTGCAGGCAGGCTTGCTGTTCAGAGTGAGGACCGGATCATTTATCTGGAGCCGGAAGAACTTCTTTACGTCTACCGGGAAGGGCGTGACACCTTTCTGGTAAGTGAAAAAGGAACGTATCCGACAAAGACATCGCTGAAGGAACTCGAAGCTAAATTAAAGCACTACTCATTTTTCCGGGTTCATAAAGGCTATCTGGTCAATATCAAAAAAGTAGAAGAGCTCGTTTCATGGAGTACCAATGTATTTGAGCTGAAAGTAAGAAACAGCCAGAAATTGATTCCAGTCAGTAGAAATTATGTAAAAGAGTTACGTGAAACGCTTGAACTGTGAAGAATCTCTTCATACAGTTCAGGCGTTTTATTCTACTTTTCAATCCTGAAAAATTGCACGTTAACCGGTTTTTGTCCAAAAAATGAACAGACGCGATAAAATGTAAGCGGATACAAAAAAGATGAGGGGGAAACATAAATGGTTACATTTCTCGTCGCAATTGCCATCTTAATTGTTGGGTATTTTACGTACGGAAAGTTTGTAGAGAAAGTATTCGGGGTGAAAGAAGAACGTATGACACCTGCCTATGCGAATGCAGATGGCGTGGATTACGTGCCGATGGATACAAAGAGAAATTCAATGATTCAATTACTGAATATTGCCGGTGTTGGTCCGATTTTCGGTCCGATTATGGGAGCGCTGTACGGACCGGTTGCATTCTTATGGATCGTATTCGGTTGTATATTTGCCGGAGCAGTTCACGATTACTTAACCGGTATGATTTCGATCAGAAACAGAGGCGCTCACTTACCTGAACTTGCAGGAAAGTTCCTTGGGAAAGCCTTCAGACACGTAGTGAACGCATTCTCAATTCTTCTGCTTGTACTTGTCGGAACGGTATTCGTAACAGCGCCTGCAGCACTAATTGCAGATATTTCACCGGCCTGGATCACAATGGGTGCAATTATTGTCTGCATCTTCCTGTATTACATTGTCGCAACACTGCTTCCGGTTGATAAAATCATCGGGCGTCTGTACCCGTTCTTTGGTGCATTACTGCTGATCAGTGCGATTGGTGTCGGGGGAGCATTAGTTGTACAGGGGCATCCAATTCCGGAAATGACGCTTGAAAACATGCATCCGGGTGGACTTGCAGTATTCCCGCTTCTATTCTTAACAATTTCATGTGGTGCACTGTCAGGCTTCCATGCGACACAATCACCGATTATTTCAAGAACCACACAAAAAGAGAGCCAGGGAAGAAAAATTTTCTATGGCATGATGATTTTAGAGGGTATTATTGCGATGATCTGGGCTGCTGCAGGTATGGCCCTATTCAATGGAGCAGGACTGAATGAAATCCTTGCTGCCGGCGGACCAGCTGCAGTTGTCAGAGAAGTATCGATTACAACGCTTGGCGCGATTGGCGGAACCCTTGCGATTCTTGGTGTCATTGTACTTCCAATCACATCAGGTGACACTGCGTTCAGAAGCGCTCGTATGATTATTGCGGATTACATTAAAGTGGGTCAAAAGAAAATCTCAAATCGTCTTTGGATTGCACTGCCGCTGTTTGTGATTTCAGTTGTGCTGACGCAGGTCGATTTTAACCTGCTATGGAGATATTTCTCCTGGGCTAACCAGTCAACAGCAATGATCGCTCTGTGGGTAGGTGCGATGTACCTGGCGCTGCAGCGTAAAAATTTCTGGATTGCAGCAGTCCCGGCAGCATTTATCACGATGGCAACATTCACTTATATTCTGAATGCAGAAATCGGATTCCGTCTGCCGATTGAATGGGCATACGCAGGCGCATCACTCATCACAGCAGCATCTATTGCAGCATTCTTTTACACAGTCAGAGCGCGTCTTGCTGCAAGCGACTCAGGACTTCGCCCGATTGTAGTCGATGAAGAGCTTGAGCAGTCAGCGTAATAGAGAAACAGACAATAAAATAATATATATGCTTTGTAAAAGTCCATCATCTTATTTGCACAGCTGATGATTGCAGCGTAAGGGGGCGACTCCTGCGGAAAAACGATCGGGAAAGACCCCGCAGGGCAGGGCAGGGCAGTGCAGTCGCTTTCTGCCCGGCCTGAGCGTTCGTCCGCGAAAAGCGTCTCCCTGAAGCGGAAATCAGCAGCCAATTTTAATAAAGCAAATAAACATTAGAATACCTATTATCAAAGAAAACCTTCTTTTATCAATAAGAAGGTTTTTTTCTGCATTAAATAGGAAATAACAGCTATATACGCGCTTATTATTCATTGTTTTAAGTCTGAAAATTCTATATATTTAAAAGAAGCAATGAATGCGGAAGGAGAATCCAATGTCTCTAGCTGAATGGTTATTTATCATCGTCAGTATCGCATGGATTGGGGAATTTGTATTCTTCCGCAATCGGGGTACCGGAGAAGGGGATCCGCTTGAGCAGAAGTCCTTTTACTATATTCTGCTGAGTCTGCTTGGCATGATCGGACTTGCATTGATCCTGCAGGAATTAAGAGGGACCGGAGCAGAAGCATTTGTCACCTGGACCGGACTGATTCTTTTTGCATCAGGTGTAGGTCTCAGGTATTGGGGCATTCTTCACCTCAAAGCCCAGTTCACACGCCACGTAACAGTAAGGGAAGGCGACAGAATCGTCAGTACAGGTCCTTACAGCAAACTGCGGCATCCGCTTTACACAGGTCTTTTTTTTATTGGAACAGGTATGACATTATTTTTTGCAAGCATCATCGCTACACTTGCAGGGGCAGCAGTTCTGACGGTCACACTATTAATCCGGATCCGTTATGAAGAAAAGCTGCTTGTATCAAAGTTCGGCCCGGAATATGAACAATGGATGAAGCAAAGATTCAGGCTGATTCCATTTATATACTGATAAAAAAGGGAGTGGAAGTATGAAGAAAAAAGCAATCGTAGTTGGAGCGGGACTAGCCGGTATGTCAGCAGCAATCCGCCTGGCAGGAGACGGGTATGACGTAAAGATCCTTGAGAAAAACAGCAATGTAGGCGGAAAGCTGAATAAAAGAGAAGGAAAAGGGTTCAGCTTTGACACTGGCCCATCCATCCTTACAATGCCGTGGGTACTTGAACAGCTGTTTTCAAGCGTTCACAGAAGAGTGGAGGATTACATAACGATAGAAAGAGTCGAGCCTCAGTGGAGAACCTTCTTTGAAGACGGCACTAAAATCGATGTCACAAGTGATCTGCCGGATATGCTTGAGCAAATGAAAAAAGTATCCGGAGACACATCAGCAAAACTGACTGAACTGATCCATTATGCTGAAAATATGTATGAGCTCTGTATGAAGAGCTTCTATAAATACAGCCTTGCTGACCTGAAGGACCTGAAGCAGCACCACACGTTAAAAGAACTGATGGCGATGGATCCTTTAAGCACAGTTGCAGATGGGACGAACAAGCGCCTGAATAATAAATATCTTGAGCAGATGTTTAACTTCTTTGTCATGTATGTAGGCTCAAATCCTTACCAGGCACCTGCTATTTTAAATCAGCTGATCTATGTGCAGCTTGGTCTTGGCATCCATTATGTAAAAGGCGGCATGTATAATATCGCTGAAGGCATGAAGAGGCTGTTGAACGAGCTGCGTGTAGACATTGAATTAAATACACCTGTTGATCATCTGGTGATTGAAGGAAAAGAGGTAAAAGGAATCCGTACGGCTGACGGTACACTCCATGAAGCGGATATTGTCGTATCCAATCTTGAAGCAATTCCAGCCTACCGTAACCTCGTACCGCATAAAGAGGGTAAGAAGGAAGCGAAGAAGCTGAACAAAAAGTTTGTTCCAAGTGTGTCGGGACTCGTGCTGCTGCTTGGTGTGGACCGTGAATTTACAGACCTGAAGCACCATAACTTCTTCTTCTCGGAAAATCCTGAAAAAGAATTCCATGATATTTTTGAAAAAGGGATTCCTTCAGATGACCCGACCGTCTATATCGGGATCTCTGCGCGTTCAGATGAAACACAGGCGCCAAAGGGTAAAGATAACCTGTTCGTCCTGACGCATGTTCCTCCTTTAAAAGAAGGGGAACAGGGGAAATACGACTGGGCAGAATACCGCGAGCTTGTCCTTGATAAGCTTGAAAGAAACGGGATGAAGGGGCTGAGAGATTCAATTGAATTCGAATACCGCTTCACACCTGAAGACCTTGAAGAACTGTACGGACCAAACGGCGGTTCAATCTATGGTGTGGCTTCAGATAAGAAAAAGAACGGCGGGTTCAAGATTCCTGCCAAGAGTGAGCTATACGACAACCTTTACTTCGTAGGCGGCTCTACTCACCCGGGTGGCGGTGTTCCGATGGTCACACTATCAGGACAGCTGACAGCCGACCTGATCAAGGAACACGAAACGCAAAAACAGCCTTCTTAAGTATATGTTTGAGACAAACAATTTATTTTCGTTAAATAAAATTTAAAAGACATTTAAGTGCAGCGGAGCGTAAGGCGGCGACTCCGGGACGAATAGAGGGAAGCTGAGACCCCGCAAGGCGAAGCCTGAGGGATAAAGATTGGACCACAAAACGGTCCACCGTCCGGAAAGCGTCCGCCTGAAGCGCAGCGAAACGAGAGGATAAGACAGATATTTGTCTTATCCTTTTTTATATTTTACGCTTTGTTAAAGTCCATGTTGTTTCTGCAAAGCTGGTGATTGGAGTGGAAGGGGGCGGCTCGCAGGAAGGGACAGGTGAGGCTTTTGGCGAAGCCTGCGGGCTCACCGCCCGGCCGCGGAAAGCGTCCCCCTGAAGCGGAAATCAACAGCCAACTTTTATAAAGACTATATTTTAAATAAATTTTTTCACCCAAAACAGGATTTTCCAAAAAACTGCAGAATATAAAAGGAAAAGGTTTAGGGGATGAACCAGCCATGAAATTAAAAAAATCTGCAAAAACAGGACTGATCGTCATATCACTCTCAACAGCAGCCATGATCGCTGTCAATATGCTGGTATCCGTACCTGACTATGAGCATGAGAGTGCATCAGCATATCTTGAAAAAGAAGTAGCTTTTACAAGTAATCAGGGAGAAGTAACGGATTCATTTAAAGTGTATGGTGGAAATGATGATGAACTGTATATCTGGTATGCCTTTGATGAGTTTCTGGCAGAAGAAAATGAAACAGGCTCAGGCGCCTCGCTTGCTGTAAAGCTGCTGATAGAGAATGGAAAAGTGGTGGGCCATGAATTGCCTGATGAGGGTGAGCTTTATGAGGACAGCATGAAGGAATTATTCCCGTGGCATGTCAGATGGCGGATGCCACGTGGTGACGTTCCATCATCCATCGAAAGAGAAATTGACATCCAGCAGACAAGCATACTCGCAGCTTTAAAGGAAAAGGAAGAAGGCGCAGAATAATGCTGCAACAAAAAATTGCCGGGGAACTTGTCCCCGGCAGATACAACTTATTTCTATTCACGTGCTTTTCTTTCCGCTTTTAATTGTTTAGCAGTCTTCAATTTAGGACGCGGAAACTCTTTTCGCAGTAAATTAAACAGTGTAAAGATCATAAAGATCAATATAATCGTAAATGGCAGAGCGGATACGAGGGAGGCTGTCTGGAGCCCTTCAAGTCCACTGGCTACAAGCAATACAGCAGCGATAGAGCCAAGCAGCACGCCCCATACAATACGTACAACTAATGGTGGATTCAGTCCGCCGCTCGTTGTCATACTGCTGATAATGTAAGTAGCTGAGTCTGCTGAAGTAATCAGGAATGTCAGAATCAGCAGAATCGAAAGTACTGATAATACAGTTGATAGCGGCAATTGATCAAAAGTTGCAAACAATGCGCTCGTCACATCATTATTAACAGCCTCAGCAATAGAAGTGCCCTGGAATAAATCAAGGTGCAGTGCAGTACCCCCGAATACGGCAATCCATAATATTGCAATTGCCGGAGGAACAATCAGTACGCCGACAACAAACTCCCGGATCGTACGTCCTCTTGAAACACGCGCGATAAATGCGCCTACAAACGGTGACCAGGCAATTGCCCATGCCCAGTAGAAGATGGTCCAGTCGCGAACCCATGTCCCCTCAACATAAGGCTGAAGACGGAGACTGTACCGTACAAAGTTTGTAATGTAATCTCCAAGCCCAAGTACGAATGTTTCAAGAATAAAGACTGTCGGTCCAACAAAGAATACGAATACCATCAGTACCAATGCTGCCCCAAGATTAATATTACTCAGCCATTTGATTCCTTTATCAATACCGGTCGTAGTTGATAGCAGGAACAGAGCAGTTAATACTAAAGTAATCATGACCTGTACAAAAGCGTTATTTGGAATGTTAAGCACGCTGTTCAGACCGCCGTTGATCTGCAGTATGCCAAGTCCCAGTGATGTTGCAACCCCCATCACTGTTGCAATAACAGCGAGAATATCGATTGTCTGGCCGAGTGGCTGCTTCATTTTTCCTTCTTTAATCATAGGTGAAAGACTGGTTGAAATTAACCCATTCGTTTTTCTGCGGAACTGGAAGTATGCAATGATTAATCCAACAATGGCAAACGTTGCCCACTGACTGACGCCCCAGTGGAAAAATGAATAGGCCATTGAAAGTCGTGCACCTTCCTCGGTTAATGGCTCAACTCCGGCTTCAGGTGAGGTGTAAAAATGGCTCATTGGCTCTGCGATTCCCCAGAATACAAGGCTTACACCAAATCCGGCCGAGAACAACATCCCGATCCAGGTAAAAACCGGGTAATCCGGACGTTCATCATCCCCGCCAAGCCTTACACGCCCATACCTGCTTAAAGCGATAAAAATTAAGAATAATACAAAGAAGAATACAGCTAATAAATATAGCCACCCAAACGATTGGGTTGTGAATCCGAACGCAGCATTCGCACCCGCGGCAAACTGGTTAGGTAAGAATGCTCCAATCAGCACAAGTGTAGCAATGATTGCAGCGGATATGTAAAATACCCTGCCTAGTGGTTTTTTCTCTTTTTTCATATTGTCTCCTTTCTGGTGTCCTGGTTATTTTGATCCACCTTAGTGCTTAATTCCCTATATGTAAAATGACTAAACAGCTTATTGAAAAGTTTAAAATGGTGAGATTCAGTATAAAGTAACTGTACAAACTAATGAGGCAGGTGCGGAAAATGACAGTTCCATTTTTTAAGCAGTTCAGCCACCCGGAAGGAAAAGCAGGAAAAGTGGCTGGTTTTATCATGTCAAAAGAAAACCGGAAACTCAACCGATGGGCATCAGGCTGTCTGGATTTACACCCTGGTGAACACGTTCTTGAAATCGGTTTTGGACCTGGTGTATGTATAGAAAATCTCTTGAAAAAAGGGGTCACAGTAGATGGTCTGGATGCCTCAGCAGCAATGGCTCAGCTAGCTGAAAAAAGGCTCAAAAAACAGCTTGAAAATGGAAAGGTAAGAATCATGCAGGGGAAAGCAGAACATATCAATCTGCCTGAAAAATACTACGATAAAATTCTTTCTGTCAATAACTTTACGATATGGGAAGACCCGGACAAAGCCCTCGGGAAATTATATACATCCTTAAAAGATGACGGGCGGATTGTCATCACCATGCAGCCGAGAGAAGAAACAGCAAGCCCGAACCTCACCAGAATGATGGGAAATAATATGTACCACCGCCTGGAGAAGGCAGGATTTGAACACATCACACTCACTTACCGTAACTTCTGGCCTGAGATGGCAGTGACTGCTGTCGGCTTTAAGAAGAAGAGATAGTATTCAGCCACTTCTCCGTTTGAGCCGGGGATTTCAGTATAATGATGTTCTCTATTTCCGATTGACGCAGCTTCTGGATCACTTCAGGCGCCTTACGGTCATTATAAAAGTAAATCCATTTCAAAAAATCCAGATCAATCTTTTCCTTACAGCCTTCCGTCATGTCCGGACGGCTTTTTCCGTGGTACATGAACCTGCGTTTTACCGCACGAGACAGACAGGTCCACCTTGAATAATGAAGAAAAATCACTGTATCACACCGTTGCAGCCTGCTATCAAGCGTACCCCCGAAGTTGCCATCCATAATCCATTCATCACCCGACATCAGCTCTTCAACTTTTGCCCTGAACGTCTCTCTTTCAGAAGGCGTCCACCCGGGTTTCCAGAAGATTGTATCAAGATGATAAACAGGAACCGAAAGCTTCTTACCCAGCTGCTTCGCAAGCGTAGACTTACCCGCTCCGCCAGAACCGATTAATAGAATTTTTTTCATTGTAAAACCTCCCTTTTAAGGATTAAATTTATTAAAATCCATCATTTTAATTGCACAGCTGATGATTGTAGCGGAAGGGGGCGACTCCGGGACGATTAGTGGGAAGCTGAGACCCCGCAAGGCGAAGCCTGAGGAGGCTCAGCAACCACCGTCCGGAAAGCGTCCCCCTGAAGCGGAAATCATCAGCCAAAATATTAAAGAAAAAACTTTTAAAAACCGCTAGTCAATCATAGCGCTTTCAATTATAATGAACAAGAAGTATTTGGAAAGGGAGTGATGTACGATGAGAAACCTTAAAACGATCATTGTTTCAATTGTACACAACCCGTCTGCCCATTTAGAGGCTTCCAATTAAGGAATAGGATCTTTCTGTTTAAACATCAGAAGTCCGCGGGTTTGTGTACAATCACAAATCAGCGGACTTTTTTATTTAGCTTTGGAAAAGAGAATAGATGAATATGCACAGCTGATGATTGGAGCGTAAGGGGGCGACTCCTGCGGAAAAACGATCGTGAAAGACCCCGCAGGGCAACGCTTTTCTGCCCGAGGAGGCTTGAGCGTTCGTCCGCGGAAAGCGTCCCCCTGAAACGGAAATCATCAGCCAACTTTCACAAAGCTATCTATTTAAAAACAGGAGGAACCAACATTGAATACATTAACGAAATTAGGATGGAACGAAAAATGGCAGGAAAAAGCAGGTCAAACAGACCTCACACCTGCAAGAATCATTACTGAATATAAAAACCTGTACAAAATACAAACTGACACCTCAATCCATTTAGCGGAAGTAACAGGTAAATACCGTCACCAGGCTTCAGCAAGAGAAGATTATCCTGCTGTCGGTGACTGGGTCATGGTCTCGACGCCTGCTGATGAAGGTCATGCCATGATTCATCAGGTGCTTGAAAGAACATCAAAATTTTCAAGAAAAGTAGCAGGCCAGCTGACGAATGAACAAATCGTTGCGGCGAATATTGATATCGCTTTTCTGGTGATGTCGCTCAATCATGATTTCAACCTGAGAAGACTTGAAAGGTATTTGATCGCTGCCTGGGAAAGTGGTGCGAACCCGATTGTTGTTTTATCAAAGGCAGACCTTTGTGAAAACAGCACTGAAAAAGCAGCTGAAGCCGAAGCCGCTGCGATGGGTGTACCGGTGCTGGTCACCAGTGCGTATAACGGAACCGGACTCGATGAATTAAAAAGTCATATCAGTGAGGGAATAACAGTTGCGGTGATGGGCTCATCAGGTGTAGGGAAATCCTCGATCATCAATGCGCTGATCGGCGAAGAAAAGATGACGGTCAATGACATTCGTGAAGACGACAGTAAGGGAAAGCATACGACGACCCACAGAGAACTGATTTTGCTTCCTGATAAAGGCGTGATCATTGATACACCAGGGATGAGAGAGCTGCAGCTGTGGGAATCTGACAGCGGTCTTTCGCAGGGCTTTCAGGATATCGAAACCCTTGCTGAAGCATGCCAATTCAGAGATTGCAGCCATGAAACAGAGCCGGGCTGTGCGATCCGTGAAGCGATTGAAGCGGGCGAGCTCGAGCAGGATCGTTACAATAGTTACGTGAAGCTGCAAAAAGAACTGGCTTATCTGGACAGAAAATCAAATAAGCGTGAGCAGATTTTAGAAAAGAAAAAGTGGAAGAAGATCTCTCAATATCAGAAACAAATTCATAAGTAATCTTTTTACTAAGCGCCGCTCATTCTGATGAGTGGCGCTTTTGCAGACCGGATCAGGGAATGAATGGCGTTCCGTGATATAATGAACGTGTAAAGTTAAGCCCAAAGGAGGCGTGTCCGGATGAAATCGATGTTTCAAAAAGCAATGGGTGATGATTTTGAAAAACTGCATCCATCACTCCAGAAAAAGTACGCGCTGAACAGCTCATCTGACTACAAAGTCATCACAAAAGGGACCATGCACGAAATCAAAGGCGGTTCCAGACTGGTGCGCAAATTATCTCACTTAGGTGTGAAAATGAACTTTGCCTTTCCTGAAAGGGGAGAAGAGATTCCTTTTTATATGGAAAATGCAGCTTACAGGGACAGGCACGGACGGGAAACGATGTCCTGGAGACGCAGCTTTACTTTCCCTGAAACAGTCCGCTGCTTTTATGACAAAATGAAAGAAGGGGAAGAGCCGAACACGGTAGATAACTTCACTGACCAGTGGGGAATCGCTCGGCTGCCGCTCAATCTGAAGGCGACTAAAACAGGCGGAATGCTCTTAACTTCGCGTGATATGACGCTTCATATCGGAAAAAAATATATGAAGATTCCAAGACTGCTTGGTGTGAGAGCGACGGTTCTTGAAGAATACAATGATGCGACTGAACTTTTTGATGTTCATATTCATATTTATCAGCCTTTGTTTGGAACGATTTTGTCTTATAAAGGTTCTGTGGAGATGCTGTTTCCAACTGATGGTGCCGGGGAGTAGAGGATGCTCCCTGGCTTTTTGATGGTGTCGGAGTAGGTCAAATTACACGATTCCACGAACAAAAGCGATTATTCTTTGAACCATCCGGTTTATTCTCCGAACCAAGCATGTTATTCTCCGAACCCCGCGCTGTATTCTCCGAACATCAGCAAAAATTCCACGAACCCTCCGCCACACCCCATCCTACGCCACATCATCCAAAATAAAAACCCGAAAAGCCTCCGCTTTCCGGGTCACACAAAAATGATTATCTCACACCTGCAGTTGCTGCAAGTGAAGTTGCAATCGGTCCATTCCATTCGCTCATACCAGGCGTTACACGAATCAGGTTCTCACGGCCATTGGCTCTGATATTGTCACATGCAGCCTGACTGCGTTTTCCTGATTTACAGAGGACATACACTGTTTCTTCCTCAGGAAGAGCTGCAATATAGTTTTCAACCTGTGACAGTGGAACAGAGTGAGCGCCGGGGATGTGGCCGCCGGCATATTCTTCAGGCTCACGCACATCAAGAATCACTGCCGGCTTTTCAGCGATGATTGCTTCAAGCTCTTCATTCGTAATAGATTTCAATTCTGTTTTCGGCACATACTGCTTCTTTTCAACGCGCTTAATGTAGTGTATCTGCACGTTTCCTTCTTCAGTACCTGACAGGTATTCATTACCTGTAGATCGGCACCATGCTTTCATATCTGCAAGGGAACCTTTATCAGTCGTTGTGATTTCAAGCACTTCACCCTCCTGAAGGTTCGCCATTGATTTCTTCGTACGTACGATTGGCATTGGGCAGGCAAGGCCCTTTGCATCTAACTTGTGATCTGCATGCATAAAATGTAAACACTCCTTGGTTAAAGTTGATTCATTCCGCCGCGGACATTCGCAACGTTTTTAAATCCTTTTTTCTTTAAAATTTTTGCAGCCTGCGCACTGCGCATTCCGCTTTGACACAGGACAATCGTTTCTTTTTCAGGGTCAAGCTTTGATGTCTGATTCGGCAGACTGCCAAGCGGTATATTGTCAAACCCTCTCATATTACGTGCTTTGAATTCTCCAGGTGTTCTGACATCAATCCACTGGGAATCCTTTGTTTTTTTCATTGCTTTCAATTCATCCGCGGAAATGTTGCGTACACCCTTCGCCGGCATCATGCGCCAGACGAAGAAGAGTACGACAGCTCCGATTAAAATCCATTCCATAGAGCAGGCCCCTTTCTTAGTTCGTTACAACTTCTTTAGGGCGGTTATTGGACCATGCATTGAATCCGCCGCTCAGGTGCGTCACATCGTCAAATCCGAGTGACAGCATGACACTTGCTGCGATTGCAGAGCGTGCCCCTGACTGACAGTGGATTAATACCGGCTTGTTTTTATCAAGCGCTTTGCCCGCCTCACGAAGGTGTCCAAGCATCTTGTGTTCAGTTCCTTCAATGCGTCCGCTGTTCCATTCAGAATCGTTACGCACATCAATCACCTGATAATCAGTCAGATCCTTCTGCTTTGCAAACTCTTCAGTATCAACAGACTGATACGTTTCAGTTGCAACTGATTCAATCAGTGAAGGCTCAGCAAGCTTTACGACGTTATCTAAATGAATAGAACGCAGAATCTTCATGGCTTCTTCAGCCTGGTCTTTTTCAACAACAAGCGCAATCTTTTCATCATAATCCACTAACCAGCCAGCCCAGTTCGGCAGCATTTTGCCAAATGGAATGTTGATTGAGCCTGGAACAAGTCCTTTTTCAGCTTCTTTAGACTGGCGTGTATCAATCAGAATGTTGCCATCCTGTGTGCTGAATTCAACAACATCTTCAGCATTTTCAAACCATTCAACTGATGGATCTTCAACAATTGCAGGGCCAAGCTTATTTACTTTTTTCATTTGAGCGAAATATTTTGGTGCTTCCGGCTGATCCTTCAGCAGTTCCTCGATAAATTTCTGCTCATCATTTTCATTCAGTGCCCAGTTGAACTGCTTTTCATAGCCGACGGTTGACTGAGGAACAGCGCCAAGTGATTTACCGCATGCACTTCCTGCACCGTGACCAGGCCAGACCATCATGTGATCAGGCAGCTCTTTGAAGCGCTGAAGTGATTTGAACATTGACTTTGCGCCCGTTTCAGCAGTACCTGCAGCACCGGCAGCTTTTTCAAGCAGGTCTGGACGGCCGATATCACCTACAAAGACAAAGTCTCCTGTAAAGATACCCATTGGCTTATCAGCACCGCCGCCAAGATCCGTTAAGACGAAGGAGATACTCTCAGGGGTATGTCCCGGTGTATGCATCACTTCGAATTTGATGTTACCAATCTTGAATTCATCACCGTCTGTAAGCGGCTGAACATCCAGATTGTCTGTATATTGATATTTCCAGTCGTTGTCGCCTTCATCTGAGAGATAAAGCTTTACGCCGTATTTTTCAGCAAGCTGACGTGCGCCGGAAACAAAGTCTGCGTGAATATGTGTTTCAGTCGCGGCTGAAACATTTAAACCTTCTTTTTTTGCATCCGCAAGAATTGGCTCAACGTCACGCGGCGGATCAATCAGAATCGCCTCACCTGTACGCTGGCATCCTACAAGATATGAATATTGTGCAAGTTTATCATCAAAATAAGAACGGAATAACATGTATAACTCCTCCTTGATCGTTTCACAGAGATTTTATTAATACCCTGTGGGGTATATTTGTATTAAATCATCTCCTGAAAATAAATGCAACCCCAAAGCTCAAAAAAATTTGGTGTTTACAATTTACCCGATTCGACGTACAATCATGCTTATGACATAATTCCGATAAGAATAGGTGGGTTTTAAATATGAAGAAAACATTAGCAGCATCATTACTATTAACAGGTGTACTGGCAGGTTGCGGATCTTCAGAAGAGGAAGGTAGCAGCAATAACGCTTCAAGCGGGGATCAAAATCTTCTTGAATCAATCCAGGAAGAAGGCGTCATTACAGTTGGAACGGAAGGCACGTATGCACCATTTACTTTCCATGATGAGTCAGATGCATTGACAGGCTATGATGTGGAAGTCATGAACGAAATCGCAGAACGCATGGGTGTTGAAGTTGAATATAACGAAACACAGTGGGATTCAATGTTTGAAGGGCTGAATTCAGAGCGTTTTGACGTGATTGCAAATCAGGTCGGGATTAACGATGAGCGCCTTGAAACATATGATTTCTCAGAGCCATATACGCTTTCATCAGCAGTAGTCGTTGTACCTGAAGACAACAGTGAAGTTTCTTCATTTGAAGATATTGAAGGAAAGCAGTCAGCACAGTCACTGACAAGTAACTATGCTGAAATCGCTACAGAATATGGCGCAGAGCTAGTCCAGGTTGAAGGACTTGCACAGGCAATTGAATTGATTAAAACGGGCCGTGCAGAAGTAACAGTCAATGATAAACTGGCCATTCTTGATTTCCAGAAGCAGCAGCCTGAAGCAGGTATTAAAATTGCAGCAGAAGAAAGCGACGTATCAGAAAGTGCATTCATGTTCCGTCAGGGTCACGAAGAACTTGTGGAAGAATTCAATAAGCATCTTGCAGACATGAAAGAAGAAGGTACACTGACAGAAATCTCAGAGAAATGGTTTGGCGAAGATGTTTCTCAGTAATTTCATATTAGGAGCAGCTGATCCACTCGTTGACTGGGAGCTGTTTTGGTCTTCAATTGGACCAATGGTGGAGGGCGGAATCAAAAATACGATTCCGCTTACTCTTTTATCCTTTACATTTGGTCTGATTCTCGCACTGTTAACAGCATTAGCCCGCCTCTCAGGCAACAAAATCCTGTCAGGCATTGCAAGAGTCTATGTCTCAGCCATCCGTGGCACACCGCTGCTCGTTCAGCTGTTTATCGTATTCTTTGGTTTACCGGACCTTGGCATCACACTCGACCCATTCCCAAGTGCGGTCATTGCGTTTTCTCTGAATGTAGGGGCATACGCATCTGAGATTGTCCGTGCATCAATCCTTTCAGTCCCAAAAGGACAATGGGAGGCAGGGTATACAATCGGGATGACGTACCCGCAGACATTACGCAGGATCATCTTACCGCAGGCGACACGTGTCTCCATACCACCGCTGTCAAATTCATTTATCAGCCTGGTAAAAGATACATCGCTTGCGTCACAGATTCTGGTGGTAGAGCTCTTTCGGAAATCACAGGAAATCGCAGCCAGGACCTACGATTTTCTTCAGTTATACATTACAGCGGCCATCCTCTACTGGATTGTCTGCTTCGTCCTGTCACTCGTTCAGGACCGGATCGAGAAAAAACTGGATCGCTACGTCGCGAAATAAGGAGTGGAACAGATGCAGATTCAGGTACAAAATCTTCATAAATCATTTGGAAAGCTCGAGGTACTTCGCGGGATCGACCTTGAAGTGCCAAAAGGAAACGTTGTCGCGATTATTGGTCCGTCCGGCTCCGGTAAAACGACTTTCCTGCGCTGTCTGAACGCGCTCGAAATGCCAAACAAAGGACTATTTGAATTCTCCGATGGCTTCAAGCTCGATTTTTCAAAGCAGCCGAAGAAAAATGAAATTCTGAAGCTCCGCCGGAAATCAGGTATGGTGTTTCAATCCTATAACCTTTTCCCTCATAAAACAGCGCTTGAAAATGTGATGGAGGGACCCGTCATTGTCCAGGGACTCGATAAAGAAGAAGTGCGCGGGAAGGCCGTCTCACTGCTTGAAAAAGTAGGGCTGGGCGAAAAAATGGACCTGTACCCGCACCAGCTTTCAGGCGGTCAGCAGCAGCGCGTCGGTATTGCGCGTGCGCTTGCCATTCAGCCTGAACTAATGCTGTTTGATGAACCAACCTCAGCGCTTGACCCTGAACTTGTAGGCGAAGTACTCAGCGTCATGAAGGAACTTGCTAGAGAAGGCCAGACAATGGTTGTCGTCACCCATGAGCTGAAATTCGCTGAAGATGTCGCTGACCATGTCATGTTCATTGACGGCGGTGTCGTTGTTGAACAGGGCCCGCCAAAAGAGATTCTTAAGGCGCCGAAAGAAGCGAGAACGAAGCAGTTTTTGGACCGGGTGCTGAATCCGTCATAATTTTAATGTTCCCCGTGGCTGGTGTGGCTGCGGGGTTTTTAATTCGTCGGGAGTGGCGTACATGAGAAAAGCGGAGGGACGGTCATAGGTAAAATTACACTATTCTAAGAATCAGATCGATTTTTCTCCGAACCGTTCTGCTTTTTCTCCGAACATGCCGTATTATTCTCCGAACCACCCGGGTTATTCCACGAACCCCGGCTACTATTCTACGAACGTGCACCACCCAACCCCCAAATTCCAATTGCTTTATCCACCGAATTTTGTGACAATATTAAAATCTAAGAGAACAGGAGCTGAGGATATGCCATCTGCAATTTTTTTCGATCTTGACGATACACTTTTATGGGATAAAAAAAGTATTGAGACTGCACTTGAGAAAACGGTAAAGGATGCTGAAGAGCTGTACGGAACAAATCCTGAAAAACTCCTTACAGCAGTAAAAGAAACCGCGCCACAGCTTTATCAGGAGTACGCGTTCTACGACTTCACAAAAATGATTGGGATCAACCCGTTCGAAGGGCTCTGGGGACAGTTTGGTGATCCGGTACACCACAAATTCAGGGAGATGGGCGCTGAAATAAAGGATTACCAGCTTCGTGTGTGGCAGGAAGCGCTCAAAGCACAAGGCATCGAACAGTCAGGTGAAGCATTAAGAGAGAAATTCATCAGCCATCGAAAGTCCTCACCGTTTCTATATGAAGAAACCCTCGATGTACTGGACAAACTCAAAGAAAAATATCAGCTTGTCGTTGTCACAAACGGTGCGCCGTCACTGCAGCTTGAAAAATTACGGATCACTCCTGAGCTGATACCTTACTTTGACCATATCGTGATCTCGGGAAATGTCGCAGAAGGGAAGCCGGGACAGCCTATTTTCGAGCATGCACTCCGAGTCTCTGGGAAAGCTGCCGAAGACGTCTGGATGATCGGGGACAACCTGAAAACAGATATTCTTGGGGCTAACCGTGCGGGGATCCACAGCATCTGGATCCAGCATGACGCGTCAAAAACACCTGGTGAAGGCGACGGTAGGCCTGACCGGACCATCAGCCGCCTGAAAGAAATTTTAAATCTGCTGTGAAAATTTGAAACCTTTAGGTGTAAGTTTCCGTAAAGTAGGGGATATGGAAATCATACATATTACATTACTGGGAGGTAATCAGATGAAAAGAACAGCAGAAGGCGTAATGACGATTATTGGGATCATCGTTAATGTATTGATGATCATCGGTGTATTTTTAATCGGTGCATTATTTAATGATCCTGCGATGCAGGCGGAATTTGAAAGAGAGTTACAGAATGACCCTGCAATGGCAGATGCGGGTATTGACCCGACAATGATTACAGATATGTTCGCAGGACTGGGCTTATATTTTAATGTAGTTGTTATTATCAGTACAATTCTAAGCATAATCGCCCTGTTTGCAATGAAACGCAATAAAAAACCGAAGCTTGCAGGTGGATTATTAATTGCAAGTACACTGGTTGTGGCAGTAGGAACAGTGCTACTCGGCTGGCTGCCGGCACTATTATTCCTGATCGCAGGAATCATGTGCTTTGTCCGCAAACCGAAAGTGGTAGAGGATCCGTATCAGCGTACAGATGATGAGATGAGACCGCTATAATAAAAACGCGCTGTCCCATAAAAGGGAACAGCGCATTTTTTATTTTATTCTTTAATCAGGCAGCATGTCCGGCAGTTCTTCTTGCCCGGGAGCATATATTTATAGCAGCACGTGCTTCTGACACGTGCATCCTCAAGCTTACGTTTTGCTTCGAATTGTTCAAGATGGGTAAATGGATTCGGCTCATTATCTCCAAAGAAATCTTCTGAGACGATCTGCTGCCAGTGCGAATCCCAGTCCTGCTGTTCAAGCCCTTTTAACTCAGGGGCAAGACTTTTATAGAACCATCTCAGGTAAATGAAAAAGTTTTCCCACAGCACAATCTGCTTCACTTTACCGGCTTTCTCAACAGACTGAATCAACGGCTTCACCCAGTCCGCGTATAATCTTCTCAGCAATTCATCCCACGCAGGCTGATCATCGTAAGATTGAATACCGCTCAGATGTACCCCTAGCTGAAATGGCGCATCCTGATCATGGACGAGTCTGACATCAGAAGAAGACAGGTCCCAGGCTTCACCGCTTTTATAATGGGCAAGCAGCACACTGACAAGGGTAAAGGCCGTCCGTTTCATTGAAAGGGAGCCTGCTACCATCAGTCTCGGGGCTTCCTGGATCCGCTGAATATACGCAAGATCATCCGCTACGGTATCTTCTGAAAGCCATTCTGAAAGCTTCCACTCCGTCCCAAGAGTTGTTTCACTGAACCTGACTGGAAACGCGTCTTCTATATAAGATAAAAGTTCCTGTTGATTCATGATTTTTTGCCCCTTTCTTTAAATAAAAGATAAATAAAGTAAGGTGCGCCAATTGCTGCAGTGAATACCCCTGCCGGAATCTCAAGTGGTGCAGCAATCAGCCGTCCCATTAAATCAGCCAGCATGACAAGCCCTGCCCCGATCAGCGCTGACATTGGAATCAGCGAACCGAACGAGGATCCGATTAACTTTCTTGCAAGATGCGGTGCCATCAGTCCGACAAAACCAATCCCTCCGGCAAAGGCCACAGAACCTCCAACAAGTCCGGTACTGATCAGCAGAATCAATATCCGCTGTCTGGAGACGATTGAGCCCATTGACGTGCTGATATCATCACCAAGTTCAAGCAGATTTAAATGACGTGCCATGAATAGCGCAGCAAGAAACAATACGCTGACCCACGGCAGCAGAATCCATACCTGACTCCACGTGGATCCGTTCACTGACCCGGTAATCCAGATGTTTGCCTGGCTGGCCCGGTAGATAGGACCAATCAGCATCAGCATGGTGGTCACGGCATTTGCGAATAAAGATAAGCCGATCCCGATCAGCACGAGGCGAATCGGAGAAAGCCCGTTTTTCCATGAAAAAATATAGACAAGTATAGCTGCAATCAATGCACCGAGAAAGGCGGCAACCGGGAGCCACTGAATAGAAACTGACAGCGCCCCATTCGAATCGCTGAATAGCACAAGGAATCCGACAACAAAGACACTTGCCCCGCCTGAAATTCCGATCACATCCGGTGAAGCGAGCGGATTTCTGACCATTCCCTGCAGCATCGCACCGGCAACAGCCAGCGCTACACCTACAAGCAGAGCGATCAGAACACGCGGCAGCCTGAATTCCCGTATGACCAGCTCGTTCAGCGGTTCCCCCATTCCTAAGAACACTTTTATAATATCAAGCGGCGAGACCCAGACTTCACCTAATCCAAGACTGATCAGGAATGCGCCGATCACAACAGCTAGTGCCACAGCTACGCTCAGCATCGTCCGCTGATCAAACAGGAAGGAGGGACCCCGTTTACCAAAACGCACAGATTTAAAACGGCTCATTGTGATGTCCCCACCCTTCTTGCGATATAGATAAAGATTGGTGTACCGATGATTGCCGTCATGACGCCTACAGGGATTTCCTGAGGCATAATCACATACCTTGCGGCAATATCAGCTGCGAGCAGTAGGTTTGCACCAAGCAGGGCAGACATTGGTATCAATACCCTGTGATCAATTCCGATCCACTTTCTCGCTAAATGGGGAATCATAATTCCGATAAATCCAATTGGCCCGGCAACAGATACAGCGCCGCCGGCCAGCAGCACAACAATAACGCCGATCCAGATTTTTAAAGGACCGGTTTTCACGCCAAGCCCGTTTGCGACATCATCACCCATCGCGAGAATGTTAAAGGACCTTGAAAAGACCAGCGCAATGATAAAGCCGGCAGCAAGGTAGGGAAGAGCTGTCTGTAACAGCGCCAGATCGCGTCCCTGCACAGAACCGGCGAGCCAGAACATCACGGATTCGAGCGCTGATTCATTCAGCACCAGAAGCCCCTGGGTAACTGATGCAAAAAGCGCGGATAATGCAGCGCCGGCAAGTGTCAGTTGAAGCGGTGATAAGCCTCTCTGGTCAAGTGAGCCCAATCCGAACACCGCTGTAATCGCAACAGCTGCGCCAATAAAAGCAAGAATTGCAAAGGCATTAAGAGAACTGACGTTGAACACTGTAACCCCAATCACAACCGCAAGCCCTGCGCCGGCATTCACCCCGAAAATACTCGGGGAAGCAAGCGGGTTTTTCGTCAGCGTCTGCATCAGCACACCTGACACAGCCAGTGCTGCACCAACTGCAGCTGCAATCAGTGCTCTTGGAATGCGGACGTTTTGTATAATTAAATGGGCATTTGACCCGTCAAATGCAGTGAATGACTGAATAATCTGCTGCATCGAAGTCTGTTGGTAACCGAACCTCACACTTGCAAACAATAGAATCAGCATAAAAACAAATGCACCCATGATTGAAAAAAGTGTAAAGAATTTCGAAGATTTCATGATAAAAGATCCTTCCTCAAACAAGTAGGTCTATTATATCGAAAAAACTGTTAAATGAAAACGGTTTTCATTTAGCTGTTGACACTGTGAAGTCTGTTGATTATGCTTAAATAGTAGTGAGAATCATTATCAACATTTTATATACAGGGAGAGACGAATATGAAAAAGTTTAGTTACCTATTACTCTTAATGAGTGTAGCAGCGCTGATCCTTGCAGCATGTGGCGGCTCATCTGAATCATCAGATGAAGAAGCAGCTGACAGCGGGGAATCTGCTGAAACATATACAGTGGAACACGCAATGGGTACAGCCGAAATTGAAGGGACACCTGAAAAAGTCGTGATCCTGACAAACGAAGGAACGGAAGCTCTTTTATCAATGGGCGTAACACCTGCAGGAGCTGTTCAGTCATGGACTGGAGATCCGTGGTATGACCATATTGCTGATCAGATGGAAGGTGTCGAAGTAGTCGGAACAGAAAGTGAAGTAAATGTTGAAGCCATTGCTGCGCTTGATCCGGATCTGATTATCGGTACAAAACTTCGTCAGGAAGCTGTATACGAGCAGCTTGAAGCAATTGCACCAACTGTGATGTCAGAAACACTGAAAGGTGACTGGCAGGAAAACTTTGAACTGTACGCTGAAGCACTGAACATGACTGAAGAAGGCGAACAGGTCATGGCTGATTTTGAAACACGCGTTGACGAGCTGAGCGGTCAGCTTGAAGAAGGCGGACACCTTGAAAAAGAAATCTCAATGGTCCGTTTCCTTGCAGGAGACACGCGTATTTATCATAAAGATTCATTCTCAGGAATTATCCTGGATCAGCTCGGCTTTGCACGTCCACCCGAGCAGGATGTAGATGACTTCTCAGAAAACGGCGTCACAAAAGAACGTGTCGAAGCGATGGAAGGTGACGTCCTATTCTACTTCACTTACGAAACAGGAGACGGTGAAGCGAACCAGAACGCTGAAGACTGGCTGAATGACCCATTATTCCAGAACCTCGAAGTCGTTCAGGAAGGTAACATCCAGGAAGTAAGCGACACAATCTGGAACACAGCAGGCGGCGTGCTTGCAGCAAATGTGATGCTGGATGACATTGAAGAGTATTTTTTAGCTGAATAAATCTGAGACGCTCTGCTGCGGCAGGGCGTTTTTTGTATGGCGTCCCCACTGCGCCTCCCAAAATAAAACACCTCCAAATGTTTCCCATCCCCCACTTCGTGGAAATACTAAAACCATGACCAGAAAAAGGAGTGGAGTATTCATGAACCAGAAAGAACTGAAGGACCATATTTTAAATGTACTTGAAAATAATAAAACAGGGACGCTTGCAACGGTGAAAAACAACCGTCCGCATTCACGTTATATGACCTTTTATAATGAGGGCTATGTGCTTCATACACCAACGAGTATTGATACGCATAAAGCTGAAGAAATTGATGACAATCCATTTGTGCATGTATTACTCGGATATGAGGGAGACGGATATGCCGATTCATATGTAGAGGTTGAAGGGACAGCTGTGATCCGTGATTCAAAAGAGATCAAGGAAAAGCTCTGGAATGAACGCTTTTCAAACTGGTTTGAAGGCCCGGATGATCCAAAGTATGTGGTACTTGAGGTTGAACCGACATCTATTCGCCTGATGAATTCAGGAGAAGAGCCGCAGTCACTTGATTTAGATAAGTAGTCTTCAGCTCTAATCGTCTTTCCGGCGGTTAGAGTTCTTTTTTTGCAGTAACAGCATAATGACAATGCCAAAGCTGATGATAAATAACAGGCCGATACCAAACAGTACCTGAAATACCCAGTCCATTGCACTTTCCAATTCAATCCCTCCAATGATGTGAAATTTCTCTCTCATTCTAATATAATGAGAGGAGATGTAAAAGCAGAACGGGGGAACCATAATGGAATGGAAGTGTACTCGCTTTGACGAGCTTTCAGCAAAAGAACTGCACGATATTTTAAAAGCGCGCGTGGATATTTTTGTCGTAGAGCAGAACTGTGCTTATCATGAAGTGGATGGATATGACCCTGAATCCTGGCACCTTCAGCTGAGGATTGACGGCAGGCTTGCAGCATATGCAAGACTGATGAAGGCAGGGACAAAGTATAATAAGGCCTCAATTGGAAGAATTATTGTGCTCGAGGAATTCAGAAACCGCAAGCTTGGCCGCCTGCTTGTTCAACAGTCAATTGATCTGATGAAGGAGTGGGGCACTGAAGAGATTATGCTGCAGGGGCAGACTTACTTAAGAGATTTTTACCGTTCATTCGGTTTTGAAGAAATCTCGGCAGAATATCTTGATGACGGCATTCCTCACGTGGATATGCTGCTAACCATACATTCTACAGAAAAGAGTTGAAGCATGTGAGTGGTAAAAAAAGCGTAATTGCAATTGTAGCACTTGTCATCGTGATGATCATTCTTATTTTTATACTGATGCTCAATTTTGATCCTGAGCAGTATGCGTCAGCAGAAGCGCTGGCTGCAGATACTAAAAATCTCCTGTCAGCATCCTGACAGGAGATTTTTACATAGAGGCAGACGCCGCTGCTATAAAATCATTAAGCTTTTTCTACCACTTTATAATTTTCATGCGAAACAACTGTGAAGTTTGTACCGTAATCTAAAAGCAAAGCGTCCTCTTCTGATATACTTACAATCACAGATCGTTCGAGAATTTTTGTCACTTCGCCAGTGATATCAAATCCATGGCGTGTAAATTTAACTTTCTGTCCTACATTAGCCTGTGTCATATCAGCACCCCATATTCTTAAAAAATAATTTGTAACGGACTGCATCCCATTATACATCAGGTGAGCCGTTTCTTTAAACACTACCGCTGTTTACTAGATATATACCCCATTAGTACTTATGTATTCTACTATAAATAGTCTGAAATAGGGTGAAATTTCTGTAATTTCGTGAAAAAATCGCTATGACTTACGATTGGGCTGTCAGTCTGATAGAATAAACGTTAGCTGATTTAAAGCGGAGGGCCTGATTGAATGAAAAGTAAACGATCATTTTGGTTCACAGCCGGCGGTTACAGCATTATCATTCTGCTGATTACATTAGCAGTCACACTGAATGTATATCCGGGCGGCTATGGCTATATTTATGACGAAAGCACACAGCAGTTAACGCTTGAGCGTGGAACGTTTGTAAAAGAAGATGTAACAGTTGAAGTCAATGACGATAATACACTCAGATACTTACTGTTTCAGGACGAAGTTAATCGTGCGATCCAGTCCTGGGTACTGTCACTGACACTCGGTATTTTTGCTGTGTACCTTCTGCAGCGTGTAATACTTGCATTCCAGCACAGAAAAGAAGAGGGCCTCAGAGTGAAGGATATTCTATATGCAGTCCTGCTGCTCATTTCACTCGTGATGATGGTCATGCTCTTAATTTCTCTAAGCGGAAGTATTCAGTACCTGGATCAGGTGTTTAATACAGCCGCTAATTAAAAATCCCGCTTCCGGCGGGATTTTTTAAATGAGAAAACCATGTTAAAGATCATTGTTGATTCTGCACAGCTGTTGATTGGAGCGTAAGGGGGCGGCTCGCAGGAAGGGACAGGTGAGGCTTATGGCGAAGCCTGCGGGCTCAAGGACAGGACCAAAAAACGGTCCACCGACGGAAAGCGTCCCCCTGAAGCGGAAATCAACAGTCAACATTAATAAAGCCAATTAGAAAAGAAATGAATTTTCTGACAAGTTATGATAGGATTAGACTATCTTGTATAGCAAAGCAGGTGAATGAATGCGTAAAAAAAGAAGCAGATCTTCAGGCGAAGGGCTCATAAATCTTACTTTCACGATCATTTACATCGGTTACTGGTGGTTTATCCTGCAGGAGATTTTCCAGGGAGAGTCTCATTTTATTTACATAAGCATTGTTCCATTTATCGGGCTGATGTTTCTTCACTCTCTTGTCACGAAATGGCATGAGCGGCGTAAGGAAAAGCAGCTTGTACTGAGCGTTGAAAAAAGCATTGCGAGATACAAGGACCGGATCAGACCGGGTGCATAAAACTGCCGACATGAGCCCGGCGGTTTTTATTTTGGCGTCAGTTTTACTTCAGGAGGAGAAATATGTCTTACGATTTGAATTGCCCATTATGTAACCCGCATCAGGATATTGAACAGCAGATCGTGCTGGAAAGCAAAACCTGTTATTTTTTGCAGCATAACAGACATCAGGATGTCCTTGAAGGCAGCGGGTTAATTGTCCCGAAAAAACACAGACAGGATATATTTGAGTTAACGAAAGAAGAGTGGAACGATACATATAATATGCTTCATGAAGCGAAAAAGGTCTTACAGGAAACTGTCAGTCCTGATGGCTACACAATTGGGTGGAATGTCGGGAAGGTCTCAAATCAGGAGATCCCCCATTGCCATCTGCACGTTATCCCCAGGTATCATGATGAACCATTGGCGGGAAAAGGGATTCGCTACTGGTTGAAGCAGGAGAATAACAGAAGAGAGAATAGCCCACGTAATAAAAACAAAAAAAATAATCGAGGCAGAAGGAGTGGATCGTATGAGTGAAGAGAAACAAACTGCTGGGGATAGAAGAGAAAAGTTGAGGCAAAAAGAGTTGAGAAGTGCTTCAAGCGGTATTCATGGCAGTAATCTTTCCGATCTCGTCGGTTCATTAGGGTGGAAGGGGACTGGCATACTGATACTCGTTATTATTATTGGCTTGATCGCAGCGTCATACTTTTTTAATTGAGACGCTGTGTTGCCATATTGTCTATTCCTCCTCAAAAAATCCCGCATAGCGTGGCCGTGCAAAATAAAGTGGTTGGGACAAAAGGTGAGAAATGAGTTTCTGACAACTCTTATTATTAAAATGAAACTTAGTGCAGCGGAGCGTAAGGTGGCGACTTCGGGACGATTAGAGGGAAGCTGAGACCCCGCAGCCGAAGGCGAGGATGCCTAGCAACCTCCGTCCGGAAAGCGTCCGCCTGAAGCGAAACGACTTAAAAAAGGCTGAGACATTTTTTATGTCCCAGCCTCATGCATTACCTCGACTTCACCAGTAACTGAACAGCTTCATTAATATAATCCGCTGAATCTTCACCCTTTTCAGCGTTACGCAGACACTCCTCAAGGTTGCGTGCCACGATCAGACCAATTGTGCGGTCCAGTGCCGTACGTGTAGCAGAAAGCTGAGTCACAACATCTCTGCAGTCTTTGCCTTCTTCCATCATGCGTAAGATACCCTTTATCTGCCCTTCAGCACGTTTCAGACGGTTGATTTGCTGCTTATCATATTCCATAGGATGAGCTCCTTTGATTAAAATATTTAACTACTTATATCGTATAAGGCTACTCGGGATTTGTAAAGAAGGACGCGTCTTACTTTTGGATGGAAAACAGGTCCTCAAGCTTTTTCTCTAAAAATTGATGTGCATCAGCAATTCCCTGGTTATATACGGCAGGGGCAATTTCTTTTAAAAAGAAATCAAGAATCAGTGTGGCTTTCAGCTGACCGATTTCTTCATCGTGTTCATTAAGAAAGTATGTCTGAATCTGATTGGTCATGTCATGTTTTACGTCAGCATGTAAAGAAAACGGGTCTGTCATCTTTTTCCCTCCTGAATGAAAAGAGGATGGGACAAAAATGTCTCATCCTCCAATCGTTTCGCTGCGCTTCAGGCGGACGCTTTCCGGACGGAGGTTGCTGAGCCTCCTCAAGCTTTGCTTTCCGGGGTCTCAGCTTCCCTCTATTCGTCCCGGAGTCGCCGCCTTACGCTCCGCTGCACTTAGATTTCAATATAAAATTCATTTTTCATCACAAAATAGATTGTATGCTCCCGGCATTGATCTCACTATGATTTTTGCATATAGCGCTGCATATCTTTTTTATGTTTTTCATCGCGTACAACAATCACTGCGTGGATCAGTCCTGGAATATAGCCGAGGATCGTCAGCAGGATATTCAGCAGAAATGAACCGAATCTGCCTGTGAATAATACCGCGAGTGGCGGCAGGAAAATAGCAAGTATATAAAGCATTTGATCATCAACCCTTCTCAATTGGATAGTAGATTATTCCCGACTATCCATTGAATTAAACGGAAGGGCAAGGACATAGGTGCTGTGACGGCTCACTTCAACCACGTCTGACCTTAAGACACCGAGCGGCTCACTGTCTGCATGGATCCCGTCAGCAAGGATATGCCATGGACCAGCTGAATCAAGGTGATACTTTACCGGTCCGCCGTGCGCGTTGTGGATGACGGTATAACGTTCATAGCGTCCTTCAGCAGGGGTCAGGTCATACGCAATTAACCTCTCGTCCGTCGCATGAAAATGCATCTGATTCACGATGTCATCTTTCGTTCTCATTCTGAAAGCGGGATGTGCTTTTCTCAGCCTGATTAACCCTTTAATAAAGTTAACGGTCTGATTGAATTCTTCACGGCGGTGCCAGTCGAGCTTGTTGATCTCATCAGGTGAACGGTAGCTGTTTTCAACTCCGTATTTTGTCCGCATGAATTCCTGACCTGCATGCAGGAAAGGAACGCCCTGGGATAACAGAATGATCGAGGTAGCAAGCCTGTGCATCCTTTTATGATCGCTCATGTTTGCATTTGGTGTTGTAAAGCAGAGTTTATCCCAAAGTGTATGATTATCATGGGCTTCTGCATAATTGACGACCTGCTCGGGTGAGATAAATGTTTTTCTGTCATAAGGCACTTTCATGCCGGCAGACACGCCCTGAAGCAGGTGATATCTCATGCCGATTCTGCCGTTGATAAAGCCGTTATCCTGTTTTGAGAAGGTGTTTCCCTTTAAATGATCGCGCAGTGCGTCATTAAAATGGGCGACGCCTTTCATCTGATCCGCCTGATACTGATTTGCTTTTAAATGATCAGGGAGTGCAGTCTGGAGGTCCCAGCCTTCACCGAGCATCATGATGGCAGGATCAATGTTATCCAGAGCACTTCTGGCAGCTCTCATGGTTTCTACATCATGAATACCCATCAGATCAAACCGGAAGCCGTCAATCTGATACTCCGTTGCCCAGTAAACAAGAGAATCTACGATAAATCGCCTCATCATTGCGCGCTCAGAGGCTGTATCATTTCCTACACCAGTCCCATTTGACAGTTTTCCATTTCGGGTATATCGGAAGTAATAACCCGGAACGAGCTGGTGAAAAGGAGACCTTGCAACATCATAAACATGGTTATAGACGACATCCATGATCACACTCATGCCACGGTCGTGAATGGCCTGAATCAGCGTCTTAAGTTCTTTGATCCGGAGTGCGTGGTGAGTCGGATCAGTAGAATACGATCCCTCAGGTGCGTTGAAATGCTTCGGATCGTAGCCCCAGTTATATTGAGGCTGATCGAGCTTCGTCTCATCCACTGTCCAGTAATCATAAAACGGCAGTAATTGTACATGTGTGACGCCAAGCTCTGCCAAATAATCGAGTCCGGTTGAAAAACCATGCGCTGTCACAGTTCCCTGTTCAGCAAGACCAAGGTATTTCCCTTTATTGAATACCCCGCTGTCTTCATGTATCGTCGCATCACGGATATGCAGCTCATAGATCACCGCATCCACGGGAGATTCAAGTGTACGCGTAACAGGTTTCCAGGATGCAGGGTTTGTTTTTCCCAGATCTACTACAGCACTTCTGGTGCCGTTCACACTGACGGCTTTTGCATAAGGATCCTGCGTTTCACGCCATTCTTTCCCGATGCGGACGCGGTACAGATAGTGGGCACCCTCCCAGTCACCTGCAAGGTCGATATGCCACGTTCCGCACTCACCATGATTCATCTTGAATAAAAAGACTTCACCATTCTTAAAAAGCTTTATTTCAGCCTGCCGGGCAGAGGGTGCCCAGAAACAGAAGGAAGTTTGTTCAGGTGAATATTGAGACCCGAGAAAACCATCATATTTAAACGTCTGATCAAACTTTTTCGTACGCATAATGTCACCGAATGTAACATCACAATAACCGAAATGGGAGAGGTTCACCTGATATTGCTTTGTCAGGGAAAGTCTGTTTTTCGTTTTAATGACCAGACGGTTTGCAAGATCTGAGCCGGCGTTATCCTTTTCAACGCGGACTTTTTTTATTTCAGCTCCATGAAGGGCGACGTGGAGATTGTCGTGTTCCCAATCAAAGGAAAGGTTAGTGAGAACGGAAATTTCATCCCATTTATCAATCTTTGCGCTGATAATGCCGGGAAAAACAGTCACATCATTCAGGTTTTCATAGATTCGCTCCATTCCCTGCATCAGCCAGACTTCTGCATGGCCTGACGGGTCAAATGAAGTAATAAACCGGTCATCAAAGCGTTTGCCTGCCCAGTCATTTTCTTCTGTGCTTTTTCGGATAATAAAACCGACACGCTTGATTTCTTCAGTGCTCTGTAAGGCAAAAACAGCTGTTTTTCCATAGCTGTCTTCTTCAGAAAACTCCACCATATGTCCGGTTTCACCTTCAAGCCATACCCACAGATTCCACCCTTCATAGTCATGGTCATAGCGATGATAATGGAGTGTGACGGTCACTTCTTTTAAAAGTGGCGGCTGTTTTTCGTAAGATTCGATTCTCACCATGGATATCAGACCTTTCTCTGTGGTGTGCTGTTAAAAGTTTTGAACATTCAATCTCTTTCTATTCATTATACGGTACATTTCATAAAAGAGGCACTTTAAGTTGCTGTCAGTATGTAAAGATAAGCATTTTCTCCGCTAAAGGTCTGAATTTTACAAAGATTAAGCACTGATACGTGGCAACCTGAACATTATCGCTTAAAATAGAAGAAGCAGGATATTAAGGTTAGGGAGGAATTGTGATGAAAGTATTATATATAAATGCGAATCCGCGTACGAAGAAGTCAGTCAGCGAAGAGATTGCGGATACGTTTATAGAAGAACTGAAAAAAGCAGAGCAGGGTGTAGACGTTGAATACGCACACCTTTATGAAATGGATCTTCAGGAAATTGATGAGGATGTGCTGGGCTCCTGGGGCAAACATCGTACGGGTGAGGCGTTCACAGAGGTAGAAAAAGAAAAAGTAAAAAGAATGGATGATGTGCTGGATCAGTTCCTGGCAGCAGATCTGTACGTATTTGTGACACCGTTCTGGAACTTATTATTCCCGCCGAGAGTGAAAACTTACATTGATTCACTATGTATTCCGGGTAAAACATTCCGTTATACAGCGAGCGGTCAGGAAGGGCTGATTGAAGGCAAGCGTGCCGTACACATCGAGTCAGTCGGCGGCGTCTATAAAGGAACAGGACTCAACTTTTCAGAGGATTATCTGCGCGAAGTAATGCGCTTCCTCGGCATTAAAGAATATGATTCAGTGATCTGTGAAGGAATGAGCCAGTACCCTGATATGGCTGAAAAGATTCTCGATGAATCCAAAGCCGAAGCAAGAGAACTGGCCCAAAAGCTTGCAAGACTTGAGTAGTGTTAAGGTGTGAAAAAACGGATCACAAGCGGAATCTTAAATACTTCACCTTTTAACGCATACACTCCGGCGATGATCGCAAACACGATCCATAACACAGTCAGCACGGAATTAATCACGATTCCAATGCCGATGAAGTATAAAAAGCCTGCAGCTGCCTGATATAAAAAGTAGCTGACAGCAAAATTTAAATAGGCATAACCGTGCTCCCTGACATAGGGGGCATCTTTTTTGATCAGCCAGAGGATAAGCGGCCCGACAATAAACGTAACGGTACTTGTGAAATAAATCATTGCAGCAACGAGACGGTCTTCTGAATGCATGATGATGCTCCTTTCAAGAACAGTCTGTGTAGTAGAGTATACGTACTGCGGGCTGATAAGTTTCAGATCTGCTGATGTAAAAGTAATCAGGGGTGAGGGAATCAGCTGGCTGAATGAAGGGATAATTGTCATAATTGATGGGAATATAGGCAAGCACTCACTAAATGAAGGGATTAATTTGAAATTGAAGGGATCTGTTTCAAAATTGAAGGAATTTATTTGAAATTGATGGAATAGGTGCTGCAATTGATGGTAAAGTCCAAATTTCTCTTTCACCATCATTGTCAGCACGCGGCAAAGCAACCAGCTTCACAACACACAAAAAGGACCTTTCCCATAACAGGAAAAGGTCCTTTGATCAGCTGCTTCTGCCAAGCAGGACTGCCGCGTAGAAGCCCGCAGCAAGTGTAATCATACACATGATAATGTTGCCGGCTGTCAGCGCCAGTCCCGGGTACACGACAAACAGTGAGCCGAAGACAAGCCCGATAATAAATGCATACATCATCACCGGATAACGGTTCAGCAGATAGCGGATCAGCTTACTTGTAAAAATAAAACCGAATGCCACACCCGCACCGATTAAAGCAATAACAGGAAGATTAAAGTTACTCACAGCAGCAATGGCTGTGTTATATACACCAATGACAAGCAGCAGGAACGATCCGCTGATACCAGGCAGCATCATCGCTGAGCTTGCCAGAATGCCGGATCCAAACAGTAACAGCATATTCGGACCAGTCAGGTTTGTAATAACTGCCCCATCTTCAGAAGGGTTAGAAAAACCGATAATCAGTACAATCACTGCACCAACAATCAGCATCGCAATATGTTTGCCCTTAAAATTCTCTTTTGCATTAGATTCTTTCAGCAGATAAGGTAAAATACCGCCAATTAATCCGATGAAAAAGAAATAAGTAGGTTGTGGATGAACTTCAAGCAGCCATTCAATCAGGTTGCTTAATGCAATAATTGATATACCCATTCCTGCCCCAAGTGTAATTAAAAAAGGCAGGTGCTTTTTCCATTCTCTCGTTGTAATGCCGCTCAAAGCATTGATAAACTGATCATAAATGCCAAGAAGAACGGCAATCGTACCGCCGCTGACACCCGGCACAACATCACTTGCACCCATCGCCATCCCGCGGAATATATTTCTCCAGTCAAACATACAGACATGCTCCTTTTAAGTTGGTAAAATCAACAATATTCATTATACGGCAACAAACCGGTTTCGTCATGGATGAAAAAAGGAAAGATATAGAGAAAACGTTCACAATTATAGGAGGTCTTTAGAATGCAGAAAGCGATGCTGATTTTAAATCCTTCTTCAGGTAAAGAAGAAGCGCTTGATCATAAAGAATCTGTACTTGAAGTGTTAAAGGAAATGAACTTTGACATTACATTAAAGGAAACAGAAAAAGAAGACGATGCCACACGATTTGCAGAAGAGGCATGTCGTGAACGCTTTGACCTCGTTGTATCGATGGGTGGCGATGGGACATTAAATGAAACGATTACAGGGCTTGCAAAACAGGAATACCAGCCGGCGCTCGGGATCGTTCCGCTGGGCACAGTTAATGACTTTGCACGTGCGTTGAATATCTCAATGAACCCGGAAGAAGCGATACAGCAATTAAAAACAGCTGAGACAAAGCGTGTGGATATCGGCCGGATTAACGACCGCTACTTTATGAATATTATTGCACTCGGCGGGATTGCAGAAGCGACATTTGGTGTATCAGTTGAACAGAAAACAAAGCTTGGACCGCTTGCTTATATGATCGAAGGATTCAAAACGATCCGTGAAAAGGAACCCTTTGAAGCGGATATTACATACGACGGTCAGAAATGGGAGGGAAGTGCACTGTTATTTTTAATGGCGCTAACCAACTCAGTCGGCGGTTTTGAAAAACTTGCGCCGGACGCTGAAGTCAATGATGGTCATCTGCATTGTTTTGTCATCAAAGACGTACCTCTCTTTAAGCTGATCAGTATTATGACGGCACTGCTGAAGGGTGAGCTTGAAGAAGATGAAAATGTCGAGTATTTTAAAGCAAAAGAAGTACACGTGAATTCAGAGACAGACCTGATATCAAATGTAGATGGGGACGAGGGTGCGCATGTACCATTAACAGTAGAAGTACTAAGCAGCCATATCCCGATTCTATGTCCGGTTGAAGATAATCAGAAATAAATGTTCAAGGGTTACGCTATATTAATGCCCATTATTGTTTCTGCACAGCTGATGATTGGAGCGGAAGGGACAGGTGAGATCAGGCATGGCGAAGCCTTCGGGCTCAGCGCCCGTCCACGGAAAGCGTCCTCCTGAAGCGGAAATCAACAGCCAATTTTAACAAAGCAAAGAATTAAAGGAGGCTAACAATGATTAAAGCAATGGTAACAGGTGGATCAAAAGGACTTGGAGCGGCAATCGTCACTCATTTGATTGACCGTGATATAGAAGTGACAGATGTTTCAAGATCCGGAAACAGCAGTATGAAAGGCAATCAGTTCTACAAGCATCAGCAGGTGGATATGACTTCTCTCTCTGAATCCCTTAACTTTTTAAGGTCCTGGACGGAGGAGCAGAAAGATCTTACAAAGCTGTATCTGATCCAGAATGCAGGCACAGTTCAGCCGATGGAAACAGTAGGAAATATGGATCCTTCAGCTATCGAAACCGCAATTGCGCTCAATTATACAGCACCGGCTGCATGGGCAAACCTTGCGTTCAGGCTGGCAGATGAAATCGGCTTTGAACTGGTGATCGTCAATATCACATCAGGCGCTGCGGATAAACCGAATCACGGGTGGAGTGTGTATGGCAGTACAAAAGCAGCGCTGAACCTTTTCACAGAAACAGCAGCGCTCGAGCAGGGTGATGAAGGTCATACCATCATTTCCTACAGTCCGAGTATTATGGACACTGGTATGCAGGAGGAAATCAGATCAACAGATGCTGCTTCCTTTGCGGCAGTAGAAACGTTCCAGCAGTATAAGGAGCAGGGAAAGCTGAGAAAGCCGGAAGATGTAGCAGGCGTTCTGGTGAACATTCTGCTAAAAGAAAAGCTTGTAAACGGCAAACTCTACCACGTCAATGATTATCTGCCGTCAACAAAGTAATACACCGGAGAAACAATATTTACTTAAATGTAATGTGCTTCCAGCGTTTCTGAAAACCGCTTTTGGGTAAAGATAGATATGAACAAAATCGCAATACCCAAAAGGAGAGGATCTACATGGATTTTAAAAAGTTGATGAAGGTTGGCGCAGCAGGCGTATTGAGTCTGGGTGTATTAGCAGCATGCGGTGATGACGGCGAGGAAATGGATTCAAACATGGAAGAAGAAGAAGCACCGATGGATGAAAACACTGATGACAACATGGAAGAGGATACTGAGGATACTGGTGAGGACATGGAAGAAGGTATGGACGACGCCGGCGATGAGATGGAAGACGGTGCTGAAGACGCAGGTGACGAAATGGAAGAAGAAACAGATGAAATGGAAGACGACGCTGAAGAAGACACTGAACAATAAAATGAATACAGCTGGATCTGTCTGATCAGACAGATCCAGCTTTTTGTTCGCTCTTTCGTTTGGCGAAATAAAGTGATAAGCTGAAAGAAAAAGAGGAGTACATCATATGAAAACACTTTTAATCACAGGATTCGAACCATTTCTTCATTTTAAAAAGAATCCCACCATGGAAATCATTAAAGAACTGGATGGTCAGGTGATCGGTGACTGGAAGATTGCCGGCCGCATCATGGAAGTGGATTTCAATAAATCAGGAGATCAGGTCATTGGGTTTTATGAAGAAGTAATGCCGGATGCTGTCATCTCTCTTGGACTTGCCGGCGGGCGCACGCATATTACACCGGAGAGAATCGCAATCAATTGTAACGACGGTGAAAAGGATAACAGCGGATATGCACCATCAGGTGAAAAAATAGCGGAAGACGGGCCAGACGGCATCTTTTCAACGCTTCCGGTAAGCGGGATGGTCCAGCGTCTGCACGAGCATGGATATCCGGCAAGTATCTCAAACTCTGCCGGAACCTATCTTTGTAATCATGTCATGTACAGAATGCTTTATCACCTTCAGAAAGAAGGCAGAAACATCCCATCCGGCTTTATTCACATCCCTGCCTCCCATGACATGGCAGTCGAATCAAGAAGACTCCCAAGCTGGTCCCAGGCGGATTTGAATGCAGCGATCAGGTTGTGTGTTGAGGCTCTATGAATTTAATAGATTTATAATAAAGAATGAGATATGGAAAGTTACATAATCTGAATAGTAAAATCTTAGTGTAACGAAGCGGAAGGCGGTGACTCCGGGACGATTAGTGGGAAGCTGAGACCCCACAGCCGAAGGCGAGGAGGCTCAGCAACCACCGTCCGGAAAGCATCCGCCTGAAGCGCAGTGAAACGATTAAAAAGCCGGAACAACCGTCCCAGCTTTTCTTACGCATTCTTAATCTTATTAATCCGCTTATCACAAGCATCCAGCGTTTTCTGGATTTCATCAAGAGACGCAACAAGTGCTTCACGGTCTCTTTGTCTTGCAGCTACCATCCGGTCAATTGAATCAATCAGTGAAAGTACGTGTTCTTTATTAAAAGAAGATTCTTTTTTCATAAAAAAAGCCTCCGTATGTTTGATTTACTAAAATATACGGCAGGCTTTTTATTATATGGGGGTATTACGCAATTCTTTTCTGATACATAACAATTGACAGCAGAATGGCCGGTGCCACAGCGATACTCATACCTGTAAAAGCAAGACCTGAGTCAATGTCATACAGAAGGCCGCCAACCTGTGTCAGCACGGCGGCACTGAGCCCCATGCCAAGTGACGCATACACACCTTGTGCAGTCGGAATCAGCTGCTTATCCACTGACCTGTACAGATAGCGGATAAATGCGTAATGTGCAAGGCCGAACGTCAGAGAATGGAACAGCTGTGTAATCAGGAAAATCCACAGTGATGGGAATAGGCCGACAAGCGCCCATCTGACAACAGCCGCAATGGACGCGATAAAAAACATAAATGCTGCGGGTCGGTTTTTGAAAAACTTATCCGCAACAGCGAAAAACACAATTTCAGATAAAACAGCGATATTTAAAATGAAACCTATGTAGGCATTGGAGACATTTAATTCCTGAAGGTAGATAAATCCATAGTTATAATAAGAAGCATGAGCACCCTGGATCAACACGCAAATGGTGATGACAAGTATAAACCCGGGCGTCTTGAATACAGCTTTATAACTGCCGCGTTTCGGACTGACCTTTTCCTGAAGTGCGTCAGGCGCATACTGAAAAGCCCCGGCAATCATCATCACAGATCCGACAGCCATCACAGCAAAAATAGAAGATTCAGTCCAGATTGCTGCTACAAGTCCGACAACAATCAACCCGACCGTATAACCGACTGACCCCCATGAACGGCTTCTTCCATAGTGGATATTGTCTGTACGCATCAACAGAGAAGCGTTACTCTCCATCATTGGCAATATATTAGGATAAAACAAACTGAATAAAATCATTACAAGCATCAGCCCGGTAAAACTGTCTACAGGTAAAAACAGCAGCAGAATACACGTTGAAAGAACCGGCAGTGCCTTCATTAAAAAGGCCAGCGAAAATCGTTTGCTGAGCTCCGGGAATAAAAATAATGTAGAGAATGACCGCGCAAATAATCCTGCTGCAATAATTGAACTTGCCGCAGCAACCGTCAGACCCTTTTCATAGACAAGCCACCCTGTCCAATAAGGAAGGAAAATGCCCCATGTAAAAAAGAAAGTAAAGAAATTAATAGAAAGCCAGGATTGTGCCTTCATCAAATCACGCTCCATCCGGCAAATGAAAGTTTGCCATGAGCTAGTATAGCATATTTGAAAACAGAATAATGAACGGGAATACAGCAGAATTTTTATCAAAAAAATACTGCCGGAAGTGATGATTCACTTCCGGCAGCTGTTTTGTATTATACCGCTTTAATTTCTAAATCAACATCAATGTTTCCACGTGTAGCCTTTGAGTAAGGGCAGAAATCGTGTGCTTTCTTCAGCAGCTCCTCTGCTTCATCCTGTGATACACCACTTACTTCAACTTCAAGCTTCACAGAAATCTTCACACCATCATCTTTTTCATCCTTATTCAGGCTTACGTGGGCAGTCGTCGTAGAATCAACTTTCTTACCCGCATTTTTCGCCATGAGATTAAATGCACCATCAAAGCATGCTGAGTAGCCGGCTGCAAATAATTGCTCAGGGTTTGACTTGCCTTCCGGATCCTGACCGTCACCCGGCATTGCCAGATCAAGCTGGATTAAATCATCTGAAGATTTCACATGTCCATTTCTACCATTCTTAGCAGTTGCAGTACTCGTCAAAATTGCCATCAATCTCATCTCCATTTCATGTATTAAAGAATTTAAACTACTCTTGTATGATTCACTTTTGAACGTGTTGTTAAACATTTTTGAAGGTGAACTAAGAATTGTTAAGACGATGAATGAAGAGTCTTCATCTTAATGTCGTGCTTTATAGAGGTGAACGGAGCGTAAGGCGGGAGGCTCACCGGACCGGCCGCGGAAAGCGCCCGCCCGAAGCGCAGTGAACCGGTTCCAAAATCAAATTCCAAACATTTAAAGACATTTTCCGAATCACTACATAGATCACGACTTTTTTGATAAACTGAAAGAATGTACAGAAACGCAATTAGAAAGGGTCCTGAACAGCATGAGACTGGAAAATAACCAAAAAAAGAGAAGAACAAAATGGTGGATCGCACTCGGTGCAGCCGTCACAATTTTTGCCGGTGCTTCATTAGGTGCTTTAAGCGCATATAACTGGTCTCCTGAAGAAGCAATTGAAGGTCTGTTTGGCATATCATTACAGCAATCAATTTCACAAAACAATCATGAAGAACGCACGATAGATGAAGATGTAAAAGAAATTACACGTGCAGAAGAGCTCACTGAAGACAGTGAAACTGCATATCCTGAAGAACCGGAAAGGACCCCTGAGACAATGGATGAACCAACCTACGTAAAAGGTGTACTCATTGCAAATAAACAATACCCGCTTCCGACAGATTATGCACCGGGAGAAAATCCTGAAGCGCGTGCCGCATACGATGATATGCAGGAAGCCGCATCAGAAGCAGGATTCAGCCTTGTGGCATTCAGTACATACCGGTCATATGACTACCAGACTGACCTGTATAACCGTTACGTAGATGAACATGGTCAGGAGGAAGCTGACAGATTCAGTGCAAGACCGGGATACTCTGAACACCAGACCGGACTTGGCTTTGATATCGGTGCTGAAGACCAGGAGGAACACTGGGCAAGTGACAGCTTTAAAGATACTGATGAAGCGAAATGGCTTGCGGAAAACGCACATCAATACGGTTTTATTCTGCGTTATCCTGCCGGAAAAGAGCACATCACCGGTTATCAGTATGAATCATGGCACTTCCGCTACCTTGGCAAAGACCTTGCGACAAAAGTATATAACAGTGGATTGACACTGGAAGAATATCTCGGGATCTAAAATATTTCCTGGGAAATGTGATAAAAGACTGAAAGGATTCCATTATCTTTCAGTCTTTTTGTTATTCTTCATTATTTTCTTAGTTTCGTTACCCAAATATTTCCGTTATACTAATATTCAGAAGAGTGGCATAACGGGGGTTAGTAAATTGTTATTCAGCATATTTAAAACGATTGTTCAATGGGTACTTGCGTTTACATTACTAATGTTATTTATCTTAATACCAAGAGAAATGGAGATTGAATATGGTCCTTCCGGTGAGTTTATTACAGGACATTATCATTATTCAATCAGCTTACATGGCGACAATATCAAACAGTTTTTTGAACCGCTCTTTAATGGAGAAGGGCTCGGTTATGACAGATATGATCAGCCATTATTGACTCATGCGTGGGACATGATGCAGCGCAGCCTGTTATTAGTGATTCCTGCGTTTTTTCTCAGCATCTTCCTTGGAGTGGCAAAGGGAGTATTCGATTTTCAGACACGGCATGGCAAGCGTAAAGTGATAGGTTTACAAACCACATGGTTAGGACTTTCAGTGCCTGATTTATTCTATATCATTATGATCCAGATGGGGCTGATGTATTTAAATGTAAAAGGCATTATAACAGGGTTAAGCCTGTATGGCGCCGGAAGTCCGGAGGCAGTCATCATGAATATCATTTACCTGTCAATCTTCCCACTGTTTTATATCGCTAACGTGACGTTTTCAGCTTTGAGCGATCAACATGGTGCTGAATATATCAAAACGGCTAGAGCAAAAGGGGTATCACCATTTAAGCTGCTATACATACATATGCTGAGAAATGGTCTTGCAAAGTTATTTATCCATACAAACATCATCGTCCTTTATCTGCTTTCGAATTTGTTTGTGATTGAATTTCTGACTCAGTACAGAGGAGCGGCTTATTATTTTAAAGAATATGTATCTGTTGTCAATCACATTGTCGACGCGCAGTCACTCAGTGTAAATACAGCTGCGATTGCTGCCTATACATTTTTCTTTACGGTCATTATTTTAATCGCCGGAGTGATCAGTCAGATCGCCAGAGGACTTCTTCTGCCACATGAAAGAGGTGAAAAGGGATGAATAGACACCTGACTGCTGGCGGCATTATGCTGTTGTTTTTACTATTCCTGACTTTTATAGGACCATTATTTCCAATCATTGATAATGACCGGACGATCGCAGGAGCACGCTATACAGATAACGGGTTTGAAGTTGCTCCTTTCCCGCCTTCAGCGGAAACACCACTTGGTTCTGACAGGGAAGGGAGAGATGTGCTCAGTCTACTGGTAGATGGAGCGCAGGAAACACTGTACATTATCCTGTCCATTGTAGCCATCAGATTCATATTGGCAGCATTGCTTGGAATTGGAGGCTATTACTCTAAGTCCATTAGAGGGGTGCTTTCACTATGGAGCCAGTTGTTTTCATTTATGCCATCTATCTTTTTTGTTATTTTTTTCGCAGGACTGCCATTTGTGATGTTTTCTGAAAATCGTTATTTATGGCTTATATTCATTATTGCTGCAGTAGAAGTAGGCAGAACAGCGGAATTGATCAAAACGTCAATGGATGAAAGTGCCAAAAAGGCTTATTTTGAAGCTGGTATTGTTACGGGGTGTTCAAACTGGACGCTCTTTAAATACTACTTCTGGCCGGAACTTCGTCTCACAGCCTTAACAAACTTTATAAATGATTTGGGAAAAACACTCTTTTTGATTGCTCAGCTTACACTTGTAGGTGTATTTTTTCAGAATGAATTCTGGTCAGTCCGCGGTGGAACAGTAACAACTGAAAACGGATCTTATATATGGCCGGCATTATTAGAAGATATTCATCAGGATGTTTTTACAGCTGAATGGGTCATTTTATCAACTGTTGGGATGATTACTTTTACAATGTTGACTTTTTATCTTCTCAGTAATGGAATCAGGAGATACTATCAGGAAAAGTATCACCAGTCTAACTAACAAGGAGAGTATAACAATATGAAACTATTAATATTAGGCGGAACAAAATTTCTTGGCAGACACATTGCAGAGAGCGCAGTCAATAAAGGACATGAGGTAACGTTATTTAACCGCGGACAGACAAATACATCATTGTTCCCGGATGCTGAAAAGCTGACTGGAGACAGGAATGGGGATCTGTCTGCTCTTAAAAATGGTACATGGGATGCTGTTATTGATGTCTCAGGCTATACACCTTCCCAGGTCAGAAAAACGGCAGAATTGTTAAGAGGCAGGGTAAATCATTACACGCTGATCTCAACCATCTCTGTCTATGAAGATTATACGAACGGTCCGGCAGTGGAAGGAGTCACGAAGCTTGCCGAACTGAAAGAAGACACAGAAGAAGTCAACGGTGCAACATATGGTCCGTTAAAGCAGCAGTGTGAAGAAGTCGTAAAAGAACAGTATGGAGACCGGTCACTGATTATCAGACCAGGTCTAATCGTGGGACCGCATGATCCGACAGACCGCTTTACTTATTGGGTATGGCGGGCTCAAAAGGGCGGGGAAGCACTGGCTCCTGGGAAGCCTGAGCGGAAAGTTCAGTGGATTGATGTCAGGGACTTAAGTGAATGGACAATTCAGATGATAGAAAACAAAAAATCCGGAACATTTAATGCTGCCGGTGGTGATCCGCTTCCGACAATGGAAAAATATCTTGAAACTGCAAAAAAGGTCGCCAATTCTGATGTGAGGTACCAGTGGGTAAGTGATGAAGTACTGACAGAACATGAAGCTGGTCCATTTGTGGAAGTTCCATTCTGGCTGCCTGTTTCTGAGCATCACCCGGATGGTTTTCTCCTTGCAGATGCTTCAAAAGCCATCAGCAAAGGTTTGACATTCAGACCGCTTGAAGAAACGATCAGTGATACACTTCTTTGGCTGAATGAGCGGAAAAACCATGAATGGCAGGCCGGACTCACAGAAGAAAGAGAGCGAAAACTGCTGAATAAAAATTAATTGATTTTTCTGAAAACGTGATATAATGGGATTAACTATTCACGGGGGTGGAAAAAATGAATCGTATTTCTCGTGCTGGATATATCTTCACGGCTTTGCATACGTTATTTTTCCTTAACCTGACTTTCGATTTCATCATGTTTTACTGAAAAAAGAGCTGACTCCTTCAAAGGGAATCAGCTCTTTTGCTTTATAAAATCGGTGACAGCAGTCTTGATATAGACTCCTTAAACTTAATCAGATTCGAGCGCTCCTGATAAAGCTCAGGCGTCAATTCTGTGCAATCCTTCATATCCTCTTCAAAAATCATCGCAAGTGAAGTGGCAGTCTCCTGGTGATACAGGAATGCATTTACTTCAAAGTTCAGACTGAAGCTGCGAAGGTCAATGTTCGCGGTTCCGACTGAAGCTGCTTCATCATCAGTGACAAGCGTTTTTGCATGGATAAAGCCTTTTTCATAAATATAGATCCTGGCGCCCGCTTTCATCAGCTCACCAACGTGAGAGTAGGTAGCCCAATAGACAAACATATGATCAGGCTTATTTGGGATCATAATTCTGACGTCAATTCCGGAAAGCGCAGCAACCTTCAATGCATCAAGCAAGCTCACATCCGGAATAAAATATGGTGTCTGGATATACACGTATTTATCCGCATTATTGATCAGCTTCAGATAACCGGTCTTAATCTGTTCCCAGTCAGAGTCCGGACCGCTTGAGACAATCTGCATCGCGACGTCACCTTTTTGTGGAATCGGTGGGAAGTATACATCAGAATATTCGATATCATAGCGGTGTGATGCCTGATTCCAATCCAGGATAAATCGCGTTTGAAGCGGGTGAAGGGCACTTCCTTCAATTCTTAAGTGTGTATCACGCCAATAACCAAACCGTGCATCAAGGCCAAGGTATTCATCCCCGATATTAAAACCGCCAATATACCCTACGCGCCCATCTATAATAGAGATTTTACGGTGGTTACGGTAGTTCAACCGTGGGTTAATAACAGGTACCTTAGAAGGGAAGAATGCTTCTACCTCACCCCCTGCAGCACGCAACTCTCGGAAGTAACGCTTCGTCAGACCACGTGACCCCATATCATCATAGAGCACCCTGACTTTCACACCCTGCTTCGCTTTTTTAACAAGCAGTTTGTAAAGCTCGCGTCCGAGATTATCACGTCTCAGAATATACGTCTGGATATGAATATGATCCTTTGCGTCTTCAATATCTTCAAAAAGCACCTTAAATTTTTCCCTGCCATCTACTAAAATGTCAACCTGATTATCCTGGGTCAGAACAGCCGCATTATTCACCAGCTGCATATAAATCAGGTCCTTCATCTTTTCAGTTTCCTCTGATTTAAAATGGAATTTCCGTTCGTGTATTGCATCAATCTGATAACGGATCAGCTGTTCAATACCAACACGCTTTCTGCCTTCCCAGTTGAACAGATGTTTTTTCCTGAGACTTCGTCCAAACAGCAGGTATAAAGCGAACCCTGCGATGGGGATAAAGAACAGAACCATCAGCCATGCCCAGGTCGCACTGGCATCTTTTCTTTCCAGGAAGATCAGAATCCCGGCAAAAATAAAGTTCAATACAAATACAAATCCTACAAATATGGAGATCCAATCAAAGGAATTTAAGTCCATATTCATCCCCTGCCTATCTGATAAATTCTTCTTTCCTACATTATACGCATAATAAGTGATAATCTCTAATAACGAATGAATAGAATAAAAGTTTCATCATGCCGATTCACAATATTTACAATTATTTGAATGATATCTGCGTTAAAGTATTGAAATGTCATACATGATAGGATACTTTTGTTATAGAAGAAAAAGAGCATTCAGACTTTTTATGTTGAATACCTTATAGGGGTATGTTAATATAAGAAATATAGAATGCAGTGCAGGGAGGGAATGTGTTTGGAAGCGACTGAACTGAATGAGCATACACATTGCGGCAATGAGCGTAAAAGTCACCACTCAGAGGATATGAAGAAAAACCTTCAGACCCGTTTGAACAGGATTGAAGGTCAGGTTCGCGGAATTAAAGGAATGATTGAAAAAGATACGTATTGTGATGATGTGATTACCCAGATCGCAGCAACTCAGTCTGCACTGAACAGCGTATCAAAACTGCTTCTTGAAGGACACATGAAAAGCTGCATCGTGGACCGTATTCAGGAGGGCGACCTCGAGGTTGTCGATGAACTGCTTGTTACAATGAAAAGATTAATGAAAAAATAAACCATTTACAGGAGGAATACAGTATGTCTCAAGTAACATTGAATGTAGAAGGAATGTCATGTCAGCATTGCGTAAAGGCAGTTGAATCTAACGTTGGCGAAATGAGCGGGGTAGATTCAGTAAAAGTTCACCTTGATCAGGGAACAGTAGACGTAAATTATCAGGAGTCATCTGTGACTGTTGACCAGATTAAAGATGTTATCGAAGATCAGGGCTACGACGTAAAATAAATAAAAATGCGCAGTCACTCTGCGCATTTTCTTAAGAAAATTATATACCCCATATAGGTATGAGAGGAGGGTGTACTGTGGCAGAGAAAGAATTAAACATTACAGGCATGACCTGCGCAGCATGCTCAACAAGAGTAGAAAAAGGATTAAACAGAATGGAAGGAATGGAAAAAGCAAACGTCAACCTTGCTTTAGAACGTGCGACCGTTTCCTATGATCCTGAAAAACTGACGCTGAATGACATCCAGGATAAAGTTTCAAGTCTTGGCTACGGTGTATCAGTCAAAAAAGAGGAATTCGATATTACAGGCATGACCTGTGCAGCCTGCTCGGCACGTGTTGAAAAAGGTCTGAACCGTCTTGAAGGGGTAAAGAGCGCAACCGTGAACCTTGCGCTCGAACAGGCAACCGTTGAATATACTGAAGGTGTTCTGTCAGCAGAAGATATTATCGCAAGAGTAGAGAAAATCGGATACGGTGCCACACGTAAAGAAGACCGTGCACCGGAAGAGGATCACCGCCAGACAGAGATTAAGCGTCAGCAAAAACGGTTCCTATTCTCCCTGATTTTTGCAGTGCCGCTGCTGTGGACGATGGTCGGACACTTCTCATTCACTGAGTGGATGTATGTGCCGGATATTCTGATGAATCCATGGATTCAGATGGCGCTTGCCACACCGGTTCAGTTTATCGTCGGGGGTCCATTTTATACAGGTGCCTATAAAGCGCTGAGAAATGGCAGTGCGAATATGGATGTGCTCGTTGCCCTCGGTACATCAGCAGCTTATTTCTACAGTGTGTACCTTGCTATTCAAAGTCTGTCCATGCCGGGGCATATGATGGGACTCTATTTTGAAACGAGTGCCGTACTGATTACACTGATCGTCCTCGGTAAACTATTTGAAGCAAAAGCGAAAGGCCGCTCATCTGAAGCGATTAAAAAGCTGATGGGACTGCAGGCAAAAACCGCTTTTGTCATCCGTGACGGCGAAGAGGTTGAAATCCCGCTTGAGCAGGTCAAAGCTGGAGATATACTTGCAGTGCGTCCCGGCGAAAAAATTCCGGTAGACGGTGTGATCCGGGAAGGCCAGTCCGCTGTAAATGAATCTATGATTACAGGGGAAAGTGTTCCTGTTGATAAAACAGCAGGTGATTCTGTCATCGGTTCAACAATCAACCAGCAGGGGTTTTTGAAAGTGGAGGCTGTAAAGGTAGGAAAAGACACTGCCCTTGCACAGATTATCCGTGTTGTTGAGCAGGCGCAGGGCTCCAAAGCACCAATCCAGCGCCAGGCAGACCGGATCTCAGGAATTTTTGTTCCGATCGTTGTAGGGATCGCGATCATTACCTTTATCGTATGGATCACACTCGTTTCACCTGGTGAAGTGGCACCGGCTCTTGAAGCCACGATCTCAGTTCTGGTTATCGCATGTCCCTGTGCGCTTGGCCTTGCGACACCTGTCTCTATCATGGCAGGATCAGGTCGTGCGGCAGAAGCGGGCATTCTGTTTAAAGGTGGCGAACACCTCGAAGCAGCGCAGGGAATCGACACAGTTGTGCTTGATAAAACCGGCACAGTAACAAAGGGTGAGCCTGTCCTAACCGACGTGATTCCTTTAAATGACTGGTCTGAAGAAGAGCTGTTGTCATTTGCAGGCGCAGCTGAAGCGGGATCTGAACATCCTTTGGCAAAGGCAATTGTAACCGGCGTCCGGGAACGAAATATTCCTGTATCAGAGGCAGCTGATTTTGAAGCAGTATCAGGTTTTGGTATTCGTGCAAATGTGGATGAACGAAATGTACTGGCCGGAACCAGAAAACTGATGATGCAGGAGAACATTGAAGTTGCAGCAGTAGAAGAGCAAATGCTGTCGCTTGAGGAAAATGGGCGTACAGCGATGCTGATCGCTGTAGATGGTGAAATCGCCGGCATCGTAGCGGTCGCTGACACGATTAAGGAAACATCAAAAGAAGCAGTCAGCCGCCTGAAGGAAATGGGCCTTGATGTCATTATGATGACAGGTGACAATGAGCGTACAGCACGCGCCATTGCACATGAAGCAGGCATTGACCAGGTCATTTCGGAGGTGCTGCCTGATGAAAAAGCAAATGAGATTAAAAAGCTTCAGGACAAAGGACGTATTGTCGCAATGGTCGGTGACGGCATTAACGACGCACCGGCACTTGCTACGGCAGACACAGGACTTGCAATCGGTACAGGAACGGATGTCGCGATGGAAGCGGCAGATATCACATTAATCCGTGGCGATCTGAACAGCATTGCAGATGCCGTCATGATGAGCCGCAAAACGATGAAAAATATCCGTCAGAATCTGTTCTGGGCGTTCGGCTATAACACACTCGGCATACCAATCGCAGCCGTCGGACTGCTTGCCCCGTGGGTAGCAGGTGCAGCGATGGCATTCAGTTCTGTTTCAGTTGTGCTAAACGCACTGCGTCTCCAGAGAGTAAAGCTTTAAAAATAAGAAAAGCCTTTCAGCTTGAGTTGAGCTGAAAGGCTTTTTTGGTGTCAGTAGGATTGGGGAAAGCTGTGTATTGGGTGTTTGAGTGCAGCGCTATCTCGTTTGAGTGCAGTGCCACCCCGTTTGACTGCCTTCATATCACATCTGACTTCCATACAAATGAATTAAGGCTGTGAAATATCGCTCAGCGTGTCGCCGGCTTTATCATCTGACTGCGGATTCACAGCTAAGTCTCCAAGTGACACAAGTCCGATGACCTGACCGTTTTCGATGACAGGCAGACGGCGCACCTGAGCGGACGCCATCAAATCAGCTGCGTGCTCAGTTGTTGTCTCAGGTGTGACATGAATTAATTCATGTGTCATTACCTGGTCTACTGTCTGGTTTTTATGCTCAGCAACCCCGCGAATGACGATGTCGCGGTCGGTTACCATACCTGCCGGAGTGCCGTTTTCATCAAGCACCGGGAGGACGCCGATATTGTATTGCTTCATCAGGCCGGCTGCAGTCTCAACCGTATCATTCATCCTGCATGTAACAATCTCATCTGTCATGACTTCTCTGATATTCATTTGTTCCACCTCCATATTTTGTACGCCATTATTATTTCACCTAAATGGATGTTTATGCACAAACTCATCCATTCTGAAAAATATGTTGATTTCATTAATTTTTTTGATTTTTAAGGTTAATCTATCTGTTCAGGTGGTATGATAATCGTAATGAAACTTATTTAGTGACGAAAAAAATTTAAATGTACTGAAACCTTACGAAAAGTTCAATCGTATATTTAACCATACAGACTATATTGCGGGAGAGGTGCTCACACATGTCAAGAAACAGGGAAGGCATCAAGGAATTGATGACAAAAATGACTGAAGTAGGCGTAAAGATCACCACTACAAAATCACGTCTTGAAATACTGGAAGCTGTTAAGGAACCCCATCAGGTCTCAGGTACATGATCAGCTGAACGGTAAAAGGTGCTCATTGATAGAGGACCTTTTTTTATTTGAGGATTTTTTGCACAAATTGTGGGAATATACATATTAAATAAGAAAGGCAGGGGAGGTGCAGAAATGTTTCAAAAAGCAATGCTCATCTACAACGGTAATGCAGGGCAGCGGGATGCAGAGAAAATACTGAGTCAGACCGCACCGATCCTGGCTTCAAAAATTCCCAAGCTGTTTTTATATCAGACGCAAAAGCCGGGAGATGCTGAACATTTTTGCCGGCAGCACGGAGAAGAGGTTGAACTGGTCATTGTGATGGGTGGTGACGGGACTGTCCATGAATCAATTAACGGCCTTGCACCACTTGATAAAAGACCGGTTCTTGCCATCCTGCCGGCGGGTACCTGCAACGACTTTGCCAGATCGCTGAATATTCCGTTGAACCTGAAGCAGGCTGCTGAGCTGATTGCATTTAGCGGAATAGAAAAAGAGGTGGATCTTGTTGCGACAGATCGCCGTTATTTCAGCAACTTCTGGGGAACCGGACTGATTGCAAATGCTTCCGAAAGTATAGATGAAACATCTAAAGGCATGTTCGGGCGTTTCAGCTATTATATGAGTGCGCTTAGAACGCTATCTGAACAGGATACATTTCCTTTTAAGCTTGAGCTTGATGACCGGGTCGTTGAAGAAGAGGGTGTCATGCTGCTGTTCATGAATGGGAAATCAATCGGTGCCACGGAGTTTCCGATGGAGTCCATTCAGATGGATGACGGTCTGCTGAATGTGATTGTCGTTAAAGAAGCGGGCTTTACATTATTAAAAGAGATTTTTACCGCAAAAACTTCTGTGGACTGGGAAGAAGATGAAACGACGATTACCCAGTATAAAACCTCCAGATGTAAAGTGGTTCTGGATGAAGAAAAAACGATCGACCTTGACGGGGAGCATTATAAGGGTCAATACGATGAAATCGCAGTGCTCAAAAAGCACATATCAGTGATCGTACCTAAGCCTGAAGGTGCAGAGGAATAACAAAAAACGTGTTAAAAGCACTCAGCTTTTAACACGTTTTTTTAATCGTCATCTTCATTTGAGAACATATACGTACGGTGGTGGAATTTCATTGAGAACAGCAGTCCGAGTGCAAATAGTGTCCCGATCAGTGAACTTCCCCCGTAGCTGATCAGCGGCAGTGGTATACCGGTAATCGGCAGCAGCTGAATCGTCATTCCGATATTCTGGAACACGTGGAATGTAATCATACTGATCACGCCTGCACATACATACACATTGAACTGGCTCTTTGTCTCAAGTGCCACTTTCGTTAAATGATAGATCAACAGGAAGAACAAGCTGACCACTACACTGGCGCCGATAAATCCGTATTCTTCACCGACAACAGCAAAGATAAAGTCAGTATGGTTATCCGGCACATATACCTGGCGATCCTGATAGCCTTTTCCGAAAATTTCCCCTGAACCAATCGCACTCATGGCAGTGGTCAGCTGATAGGCATCTCCTGACGCATAACTGTAAGGATCTAGCCATGAATAAATCCGGCGCAGCTGATAATCTTCAAAGAAACGCTCCATGATGTCCTGTCTGAATAGAACAAGGTAGATCGCAGAAGAAGCGATCACTGCAACTGATGTAAATGTAGGCAGCAGCAGCTTCCACGTAATACCTGATACAAGAATAATCCCCACTGTGATGGCAATGAATACAAGCATCGTACCAAGGTCAGGCTGTTCATTGATCAGTATAAATGGAATTCCTGAAACTAAACCGATTTTCGCGAGCAGCCATAGATCACTTTTTAAATCCCGATTCACAAAAGACTCATTATGACCTGCTACAACTCTTGCCAGCACGATAATCGTAAAGGTCTTCATAAATTCAGAAGGCTGAAGTGTACCAATGACCGGGAAGTTATACCAGCTGTAAGCGCCATTAATATATGGAACCAGGCTCTCCGGCAATACAAGCAGTCCTACTAACAGCACAATCCCGAAACCATATAAAAACCATGCCATTTTCCGGTACTGATCCATATCAAAATACATCATCATACCGATCAGGACGAACCCAACCAGATAAATCATCCCTTGTCTGATTGCAAAGTTCGTACCAATGGCAGCATATTGTCCCGTCGTCTGAGCTGAAGAAATCGCCAGCACACTTGCAATCATGAATAAGATCAGCAGTGATGCAAGTGTCCAGTCTATTCTGTCTGAAAAATGTTTATTTGTATTCAATCTATTCACCTGAATTCTAATTTTTCCTCTTTTAAACAATGCTTTCAGCGTATCAGATTATTCACTGTTTCACAATTCACTAGAAGTCACAACGCATCAAAATGCTTCAATACTTTTGTCACACCTGTCACAATTAATAGACGTATGAGTATCCGGAAAAGTTTCTTTTTCTCCTTTTTCAAACTATTTGATACAATGGAAAAATAAGAGGCTGATGTGAGGGGATGAAGACGTGAAAAACCAGGGCTGGATTTACCTACACCTGAATACTGCTCAGGACTTTGCAATGTCCAGCGGAATTGATATGAAAGACTTTTATCATGCATTATCAGACAGGGTCAATCATCTGCTCCTTTTGAAGCATAAGTTTGAGCAGGCTTCTTTCAATATGCATACCTATCTTGAATATGTGCATGAGCAGGAAGTTCAGGATCTGGTTAAAGAAGACATTCCGGCTTACGGGGAATTCTGCTGGATTGATTTTGAGGATGAAGCAGGCGTTGATGAGATGAGTGCCCAGGAGCTGGCTGAGCTTTTATATATGGGACACATGAAATATCATCTGAACATTCCGTTTTATAAAAAGTTAAACAACCGCTTTGTTTACTTATCGACTGAAGACGGGATGCTGAACCGTACATATTACAAAGACTGGACAGACTTCTTTCTGATGATTGGAAAAGTAATTCCGGAGAGAATGGCGGGACGTAAAAATCCGAAATTACTTCAGTGGAAAAAAGAAAAACAGCTTCCACCTATTTCAAAAGAAGTCGTCATGACCATCTCACATCTGTTAAGAGAAGGTGTGGTCATCTCTTTCCAGCACGGCGTCATAAATAAAGGAAAAGTCGAAGTGCCGGTATGGGTAGCCGGTGATTACGCTAACATGGATGATCTGCAGGAAGATATGCAGAAGAAATATAAGAGAGAGCCGTCAGCCGTGTTTTCCTACGACAGGAAAACAAAGGAATGGTCTGCGGCGATCTGAACACACAGGCACTTGCATCAGGCAAGTGCTTATTTTAATAATAAAAATGATTTGTAAGGCATCTAACAGATCAACTGAGGGTAAAGGAATAAAATATGCCTGCGGGGGATACTTGGATTTATTGTATTGATGGGTAACGATTATACAAAGAACAGGGTGAATATCTATATGAAAAAAAGCACCATTTTTATAGCGGGGCTGCTGCTTGCAGGCTGCAGCGCGCAGGAAACAGAACAGGAAGATTTGAACCTGTCCGAATCCTCATGGGAGGACATCACTGAAACTGCGGCGGGTGAAACAGTCCGTCTTTATATGTGGGGCGGTGACCCCGGAATTAACAGCTATATTGATGATTATGCGATTCTGGCATTGCAGGAGAAGTATGATGTTACGCTTGAGCGCATACCGCTTGATACAAATGAAATCATTCAGAAGCTTGAAACAGAAAAAAGAGCGGATCAGGATGAAGGAACAATTGATCTGATCTGGATGAATGGTGAAAACTTCAAGCGGGCGCAGGAAGGCGATCTACTATTCGGACCATTCGTTGATGAAATCCCTTCTTATCAGGAATTTTATCTGCCTGAAGACTATGAATTTGATTTCGGGACGGCTACTGAAGGATATGAAGCACCGTGGGGGAAGGTTCAATTCGTCTTTAACTATGATACTTCCAAAATAGACAATCCGCCTGCTACGTTGGATGAACTGAAAACATGGATCAGCGAGAACCCGGGGAGATTTACGTATCCGGAAGCGAGTGATTTTACAGGAAATGCATTCATCAGACATGTGATGCTGGGAGAAGCAGTGGAAGCTGATGAGCTCCTTGGTGAGCCGTATGCACCGCTTGAAGAGGGTCAGGCGGCTGCGATGTGGGATTATTTGAATGACATTGAACCTGATCTGTGGAGAGGCGGGGAAACGTATCCGGCTTCACTTGAAGAACTGGATCGTCTTTACAGTCAGGGAGAGGTGTGGATGACGATGGGCTATAACGAAGCTCGTGCAGAATCACTTGTGCGTGACGGTGTGTTCCCTGAGACAACTGAATCTTTTGTGCTTGAAGATCCAGGTTCAATCGGTAATACGCACTTCCTGTCAATTCCTTATAACAGCCCGAACAAAGAAGCCGCAATGGCTGCGATCGACTTTTTCTTAAGCCCTGAAGCTCAGCTTGAAAAGTTACAGCCTGATTATTGGGGAGAAAGCTCGCCGATCGATCTTGGCAGCCTGAGTGATGAGGCGCGTGCAGGCTTTGAAGAGCTTGAGCGCGGGAATACGGTGCTGGATGCAGAGGTGCTTGCGGACGCATACATTTCTGAAATAGATGCGGGGTACGTTGAGTGGATTGAATCGGAGTGGCGTAATGAAGTGGCGGCAGACTAACCGGCTGATCCTCCTGCTGCTTCCGGCTTGCGCTTTTTTGCTGCTTGCAGGAGGAAGTCTGATGCTCGCATTTATGGAGAGCGGCAGAGGAGAAAACGGTTTTACCTGGACTTATTACAGCGCACTTTTTGAGCGCCGTGAACTGATTGACAGTTTGCTGTATAGCATTCTCATCACGCTCAGTTCAACGCTTGTTTCACTCATTGCAGGCTGGCTGATCGTCAGAACCTTTTATCAGCTGATTGATGGAAATGGAAAGTGGATGGTATGGATCCCGATGCTTTTTCCGCATTTTGTCTGGGGATATTTTGTGCTGCTTTTACTTGGACAGAGTGGATTGATTTCAACCTTTTTCGTGCAGGCCGGCCTGCTTGAAGACAGAACATTATTTCCTATACTCGTTCAGGATCAGGCAGGTGTCGGGATTTTTATAACGTATGTTTGGAAGGAAATTCCCTTTGTGATCTTGATGCTGCTGCCTGTGTACCTTCAGCTTCCAAAACAGTACAAAGAAGTAAATGCTGTACTTGGCGGCAGCGGAGCGGACTGGTTTAAAACGATTGAATGGCCGTGGATAAAGCCTGTAATGTTTGAAACTGCGCTGATCATCAGCGCGTTTGTTTTCACTGCATACGAAGTGCCGGGTCTGCTCGGAGTTTCATATCCGCAGATGACACCGGTTCTTGCTTATGAATGGTTTTACAGCGCCTCACAGGATGAACGGGCGATGGCATTTGCATTACTAATGTTTGTTGCGCTGATCTTTGGAACAATCGCACTCGCAGGCTTTGCCCTGATGAATAAAAGAAGAATGCTGCTGTCAAAGAGCAGTCACCGTTATTAGGAGGAGACAATGAAAAAGTATCTTTTTTATATCAGCTGTCTGATCTTTTTTATTTTTCCGGTCCTTTTAATGCTGTTTAAAAGTGTCACAACACCCTGGCGCTCAGGGGTGACTCTTAATTGGACACTCAGAGGATGGGAAGTCGTTTTTCAGGACAGCAGGGTGATTGAGTCTATGTGGATGACACTGCTGATCGCACTTGCTGTAGCACTGATCAATCTGTTAGCAGGCGTACCGATCGCAAAGGCGCTATCCCACCGGTCTTTTCCATTGAAAAATACGCTTGAAGCCATCCTGATGCTCCCATTATTTCTTCCGATTATGGCAGCGGCAATCGGACTTCATATCACGATGATCCGCCTCGGTCTAGCCAACACCTGGCTGGGTGTCACAATTGTCCACCTTGTTCCAACAATCCCTTATAGCATTAAAGTATTAAAGGCAGGATACGACCGGATCCCGCAGGATATGCTGAATCAGGGAAGGATGCTGAAGGCAGGTGCCTGGCACGCATTTCGTACAATTGAACTGCCAATGCTGATTCCGAGTATCCGCAGTTCAATCTTTCTTGCAGTGACAATCAGTGCAGGACAATACGTGCTCACTGCAATCATTGGAGGCGGCAGTGTACTGACAATGCCGATTATTTACTATCCGTTTCTCCAGTCAGCTGACGATACCGTCATGGCTGCATTTTCAATCGCATTTGTACTCATTCCTGCAGCAGCCATCCTCATCGCAGAAGCAGCTGCATCCCTGCTTGCAGGCAGATTTTTTATGAAAAGGAGGAGCGTATTGTGAGTCTCCCCTATTTACAGGTTAACCGCGTTTCAAAGAAGTTTGATACAACTGACATTTTTTCAGATCTCTCATTTTCCCTGCAAAAAGGAGAGATTCTTTCTTTGGCTGGACCATCCGGAACAGGAAAGTCAACGCTTCTCCGCTGCATTGCAGGTCTTGATTTCTTTTCAGATGGAGAGGCTTTGCTTGAAGGCGCTGACCTTTTACATCAGCCGGTCAAAAAGCGTCCGGTCGGCATGGTGTTTCAGCAGGCTTTACTTTTTCCGCATATGACACTGCTTGAAAATGTGGCTTATGGTAAAAAGATTACGGATGGGAAAAAGCATGCCAATGACATGGCGCGCAGCTATTTAAAAGAAGTGGGACTTGAAAAACAGGTCAATCAATATCCGCATGAACTCTCCGGCGGACAGCAGCAGCGGGCAGCACTCGTCCGGGCTATGCTGCTGAAGCCGAAGCTCCTTCTCCTTGATGAACCCTTTTCAAGCCTTGACCCGGGTCTTAGAAAAGAGTTAAGAGAATGGGTCAGAACATTTTTGAAAAAAGAGCAGATGACATCTATTTTTGTGACGCATGATAAGGAAGAAGCCATGCTGCTCGGAGACAGAACGGCAGTCATGGCAGAAGGGCGCATCCAGCAGATCGGATCTCCCGGTGAGCTGTATCACACGCCCCACAATGCACTCGTAGCCTCCCTGTATTCAGATGTGATTGTACTGGATGAGAAGCGGTACTGTCCCGCTGAAAAAGCAGCATGGTCTGCAGAAAAAACTGAGACCGGGGAATGCTTTGCAGCAGAATGGGTAAATGAAACATACAACTTCGGCCGAAGATTCGCACACGTGAAGCTCAGGTCCGGCCGCCGCGTTACAATTCCGGCAGATGATGTTCAGTCACAAAAGGAAGGGTTCGTTGTAATCCCGCGGGATGAAATCCTGTATTTTAAAGAGTTTTAAACGAATCAGAAAGGGGAGAGGGGATGAGAAGAAAAACAATTACAGCGGCAGTAAGCGTATGTCTCATCGCTATCTTCCTGTTCTGGTTCAACAGGACCTATCTGAATGTGTCGCCAACAGATATTCAGCAGTGGATCCAGTCCATCGGCTGGTGGGGACCGCTGCTGTTTATCGTCATATACGCGTTTAGGCCGATTATATTGTTTCCTGCCTCTATCCTCTCGATTGCAGGGGGACTTGCTTTTGGAGCGATTTTCGGGTTTATCTATACAATGATTGGCGCGGTGCTCAGTGCAATCGTCGCTTATCTGATTGCCAGAAGATTTAACCATTCCTTTATCAAGAAAATTCAGGACCCCAGGGTGCAGCTGGTCACCGCTAAAATGGAGGAGAAGGGATTTTTATATGTTCTTCTTTTAAGGCTTGCGCCACTGTTAAACTTCGATCTGGTCAGCTATTCTGCCGGTCTTGCAAATGTAAAGCTCAAAGCCTTTACGCTGGCGACGATTATCGGAATTCTGCCCGGAACATTTGGCTATATCTTTCTGGGATCAAGTCTGGCAGAAGGGGATATGAGGGTTATCCTCCTTGGATTGACATTCTTCGTGGTGGTCATTACCATCCCGATTATATTCAGGAAAAGAATGGCCGTCTGGCTCGGCCTCCAAAAAGAAGATAAAAAGGAGTAGGGGGTGTAGACACTGCTTGATACATATGGAAGAAAGTACGCCGAACCGGCTATCCGTAAAACAGCTGACCGCTTCCTGACATTTGGCTGGACAGCCAATCAGGTCACAATCGGCGCTTTTATCATCGGCTCAGCTTCAGGTCTGATTTATTATCTTGGGTTTCCTGTGATCGCTGTGATCGTATTATGGTTATCCGGGTTTTTAGATGCAGTAGACGGTTCAATGGCACGTGCCACTAAAACTTCACCATTCGGCACAGTCATGGACGTCACCTTTGACCGGATTGTCGAGATCAGCGTCATCCTTGGCGTAGCATTTCTCTATCCGGATATTATGTGGGCTGCATTGCTTTTAATGGCGTCAATTGTGATTTCAATGACGATCTTCCTGACTGTAGGCAGCGTCTCTGAAAATAACGGCGTAAAATCATTCCGCTATCAGGCTGGACTTGCAGAACGGACAGAAGGATTTATCTTCCTGAGCGTCATGATGCTCGCACCGTCCATTGTCTTATGGACAACGCTCGCCTTCTTTGCAGTCGAGCTGTTTACAGCAGGTCAGCGGTTTATGGAAGCGAAGAGACTGCTGGGATAAGTATGATTCAGGGTTTAAAGAACTGCTGCATTTGAAAAGATCGATAGTGGCGCAAATGATATCAGCTTCATTTGAGTGAAAACGATCATAGTGGAACGGAGCGGAGGGCGGCGACTCCGGGACGAAAAGCGGGACAGCTGAGACCCCGGAAACGCTTAGCGTTGAGGAGGCTCAGCGCCCGCCGTCCGGAACGCGTCCGCCCGAAGCGCAGTGCAACGATTAAAAAAGGATGGCACAATCGCCATCCTTTTTCTATGCCAGCTGCTGCTCCGCAAACTCTCTGTAAAGCGGATGCGTCTGGATCAGCTGATGATGCGTGCCGATCCCTGTGATCCGTCCTTTTTCAATAAAAATAATCTTATCAGCATCCACAATCGTCGACAGCCGGTGCGCAATAATAAACGTAGTACGTCCTTCCATCAGCCTGCTGAGTGCCTGCTGCACAATCGCTTCAGACTGACTGTCAAGACTGGCAGTGGCTTCATCCATCATCAGGATTTTCGGATCTCTCAGAAAGGCTCTTGCAATCGCAATCCGCTGACGCTGACCGCCTGAAAGCTTCACACCGCGCTCGCCAACCTGAGTATCGAGCCCTTCCGGAAACTCTCTGATAAATGGTTCAGCATAAGCCATTGCAGCAACCTCCCACAACCGCTCATCACCTATCGAATCAGCATCATTCAATCCATACGTTAAATTATCCCGGATCGTCCCCGCCATCATTGGGCTATCCTGTGACACATAGCCGATCTGACTGCGCCACGCATCCATTGAAAGGTCCGTTACTGGTGTGCCGCCGATAAAAATGCCACCGTCTGACGGCTCATAAAAGCGTTCAAGCAGGCCAAACATCGTTGTTTTTCCGCCGCCGCTCGGTCCTGCAAAAGCGACCATCTCACCGGGCTCAGCGTCAAAAGACACATTTGAGAGGATCGGCTCACCTGCTTCATATGCAAACGAAACATTGCGGACATGAACCGGCATCCCGCTGATATCCAACTCATCCCCGCTGCGTCCGTCCTCAGGCGTGAGATCAATGATGCCAATAATCCGTTCTGTTGCACCCTTTGCTTTTTGAAGCTGTGTAAAAAACATCGCAAATGACGTAATCGGGAAGACAATCTGAAACAGATACAGCAGGAATGCAACCAGCGAACCTGTCGTCATTGATCCTTCAGCGACACGAATCCCGCCATATCCGATAATCACTACAATCACAGCCATCATTACCAGATAAATCAGGGGTCCGACAATCGCAAAAATTCTCATCTCTTTCAGACCGAACATTAGTAAGTTCCGGATGCCGCCTTTTCCTTTTGCCGCTTCAAATGTTTCTGCATTGGATGCTTTCATTAACCTGATTTCACTCAACGTCTGCTGGATCTTACCTGTAAAATCAGCTGTCTCATCCTGCAGTCCGCGTGAAATCTTAGACATCTGCCTGCCGAGTGGAATCATAATCCCGACAGTGACCGGCACTGAGATCAGCATAAGAAGTGTCATCCGCCAGTCCATTACTAAAAGAATAATCACGGCACCAATGATCGTGATAATCCCCGTAATAAACTGAGGGAAGTGCTGTGAAATCAGATCTTTTACAATCCCCGTGTCATTGACAACACGGCTCACAGATTCTCCGCTCGCCTTCTGATCATAATAACTGACAGGCAGACGGATCATTTTCTCCCACATCTGTTCCCGCAGACGCGCCACGACCACCTGTCCGGTATACCCGAGCAGATACGTCGAACCGCCATCAATCAGCGCCTGTACAATAAAAACAATTGCAATCGCTGCAACCAGCCAGCCGCTTAATGAAACTGAAAAGCCATCCACCAGCTCGCGTGTGAGTAATGGAATCGTCAGACCGACAAGCGTGGTCAGAATACTCCCCACAAGCCCAAACGTCAGTGCCAGCCGTGGAATTTTTGTTGATAAAATCAATTGGATAAAAGGTTTTATACCCGCTTCATTTTGTGTCATAAGAAACTCCCATTCTATAAAATTTCCTTAACAAAATTATATCCTATTTTCCCGGTGTACACTGTGTCAGAAGCATGTACGCTTTATTTTCCCGACACCTGCCTGATATGATAGAGAAAACGCTCAGGAGGAAATTATGAAAACTGTTGTACTTGCCGGGGGTGGGCACACGCACCTTGAAGTATTGCGCCGGCTTACTGCTGAACGTGACACGCAGGTAAAATGGATCCTTGTGTCAGCATCCCGCTATCATTATTATTCCGGTATGTTCTCAGGCTTTGCCGAAGGGCTCTACACCCTTGAAGAAATCCGGATTGATCTAAAGAAAATATGTGAAAATAAGAAAATTGATTTTATAGAAGAAACGCTTCAATCATTTGATCCCGCTAAAAGGGAAGTCGTTCTGTCATCAGGAGAAAGACTGTCTTATGATCGTCTCTCACTCGATATCGGCTCACACACTGCGCCTGATCAGATAGAAGGGCTTGCAGAAAGGCAGGTTCAGATCAAACCCGCTCATCTGTTTCCGGAACGGATTGAGGCATGCCGCAAAGCAAAAGAACTCGTTATCATCGGCGGCGGTGCAGCAGCCGTTGAAATGGCTTTTTCATTCCATCAGTGGAAGCAGCAGAATGGCCGTAAGTATGACCGTGTCACGGTGATCGCATCAGGTAATCTGGTGGATAAAAAAACAGACTCAGTTGTTGAAGCTCTTTTTACACATAAAGGCATCCGCTATGTGAAAAATGACGGGGCCGTCAAAGTAGCAGACCGTTATGTCACCACTGAAAGCGGCGCTGAAATCCTGTTCAATGAAGTGATCTTCCTTGGAGGAGCCCAGGCACCGGCACTGCTAAAAAAATCCGGGCTGCCGGTTGATGAAAAAGGATTTATCAAAGTAAATGCATGCCTGCAGACAACTGATGACAGTCAGGTCTTCGCAGCTGGAGACTGCGCAGCGTTGATCACGCGTCCGCAGCTGCCAAAAAGCGGCGTCTATGCAGTACGGCAGGGGGAAGTGCTTCATCACAACCTGATCGCGAGTCTCAAGCGTGAAGGGATGCAAGACTATACACCTCAGCGGCGTGCCCTTATCCTGCTTTCAACTGGAGGCAAACAGGCATTGATGCTATACGGAAAGTGGCGTCAGTTTGGAAGTTGGGCCTGGTTGTGGAAGAATTATATTGATCGGGGTTATATGAAGAAGTATCAGTGAATATAGAAAACCGGAGCATGCCTGGGGCACGCTCCGGTTTTTCTATTTTGTCAGTTTTAAGGGGTGGGTATATAGTCGGGATCTCCGGAAACATCTTTAGAATGTCCTGAACCACCGAAGAAATGTCCTGAACACTTCAGGTTATTTCATGAACACCAAAGGTAATCTCCCGAACATACGGCATAATCTCCTGAACCATTCAACATACACCACAACCAACCCGAATCAACCAGCCTTCGTCACCGCTTCACCTTTCACCTTACGCTTCGTAAAACGGTCAACAATTGAACTGATGGCACCGTCGCCAGTTACATTTGCTGCTGTACCAAGGCTGTCCTGTGCAAGGTATAATGCAAGCATTAGTGAAGTCATTGCACCTGAGAAGCCGAGCATTGACTCAAGCAGACCAAGTGACGCAACAACCGCGCCGCCCGGTACGCCAGGAGCTGCAATCATTGTCACACCCAGCATCAGAATGAATGGGAAGATCTGTGAGAATGTAGCAGTCTCACCCTGAATGAGCATAACCGCCATCGCACAGCTGACCAGTGTGATTGTACTGCCGGCTAAATGAATATTGGCAAGCAGCGGAATACAGAAGTCTGCTGTCTTTTCACGCACGCCCATTTTTTTAGACTGTTCAAGTGTAACCGGAATTGTTGAAGCTGAAGACTGAGTACCCAGCGCTGTGAAGTAAGCCGGCATCATATTTTTCAGCATCACAAACGGATTTTTGCTGTGAAGCGCGCCTGCTGTTGAGTAGATTGCCACAAGATACAGTACATGCAGTACGATAATCATTACGAATACAAGCAGGAAGACATTAATAATGGCACTGACCTGACCGCCCTGAGTCATATTCGCAAAGATACCGAATATGTGAATAGGAAGGAGCGGGATAATGATTTTTTCAATCAGCTTCTGAATGATTGTACGGAATTCTTCCAGACCTTTTTGTAAAACACTGTTTTTAAAAGCTGAAATACCGATTCCTAGAACAAATGACAGCAGTAAAGCTGACATAATGCCCATCACCGGTGTCATTTCAATTCCGAAATATCCGCCAAGCAGTGCTTCTTCAGGATTTTCAAATGCTCTTGATGCTTGAGACCCTAAGAGAATGGGGTATAGCACTGTAGCACTTAAAAAGGCGAGCACACCTGCAATGATTGTAGATGCATACGCAACACCTGCAGTCAGACCAAGCGCTTTTCCGGCACCGCGGCCCATTGCGCCAATTCCCGGTGCGATAAATGCAATGATAATTAAAGGAATTGCGAATGACAGGAATCCACTGAAAATATCATTAAATGTTGCAGCTACTCTGATCAGCCATTCAGGACTGACACTGCCGACCGCAACACCCAGTGCAATTGCAATAACAATACGGGGAAGTAATCCAATTTTTTTCATGGTAAAGTCCTCCTGTTGTGTACAGTTGTATTTGATAGATGGATTATAACGCGATGTTTTGTGCTTGTTAAGAGGAAAAGCTTAAAAATCAATAATAAAATAATTTAGAATTGTCAGTTAAATAAAGGGGTGTTAAACGGAAAAGTAGGTTTTTTGTTATAGCAAAAAAACAAAAATTCGATTCGTCAAACTCATTTCTCAAAAGGAAAAACGTGATAAGATGGAGAAGGATTCTTTTGAAAATAAATCTTTACATAGATTACGCTATCAATCATTTAAATGGAGGATTATATAGATGAAAACCAAATTATGTTTACTGTTCGGCGGTAAGTCTGCTGAGCATGAGGTATCACTTCAGACAGCGAAAGCCGTAATTAAAGCACTCGATTTAACAAAATTTGAGATAGACCCGGTATTTATCACAAAAGAAGGGGAATGGAGAAAAGGACCATCTCTTTCTTCGCCGGTTGAAGATGTAAAACAACTGCAATTCGGGGAGCAGGCTGAAGTATCACCTGCTGAAGGTCTGACACATGTACCTTCAGCGCCTGGAGCAACGTACGATATTGTATTCCCGCTGCTGCATGGTCCGAATGGTGAGGACGGTACAGTACAGGGTCTGCTTGAAGTGTTAAATGTGCCATACGTTGGAAATGGCGTACTCGCTTCATCTGCAGGAATGGATAAAGTCATTATGAAAAACCTGTTCAGAGATGCAGGCCTTCCGCAGGTCAACTATACGTCCTTTATCCGTTCAGCCTGGGAGCAGGACAGAGAAGCTGCTTATGTAAAAACTGAGGAAGAGATCGGCTATCCATGCTTCATTAAGCCGGCTAACCTCGGTTCAAGTGTCGGTATCAGCAAATGTACAAACCGTAAAGAGCTTGAAGCAGGCTTTGAAGAAGCATTCCTTTTCGACCGTAAAATTGTCATTGAACAGGGTGTGAAAGCGCGTGAAATCGAGCTTGGCGTTATCGGAAACGACTTCCCGGAAGTATCTGTGCCGGGTGAAATTGTCGCGAAAAAAGATTTCTATGACTATAAATCGAAATATGTTGACGGAGATTCAGTCATGATTATTCCTGCAGAACTGCCTGAAGGGATGGCTGAAGAGCTTCAGCAGATGGCGAAAACAGCATTCCAGACAGTGGATTGCTCAGGGCTTGTCCGTGCAGACTTTTTTGTTACGGATAAAAATGAAATCTTTATTAATGAAATCAATACAATGCCGGGATTCACTCCTTACAGTATGTTCCCGCTTCTGTGGGAAAACACTGGTGTCCCATATGCTGAGCTGATCGAAAAGCTGGTGCAATTCGGCATTGAACGGTATGAAGATAAACAGAAATTAAAAACGTCAATTTAAGGAGAAGCCAGTCATGAAAAAAACTTTACGCGAAATCGCTGACATCTTAGAGACAGAAGCTCCTTCAGAAGAATTTGCAGACGCAACAGTTGAAGGTGCCAGTATCAATACGTTGACGATCCAGCCGGGCAACCTTTTTGTCCCATTCCAGGGAGAAAAAACAGATGGACACAAGTACGTCCGACAGGCTTTTGAAAAAGGAGCAGGCGCTTCTTTATGGCAAAAAGGTGTGCCGGATATGCCGACAGATTTACCGGTCATTGCAGTCGATGATCCTGAAGAAGCACTTCAGCGGCTGGCGTCTGCGTATAGACGTGAAAACCACTTTAAAGTCGTCGCCATTACCGGCAGTAACGGAAAAACAACGACTAAGGACATGATTGCAGGCGTACTTTCCGTGAAATACAGCGTTCAGAAAACAGAAGGCAATTTTAACAATAACCTTGGTCTGCCACTGACATTACTCAATATCAAAGAGTCCACAGACGTGGCTGTACTTGAGATGGGTATGAGCGGTTTTGGCGAGATCGAACTGCTGAGTAACATTGCCACGCCTGATATTGCGGTCATCACCAATATCGGTGAATCGCACCTGCAGGACCTCGGTTCAAGGGAGAATATCGCGAAAGCAAAATTTGAAATCATCTCAGGTCTGAATGACAGCGGCATTCTGTTCTACTACGGAGACGAGCCGTTACTGACAGACCTTGTGAATCAGGCGGAAGGTCTTAAATCCGCGTCATATGGCTATGGAGACACAAACGGTCTTTATCCGAGAAAAACTGAAATTGATGATGCAGGCAGCCGCATTCAGCTTGGAACTGAAGAAACATGGGTATCCATCCCTGTTCTTGGCAGACACAACGTGCTGAACGGGCTCGCTGCCATCCGCACAGCGATTCATCTTGGTCTGACACTTGAAGAAATTGAAGAAGGTTTCGCTAAAACGCAGATGACATCCATGAGAATGGAACGTGTTGAAGGTGCAAATGGCGAAGTGTTTATTAACGATGCCTACAATGCAAGCCCGACTTCAATGCTCGCTGCACTTCAGTTCCTTGAAGAAGCGAAAGCAGAAGGCAAAAAAATCGTAGTACTCGGCGATATGCTGGAGCTTGGTGACAACGAAGAACAGTTCCACCGTGAAATCGGTCAGAAGATTAACTTCAACGAGATTCCGGTGCTGCTGACATTCGGTCCGCGTTCCAAATGGCTCGCAGAAGAAGCGCTGGAGCGGAGCCCGCTTGTATACTGGTTCAATGATCATGAAGAGCTTGTAGCGGAGCTGAAGAAGCATCTGTGTACAGGAGATCTTGTACTGGTAAAAGGATCGCGCGGCATGGAGCTTGAGAAAGTGATTGAGGCTTTTAAATAAAGCGAGTGAGAAAAGCCGTCCTTGGTGGCGGCTTTTTTGTGTTTGGTGATGGCAGGGTAGCGTTCTTTCGGAGTAGGGCGACATCCAGATCGTCTGGCATGACGTTCAATTGTGCTGATACGTCGTTCAATCACGTGGACGCAGCACTCAACCCGGGTGTGTCGCTACGTCAAAGCGGAGTGCACCTACGTCAACGGCACCAACACAGCATTCAAGTACCACGCCCTGTTGACGCCCTTGAGAAACAAGCCCTTAGTTTCCAAAAGGCAGTAAGAAGACGGTTGCAGCAACCAGTCTTGCTTTTACGAAACTCGATCGGAGATGTACAGCACTCAATCCTTCGGTCACAGCACTCAACCCGGGTGTATCGCTACGTCAACCTGAGATATACATACTTCAACTGCCGCTATACGTACCTCAACGGCAAAAACGCGGCATCCGCCAGTCGCGTACAGATTCAAAAACCCCGATTATGGGTATAAAAACGGTAGAAGATTGAACGGAGGGAAGTCATGGGACAGACAGGATGCTTGCTGCTTCACGGATTTACAGGCGGCGCTTATGAGGTCAACCCGCTGGCGAGATATTTGCGGGAACATACTGACTGGATTATTTCAGTGCCGGTGCTTCCGGGGCACGGCAGAAATCTGAGGCTGCATGATACAAACGCAGTTGAATGGATTACTTATGCTGAAGAAGAATTAAAAAGACTTTATATGTATTGTGATGAAGTGTATGTCATAGGCTTTTCAATGGGCGGGCTGATTGCTGCTTACCTGACCATCCACTATCCGGTGAAAAAACTGGTTTTACTGAGCGCAGCGGCACTTTACATTAACCCGAAACAGATCTTCAGCGATATGAAAACGGTAATGTCAGATACCATTCGAAGAAAACTGAATGAAAATGAGTGGTTTGGTCATTATAAGTATAAGCTTTTTCATACACCGATCCGTTCCACAAGGGAGTTCAGACGGCTTGCATCATATGTCGTCCCGCTGCTTCCGAAGATCAGGGTGCCTGTTTTCATAGCACAGGGGCAGATGGATGGAATTGTTCCGCCAAAAGCGGCACGATTCGTCTATGATCGCGTCGGGACTTACCAAAAAAGATTATATTTATCAAAATCGTCGAAACACCTGATATGCTATGGGTCCGACTGTGACAGGCTTTTTCATGAGATCGCTTTCTTTTTAAAACAGGAGAAAGTTCCCGACAATGGATGATTGTGTTTTGAAAATAGACATGATAAGATACGTAAGACATCTGCTACAATTAGCAATTAGCTCTCTTATTTATAAGAAGAGTGTGATATAACTTTTAAATGCGTTAAACGGAATTTTCCGTTAAGGACTGAATGCGTCCTGCGTATTTTTGATGGTTGTCTTTAACCAGCATGAAAGACCAATTGAACAATTGGCATCTCTGACGCACTCGGCCTAGGTCCGAGTTTTCTTTTTGGGGAAGAAATGCCCCTGTTACTTTAACCGTTAAGGACAACGAATAAAGGCTGTCGCAGTCTTCTGAGCGATCTTAGCTATGTGTATGAAATAGATGATTCACAAAACAAAGGAGAATGAAGGATTTGACACTTTTTTCAGAATTACCAATTAGTCCAGTAATCCAGAAATCAATTAAACGTATGGGATTTGAAGAGGCAACGCCAATTCAGGCTGGCACAATTCCACTATCAACAGAAGGAAAAGACATTATCGGGCAGGCGCAGACAGGAACAGGTAAAACGGCTGCTTTCGGTATTCCGATGCTTGAAAAAGTGGATACAAAATCACAAAACATTCAGGGTCTGATCATCGCACCAACGCGTGAGCTTGCGATCCAGGTATCTGAAGAGCTTTACAAAATCGGTAGTGACAAGCGTGTACGCGTGCTTTCAGTATACGGAGGACAGGACATTCAGCGCCAGATCCGCGCAATGAAAAAGCGTCCACACATCATCGTTGGAACGCCTGGCCGTCTGCTTGACCACATCAACCGCCGCACACTGAAGCTTGATGAAGTACAGACACTTGTACTTGATGAAGCGGATGAAATGCTGAACATGGGCTTCATCGATGACATCGAATCAATCCTTAAAAATCTTCCGGAAACACGCCAGACGCTATTGTTCTCAGCAACAATGCCTGGACCAATCCGCAAGATCGCTGAACGCTTCATGAAAGATCCTGAAGTGGTAAAAGTAAAAGCGAAGGAAATGACAGTTGAAAACATCGAGCAGTTCTTTGTAAAAGCACATGAGCGCGAGAAGTTCGACGTTCTTTCCCGCCTGATCAACGTTCAGTCACCTGAGCTTGCAATCGTATTTGGACGTACAAAGCGCCGCGTTGACGAGCTTGCACGTGCACTTGAAATCCGCGGCTACATGGCTGAAGGAATTCACGGTGACCTGACACAGGCGAAGCGTATGAGCGTACTGAAGAAGTTCAAAGAAGGCCGTATTGACGTACTAGTTGCAACAGACGTTGCTGCACGTGGTCTTGATATCTCAGGCGTTACACACGTATATAACTATGACATTCCTCAGGACCCTGAAAGCTACGTTCACCGTATCGGACGTACAGGTCGTGCAGGTAAAAAAGGTATGGCGATGACATTCGTTACACCACGTGAAATGAACTACCTTCGTGTTGTTGAACAAACAACGAAGAAGAAGATGGAGCAAATGCGTCCACCAAGTTCATCTGAAGCACTTGAAGGTCTTCAGCGCGCAGCTGTTGATGAGCTGAAAGAAACGCTTAAAAAGAACAACCTTGAAGAGTACAAAGTACTTGCACGTGAGCTATTAAATGACGGTGAGGAATCATTGGACCTAATCGCTGCTGCTCTTAAGATTCTTACAAAAGAGCCGGACGAAACACCAATCGATATCACACCTGAAAGACCACTTGCATCTAAAAAGAAATCATACCGCAAAGACGACAAAAAGTTCGGAAATCGCGGTGGAAACCGTGGCGGTAAAGGTGGAGGCGGCAAGCCTTACAACAGCCGTCAGCGTCAGCCAAAACGTCAATCACGCGAAGGCTAGAAAAGCGTAAGCGCCCCGTTTAACCCCGACAAGCATAAGATGCACTGAGAGAAATGGGTGACCTTTCCCATTTTCTCAGTGTAGCTTATGACTCGAGGGGTTGGGCGCTGAAGCTGGGCAACATAGAAAAGCGAAAGGCGCTATTTCCGCCCAACGCTTCACAAGCTGAAATCTTTAAAAACTGCCCAGGCGATCTCATCGCCTGGGCAGTTTTCTGTTTTCTGGAGGCTCCGAGTACTCTGCCTCGAATTAATTGAATCATCTTCTCCGTTAATTGGTTCAGCGGGAACGCTAATTGAATCACCACCACACATAATTGAACGCCACGCGCTAATCGCCCTTCAATTCTCCAATAAACACAATAAAAAACTGCCCAGGAAATCTCCCGGGACAGCTCGTTATTCGCGTTCTTGAGATGTGTATCTGACTCCGTTCATCTGCAGCATCGCATCAATTTTGTTAAAAGAACTGACCAGATGATCGTTTCTGATAAAGGAAATGTCTTCTCCATCGTTCATGTTAAAAATGAAGGTTTCATAATCCTTTTCATCATTACTTCTGATCATCACTGCGCTTTCAACATCACTCCACTGGTATTCTGAAGAACTGACAGAAAGCAAACCATTGTGGATGATTTTTTCTTCTCTCAATACAGAAAAATTCGTCACACTCAGCGCAAAGATCGCCACTGACAGGATTAACGCAACAAAACCGGTCGCCTTGTATTTTTTCCCTTCTTTGTACATCATGAAGAAGAATAATGATAGCAGTACCCCAAAGATGGCAAACAGGATATTGGAGATAAAAGGCGTCTGAATCATAATAATGTCCCCATAGGAGAAAAACAGGTAGTGCAGTAAATTAGGTCCGACAAAAGAAAATAGAACGGTGGATATGAATGTGATGATACTGAATACGATCCATACCATACTTCCTTCATGAAATTCGCGGTTCATAGAGCTCCCCCTTACAATTTTTACATATCTACTATACAGAATTTTTCCATAAAAAGTTTCACTTTTTCAAAAATTTACAGCGAAAACTTTTGAAACATATGTGTAAAGGAGTTCGTATGATAGAGTAAGTACATAAGAGACATTAGATAGGAGAGAAAACAATGGGGAGACAGGAGCCAAAAATGAGAATTTCAGAGCGGGCCTTAACCGTCTGGAGACTTTACGGCTGGATATCTGCAGCCTTTACATTGCTGGCTGGAGCCGGTGTCACGACACTAGCAATATTATTTGACTGGTCCGTCTGGTTCATCATCGGGTCGGCAATTGCACTGGTGCTTGAAATTATATTATTTGTATTTGTACTGCCGACGCTTAAATGGAAACGCTGGCGTTATGAAGTAAGAGAAGAGGAGATTGAACTGCAGCACGGCATTTTTGTTGTGACCAGAACGCTTGTACCAATGGTCCGTGTGCAGCACGTTGATACTGAACAGGGTCCGATTTTGCGGAAGTACAGGCTTGCGACAATCAGTATTTCAACAGCAGCAACACTTCATCAGATTCCTGCGCTCGATATCGATGAAGCAGACGAGCTGAGAGATTCGATCTCTGCTTTAGCAAGGGTGGCTGAGGACGATGTCTGAAGAAAAACGCCTGCATCCGATAACTGCAGTCATGAACGCACTGAAAACATTGAAAGAAGCATTTATACCAATCGTCATTCTGGTTTTCCTAAACCGCGGAGAAGCTGAATCAATCCTGGATTACCTGCCGTTTTTCATTATGGGCGGCATGATTATTCTATTTATCTTCCTCGGTGTCATCAAATGGTGGAGATTTAAATACTGGATTGAAGAAGGCGAGCTCAGAATTGAACAGGGGCTTTTTGTTAAGAAAAAGCGCTATATTCCATTTGAACGGATCCAGAGTCTGAACTATACGGAAGGCGTTTTGCACCGTCCGTTAAAACTGGTGAAAATCAAAGTGGAAACAGCCGGAAGCTCTTCGAATCTGGATTCAGAAGCAGAGCTCACTGCGATTACGAAGCCGGAAGCGGATGAACTGAACCGGATTATTTCAGCAGCAAAGAAAAAGCTCAAGGAAGAAGGTACTGTTGAAGGTGAAGAAGTGGTTGAGCCGCAGCCTGAAGAGCATATTCTTTATAAAATGAGCCCGAAAGATCTGATCGTCATGGCCACTACATCAGGCGGGGCTGGCGTCGTAATCGGGGGGATACTGATCTTCCTGTCCCAATTCGGGGAGGTCATTCCATACGAAGCAGTCTTTACAGAACTCGTTGAATTTGTAGAGGCCGGGTTCCTGCTTGCAGGAATGATTGCTGTCCTGGTGTTCTTTATCGCCTGGCTGATTGCAGTCGGACTGACATTTTTACGCTATGCCCATTTCACCGTGAAGCTCGTTGAAAAGGACATCGTGATCACGAGAGGTCTGCTTGAGAAAAAGCAGACAACCGTCCCGCTGAAAAGGATTCAGGGCATTACCTTTGATCAAAATGTAATGAGAGAGCCGTTCGGATATACGTCCGTCACAATTGAAAGTGCAGGTGGATCCGTACTTGAAAAGGACTCAAATGCCATCCGGCTGCTGCCGATGATCCGTGAAAAAGAAACGTATGCGATTTTGAATAGAATCCTGCCTGACTATCACTGGAAAACAGAATTTACCGGCGTTCCAAAGCGTGCATTAAAACGCTATATATTCTGGAAAATGTTGTTTTCACTTGTGATCATCGGACCGGTCACCTACTTCTTTTTCCCGCTAGGCCTGCTGTCACTGATCCTGATTCCGCTTGCTGCAATTCTTGGCTGGTGGCAGTATAAAACTGCCGGCTGGAGTGCATCGCGCGACCAGTTAACGCTGAAGTTCCGCGGTATCAGCAAGCAGATCGTGTACATGAAGAAAAAGCGGATCCAGTCACTTGAATGGACGCAGACCTATTTCCAGCGCAGAGGAGACGTTGCCACCATCCACTCAACCATCAAATCCTATACAAGCGGAAGCCACAGCAGTATTCCACACATCTCAAAAGAGGATGCTGAATTAATGATGGACTGGTACAGCCCGGAAGCAGAAGTGAAAAAGGTGCATGAACCGTTAATGAATGAAACTGAATTAGAAGGATATTAAAAAATGCCTGGAGCAATGTTGCTCCAGGCATTTTTTATTCGCGCCGGCGCTGCTGGAAAATGAACAGGCCGATAAAGATACCCGCTGCAAGACCCGCGATATGCGCCGTAATATTAATATTTGATCCGAAAAACGTCATCACCACACTGATGACGATCACCGGAACCATGACTTGTCTGATCTCGAGCGGGGCAGCCTGCTTATAGATCAGCCAGATCGCTGCGTACAGACCGAATAATCCAAAGATTGAACCGCTGGCGCCGACAGACGTGTAAAACGGCGGCTGGAGTACCCAGGTCGCAACGTTTGCGATCACACCAGCGAGCAAATACACAACAGCGAACTGAAACGATCCGAGTAACCGCTCAAGCGCAGGGGCAAACAGCACGAGCGAAAACGTATTAAACAGCACGTGCCACAGGTCAGCGTGCGCAAATATCGGGGTAACCAGTCGCCAGTACTCGCCTTCAGAAACCAACCCATTAATACCGGCAAGTGTGAAAAGGACAGAGTTTCCAATGCCACCCGGAATAGAAGTCGCAATAAAGACAACTGCATGTATCAAGATCAACAGTGATACGACAGGGTAAAACCTGATAAACTGTGATAAGCTTTCAGTACGTACAAACAATTGAAATCCTCCCTGTAACTGATTATTTCTATCATACAGGATTCTATACGAAAAAGGTGACTCAGATGATTCATGGAATCGGCTTAGATATCGTAGAAATTGAACGGATTGCCACACTTTTAAAAAGGCAGCCGAAAATCGCCCGCCGTGTGCTGACTGCATCAGAGCTTAAACAGTTCAACGTGCTGGGGGAGAAAAGAAAAATTGAATTCCTGGCAGGGCGTTTTGCTGTTAAAGAAGCATACGCAAAAGCAATCGGCTGCGGGATCGGCCGCGAGCTCTCGTTTCAGGATATCGAGATTGTAAAAGAAGCATCGGGCAGACCTTATATCAGGCATCCGAAATATCATGTGCATGTGAGCATTACCCATACAAAAGAATATGCAGCTGCGCAGGTCGTGGTGGAGAAGAAGGCAGGCGTCTAGATGGACGTCTGCTTTTTGTTTGAGGACGGTTTAAGGGTTCGGGAAAAGCTATCCCTCTTTATGCACTTGGGCAACAAAAGATTTAAAGCCTGTGACCTAAGGGCATATAGTGCAGGGGACGAGGCAAGGCATCATTATATCCACCACCTTTTGTGATATATCTATCACCTCCAGAGGGAATTCACTCACCTTTTAGTTTTTTCTGCCGCTCAGGGGTAGCCGTCCGATTTTAACGACACCTCCCGCGATATATCTATCACCTGTTGACTTAAATCCATCACCTTTTGAATTTTTCGCACGCTGCGCCAGTCCAAGCGCCAATGCATACGCCCCTAATCGCCGACTTCCGCTTTTCCATGTCATACAAGCTCACCCCCACTCATACACTTAAAGTGCATTCGCAACGACGCTGAATGAGTGAAGGGGAGGAAACCATGAAGAAAATCGCTCTCTGTTTGATAACGGTGCTTTTAGTGATGGTGTTAGCTGCGTGCGGTGAGAAAACGAGGGAGGAAGCGGCTCAGGATTTAATGGACAAGGTGGAGCAGGCGGACAGTTATAAGGCAAAAGCAAAAATGGTCTTTAACACTGGTGAACAGCCACAGGAATATGATGTTGAGGTCTGGCATATGAAACCGCACTTTTACCGTGTTCATCTGAAGCATGCGGAAGACAAGCAAAGCCAGATGATTATCAGGAATGATGAGGGCGTCTTTGTGTTGACACCTGCACTGAATAAGAGCTTCCGTTTCCAGAGTGACTGGCCATCAAATGGCAGTCAGGCTTATCTCACGGAGTCTCTTGTAAAGGATATTCAGGAGGATAAGGAAGCAGTCTTTACTGAAAAGGACGGAAAGTATGTATTTGATACGAAAACAAGGTACAAGCATCAGCAGATGTTCCCGCTTCAGCAGGTGACATTTGATAAGAAAACGCTCGCGCCGACGGATGTGAAAGTGAAGGATCAGGAAGGCAACGTGAAGATTGAGCTTAGCTTCAGTGAGGTTGATTATGAAGCATCATTTGACAAGAGTGACTTTAACCTTGAAAAGAATATGATGGGTGCCCAGCTTGAGATGCCGGTATCAGGTGATGGAGAGGAAACGGAGGACTGGGCCGTTCTTTATCCGACAGCTGAAATCGAGGGTGCTGCGCTGATAGAGGAGAAAGAAGTGAAGACGGATAATGGAAGCCGGATGATCCTGACGTATGAAGGATCGAAAAATTATACCATTATTCAGGAGAAGCTGGATGCGGCGCCGGTGATGCTGACAACGTCTGATGCAACTGGTGAAATGGCGGATCTCGGGTTTGCAGTCGGTGCAATGACAGAGAATTCACTGGAGTGGACATATAATGGTGTGAGTTATCTGCTTGCTTCCCACGACCTGACGCAGGAAGAAATGCTCGAAGTTGCTCGCTCAGTTCAGGGGTCTATGATAAAATAACGGCATCCGAAACAGGAGAGTATCCTGTGACAAGAGAAGGTGCCAGATGATGAAGAATGAATTTCACCGTGATACATGGATTGAAGTAGACCTTGATGCGATTCAATATAATATCAGCCAGTTAGCCGGACAGCTGAAGCAGGATACAGTTATTATGGCTGTTGTAAAAGCGAATGCGTACGGACATGGCTATCTTGAAGTAGCGGAGGCAGCACTTGAAGCCGGAGCGGAATGGCTGGCAGTTGCGTTTTTAGATGAAGCGCTCTTTCTGAGAAAGCATGGCTTTACCGCTCCGATTCTGGTGCTCGGTGCTGCGCGCCCTGACGATGCAGGCCTTGCTGCAGCGCATGGGATTCGCCTGACTGTCTTTTCAGCAGACTGGATCAGGTCAGCACGTGAGTTTCTTGAAGCTGACGTGCTGCATATTCATTTGAAAATTGATACCGGGATGGGCCGTCTCGGTTTTACTGATCAAAACGGGTTAGCTGATGCTGAAGCGTTTGCCTCTGATGATAGTCTGATCAACATCGAGGGTGCTTTTACGCATTTTGCAACGGCGGACGAGCCGGACCGGACGTATGCCGATCAGCAGCATGAGCGGTTTCTTGAGTTCCTGGATGTCTTTCAGCAGAAGCCCCCAATGATCCACGCTTCGAACAGTGCAGGTGCATTTCTGCGTGATAATTCAGCCTTTAATGCTGTGCGGTTTGGCATCTCCATGTACGGGCTTGTGCCTTCAGGTGATATCCGTCATGAGATGCCTGCACCGCTGAAGCCGGCTCTGTCAATGTATACAAAAATGGTTCAGGTGAAAAAACTGAAGCAGGGTGAAAAAGTCAGCTACGGGGCTACTTATACTGCCGGACAGGATGAATGGATTGCAACGCTGCCGATTGGCTATGCTGATGGGTGGATCAGACAGATGCAGGGCTTTGAAGTGCTTGCCGGCGAGCATCGTGCGGAAATCATCGGACGCGTCTGTATGGATCAGTGTATGATCAGACTTCCGTTTGAAATGCAGGAAGGGTCTGTTGTCACGCTTGTCGGGGAAGTTCTGAATGACCGGATTCTGCTTGATGATATCGCAGCGCATAACGGCACCATTCATTATGAATCCGCCTGTCTACTGACAGCGAGAGTTCCAAGGATGTATAGGAAAAATGGTGTAATCAAAAAGGTCTTTAATCATCTTAATTAATCATTTTTGCAAAGAATTGTCAGATATTTTCTGAGAGTACCTTTTCAGGTTCCACATTTAGTGTTAATATAAACATGGACTTGAATGATGAATGAACAAAAGAATAATTGTTTCACAAAAAATAGGTATGCATATGATGGTGGAGGTGTAGTTTGTGTCGGAATCCAGCGCAACATCAGAAATCTTGGTACGATTACCAAAGCAACTGCTTACAGAACTGGAAGCGTTTGCCGAACAGGAAGAATTGAGCTGCAGCGACTGTATTTATCGCGCAACGAAAGCTTATGTCCGTGACAGACGCCGTAAACAAACTCAGGATGCGATGCGCCGGGGCTATATGGAAATGGCGAAGATCAACTTGTCAATGGCTTCGGAAGCACTTCAGGCAGAATACGAAGCAGACCATACCATTGAACGATTGGTAAGTGGAGGATAACGCTTTGATAGTGAAGCGTGGAGACGTATTTTTTGCTGACCTATCTCCCGTTGTCGGTTCAGAGCAAGGTGGAGTCCGCCCCGTTCTCATCATCCAAAACGACATCGGAAATCGGTTTAGTCCCACAGTAGTGGTCGCAGCAATTACAGCACAGATTCAAAAAGCTAAGCTTCCTACCCACGTTGAAATCAGCTCGAAGCGTAACGGCTTTGAACGTGATTCAGTTATTTTGCTGGAACAGATCAGGACATTAGACAAACAACGATTAACAGACAAAATAACCCATCTGGATGACGAGACGATGGAGAAGGTAGACGAGGCCCTTCAGATCAGCCTCGGCTTAGTAGACCTCTAATGTGGAAAACGCTCTTTGTGGAGCGTTTTTTTCTTATGAATAGACCAATGAGTTTTACTCCTCTATAATAGAACACAAGTACGAAAACAGAATGATAGGTCAGAGGTGAATTTTTTGTATAACAAGATAACCGGGCATATTGAAGATCATCGGGAAGAGCTCGAAACAATTTGGAAAGAAAAGCTGATGAATGACGCGGACGGACGCATTATCGACGTCATGCCACAGCATATATTTGAATCAACCAGCACAGAGTTTTTCGATATTATTCTATTGAATCTGAAAGATAAAGAAAGAGAATATAAGGAAAAACTTAACCACTTCTCTGACAAAGTTGTCAGACTTGGATGGCCGGTTGCGCTTGTTGTAAAAGGATTGAGAGAATTTGTACATACTGTGCAGGAAAACTTAGTCCAATATGGAAGTATAGATAAAGAGAGAGAAGGCGACTATCTGGAGCTGCTTGATAAGTGGATGACACCAATATCAAACGAAATTATCCAGACGTACGCAGAAACGTGGGAGAAAACTGTATCACTGCAGAAAATGGCGCTTCAGGAGCTGTCAGCACCGTTAATTCCGGTGGTTGACCAGATTTCTGTGATGCCGCTTGTGGGCACGATTGACACTGAACGGGCAAGACTTGTGATGGAAAATCTGCTCGAAGGGGTGGTCAGCCATCGCTCTGAGGTCGTGCTGATTGACATCACAGGCGTACCGGTTGTGGATACAATGGTTGCGCATCACATTATACAGGCGGCGGAAGCTGTTCACCTAGTTGGAGCAAAATGCATGCTTGTCGGCATCCGTCCTGAGATTGCTCAGACAATCGTGAACCTGGGCATTGACCTGGACCGTTTTATTACGACAAGCACGATGAAAAAAGGTGTAGAGCTTGCGCTTGAGATGACAGGCAGAAAAATAGTGGAATTGGAGGGGTAAGCAGTGAGGATTCCTATTTTAAAACTGAATGATTGCCTTTTGATTTCGATTCAATGGGAGCTGGATGATCAGACTGCCCTTGAATTTCAGGAAGATTTGCTAAAAAGAATTCACGAAACCAATGCACGCGGTGTCGTGATTGATATTACATCAATTGACTTTATTGATTCATTCATCGCAAAAGTACTTGGCGATGTGATTAATATGTCCAGACTGATGGGTGCAAAAGTCGTGATTACAGGAATCCAGCCGGCAGTTGCCATTACACTGATCGAGCTTGGCATCAGACTTGATGACGTCATGACTGCACTTGATCTGGAAAAAGGTTTAGAGAAACTTCAACAGGAATTGGGGGACTGACCATATGGAAATCCAATCCTGTGTATCCATTCTGAATGAATGGGATATCGTAGCTGCACGTCAGCTCGGTAGAAATGTAGCCAAGGAGCTGGGATTTGGAACCGTAGATCAGGCTAGAATTACAACAGCCATCAGTGAGCTTGCCCGAAATATTTACCTCTATGCAGGAGAAGGTCAGTTATGTATTGACCGGCTGAATGAAAATGGTAAAGCAGGGCTTCGGATTATCGCACTGGATAAAGGTCCGGGTATTCCAGATATCAGAAAAGTAATGGAAGACGGTTTTTCAACTTCAGGGGGTCTGGGTGCTGGCCTGCCGGGTGTGAGAAGATTAATGGATGATTTCAACATTGACTCAAACCCTGGTGAAGGTACAGACATCCGCGCAACAAAGTGGCTCCGATAGGAGGGGCATTTGACGAATGAATAAACAGGAAACACTTGAAGCGCAATACAGTAAAATCTTACAGGAATATATGAACAACCAGTCTGAGCAGGCTTTATATGCTGCTCAGCAATTCAGCCGGACCGCACTTGAAAAAAAGGTGCCGCCGGAGGAAGTAATCAGTCTTCAAAAAAATGCCATGCAACAGCTAATGCCTGACCTCTCACCGGAAGTCTGGCATTCTTTTGATATTCTTCTTGAAGTGATGACTGCTTACGGCTTTGCTTTCAGAGAGCATCAAAGCTTACTTGATACGCAGAAAGAGTTAAAGAATGAGATGGAAATTGCCTCTAACGTGCAGGATACACTGCTCGGCACTTCAGTCCCTTCTGTTGACGGGCTTGAAATTGGTGCGCTCAGTGTTCCGGCAAAGCAGATGAACGGCGATTACTATCACTTTGTTCACGACGGGGATCACTCGGTTAACGTTGCAATTGCTGATGTTATTGGGAAAGGCATCCCGGCAGCACTTTGCATGTCGATGATCAAATACGCGATGGACAGCCTGCCTGAATACAGGAAGGACCCAAGCGCTGTACTTGAAAGTCTGAACAGAGTGGTCGAGCAAAACGTAGATGATTCCATGTTTATCACAATGTTCTATGGAATGTATGAACTGCGCAGCAATATTCTTCACTTTGCTTCAGCAGGTCATGAACCCGGATTCTTCTACCGCCATAAAGATAAAGAATTTCTGGACCTTGAAGCAAGAGGTCTTCTTCTTGGTGTGGATAAAAACGCCAAATATAAGCGCTACGAACAGGCTGTTGAAATAGGAGATATGATTATTCTGATGTCTGACGGTGTCACAGAATGCCGTACTGATGAAGGTTTTATTGAACGCGAAACGCTCATTTCCTATATAAACGAATACATTGAGCTGCCGCCGCAGGAAATCGTCAATAAAATATTCCGTGACCTGGAGCGCCTGCAGCACTTTCAGCTGAGAGATGATTTCACGATCATTATTTTAAAAAGAACGAAATAGTTTTATGTGAATCACGTTTAACAGCTCGGAGTTAGGGTAGTTTACAAGTACGTCTTACGGAGATTCTGAGAAAGTTCAGGCGGGCTGCCTGAGCAGGACACTAGAAAAAAGGTGGAACTAACATGAATATAAAAGTTGATATAACAGAGCAGACAGAAGAATTTGCGAAGCTTGAAATTGCAGGTGAAATTGATGCGTATACTGCACCTGTCCTTAGAGAAAAAACGGAGCCGCTTTCAAAACAGGAAGGCATGAAAGTAGTCGCTGACCTGTCGGAAGTAAGCTATATGGACAGCACAGGTATTGGTGTATTTGTAGGATTGTTCAAAGGGATTAAAGCAAACGGCGGACACCTTCAGCTTGTTGGTCTATCAGATCGTCTGAAGCGCCTTTTCGACATCACTGGACTTGCAGACATCATGGATATTAATCCCGAAGTAAAAGGTGGAATGGAATGATGAAACCATTTGATTATATTGAAATGAAAATTCCCGCCAAAGCCCAATATGTCGGTGTCATCCGCCTGACAATCTCAGGTGTTGCAAGCCGCATGGGCTTCACATATGACGACATTGAAGACCTTAAAATAGCAACAAGTGAAGCGATTACGAATGCTGTACAGCACGCCTACAAAGAAAATGATGAAGGTGAAGTAGTCGTTGGTTTCGCACTTTATGAGGATCGTCTTGAAGTCATTGTTGCAGACCATGGCTCAAGCTTTGATTTTATGAAAGTGAAGGAAGAAGTTGGACCTTACAATGAGGGTTCACAGGTTGACATGCTCCGTGAAGGGGGGCTTGGTCTTTACCTGATCGAAAGCCTGATGGATGACGTGAAGATCAGTCAAAAAGAGGGTGTAACGGTCTTCATGACAAAGTACATTGAGGAAGAGCAGGTGGAGAGGGATGCGGAAACTGTCTCAACCTAACCAGCCGAGCAAAGACGAAGTACTTGAGTGGATCAAAGCCTATCAGGAAACGCAGGATGAGGATGCGCAGCATAAGCTTGTTGTTCATTATAAAAACCTGGTGGAATCCATTGCAAGAAAGTACTCGAAAGGAAAGTCATATCATGAGGATATCGCACAGGTCGGTATGATCGGTCTGCTCGGTGCCATCAGACGATATGATGATACGTTCGGGAAAAGCTTCGAAGCATTCGCTATCCCGACCATTATCGGTGAGATCAAGCGATTCCTCCGTGATAAGACATGGAGCGTACACGTTCCAAGACGAATCAAGGAACTCGGTCCAAAGATCAAAGCGACAGTTGAAGAACTGACAACAGACCTGCAGCGATCTCCAAAGGTAAGTGAAATTGCCATGCACCTTGAAGTTTCTGAAGAAGAAATTTTAGAAGCAATGGAAATGGGGAAAAGCTATCAGGCACTTTCAGTTGACCATTCAATTGAAGCTGACTCTGACGGCAGCACAGTTACGCTGCTTGATATTGTCGGCAGTATGGATGACAACTATGAAAAAACAGATCAGCGGATGGTACTTGAAAAAGTCCTTCATGTGCTGAGTGACAGAGAAAAACAGATTATTCAATATACGTATCTTGAAAATATGAGTCAAAAAGACGCGGGTGATATGCTCGGTATTTCTCAAATGCATGTGTCCAGACTGCAGAGAAGAGCCATTAAAAAACTGCGTGATGCGATCCAGGAAGAAAACTCACAAGATGGTGACTTTACTTGATGGAAGTACTTGACCACAGTTTAGTAACAGTACACGCTGGACAGTATGCAAAGAATGGCCGGCAGGATTGCGGTGACAGCTACTTTTTCACTTCAACTGACGACTATTTCATCTGTGTAGTCGCAGACGGTTTAGGAAGCGGGAAATATGCCCATGAGGCTTCCCAGGCAGTATGTGCTGCAGTTGAAGAAAACAAGGATGAAGATGTGAACCAGCTGATGGAACGGGCGAATCAGTCTCTATTGAAAAAGAGAGGCGCAGCCGTAGCGATTATCAAAATTGACTATGCAGCCAGAAGGGTTACATATAGCTGTGTTGGAAATATCCGCTTTTATTTTTACTCAGAAGCAGGTAAGCTCACTTATCCGCTGCCGGTAACCGGTTATCTTTCCGGCAGACCCCAGCAGTATAAGACCCAAAGCTTTGAGTATGAAGACGGAGCCTCATTTCTGATTCATTCAGATGGACTTCAGATCACACGTGTACGACCACTGCTACAGTCAGGACGCTCGATTGACTATATTTCAACCTATCTCGATTCAATTGTTTCAGATAGCGACGATACAACATTTATTATTGGGAGGCTGCCTTAAATAGGAGTCTCTTTTTTTGTTTGGAAAATGATGACTTGAAGTCCATGTGGTACAATTAATCCCGGAACAGATTATAGAAAGGCAGTGAATCAGATGGAACAGCACAAACAACAGATCACCCGTCTGGCAGCAAACATTTCAATTGATGCCGCTAAAGTTGAGAAAGTGATTCAGCTTTTAGATGAAGGAAACACAGTGCCTTTTATTGCACGATACCGAAAAGAAATGACAGGTGCGCTGGATGAGGTCCAGATCAAAAATATCTCGGACAGCTGGGCTTACCTGCAAAACCTTGAAACCAGAAAAGAAGAAGTGCTTCGCCTCATTGAAGAACAGGGCAAGTTAACGGAAGAATTAAAGCAATCCATTATAAAAGCAGATAAGCTTCAGGCAGTGGAAGACCTCTACCGTCCCTATAAGCAAAAGAGAAGAACCCGTGCGACAAAAGCAAAGGAAAAAGGACTTGAGCCGCTTGCAAAATGGCTGCTATCTTTCCCGAAAACAGGCAGCGTAGAAGAAAAAGCTTCTGAATTCATTTCAGAAGAAAAGGAAGTAGCTGATACAGAGGAAGCACTTGCCGGCGCGAGAGATATCATCGCTGAAATGCTTGCAGACGATGCAAAAATCCGTGAATACATAAGAAATCAGACATTCAGAAACGGGAAAATCACCTCGGCTGTTAAAAAAGCAGAGCTTGATGAAAAAGGAATCTTCGAAATGTACTATGAATACGAAGAACCCGTTTCAAAGATCGTGCCACACCGCACGCTCGCGCTGAACCGGGGTGAAAAGGAAGAAGTAATTCGCGTATCCATTCAGCCGGATCAGGAGAGAATTCTTTCTGAATTAAAGCGAAAGCATGTCAAATATCCACAGTCCGTCTCAGCAGACCAGGTGGCTGAAGCGATCGAAGACAGCTATAAGCGCCTGATTCTTCCTTCTATTGAAAGGGAGATCAGAAATGAGCTGACAGAGAAAGCAGAAAATCAGGCAATCCACATCTTCTCAGAGAACCTGAAAAATCTGCTGCTTCAGGCGCCGCTTAAAGGTAAAAAAGTACTTGGCGTCGATCCTGCCTACCGCACCGGCTGTAAGCTTGCAGTGGTAGATGAAACTGGGAAGATGCTTTATATTGGTGTGATCTACCCGCACACGACAAAGGATCCATCGAAAGCCGCTGCTACATTTAAAAAAGTTGTGAAAGACTTTGGCATTGAGCTTGTTGCGATCGGAAACGGTACAGCATCCCGTGAAACCGAACAATTCGTTGCAGACCAGCTGCAGGAACTCGACCAGGAAGTGTATTATCTGATCGTCAATGAAGCGGGAGCGAGTGTTTACTCGGCTTCTGATATCGCACGCGAAGAATTTCCGGATCTTCAGGTAGAGGAAAGAAGTGCAGTGTCAATCGCAAGACGTCTTCAGGATCCGCTTGCTGAACTTGTCAAAATTGATCCTAAATCAGTCGGAGTCGGACAATACCAGCACGACGTTTCTCAGAAAAAGTTAAACGAATCGCTCACATTCGTCGTTGAAACAGCTGTTAACAAAGTTGGCGTCAATGTAAACACAGCATCACCATCGCTGCTTCAATACGTAGCCGGCCTGTCAAAAACAGTGGCACAGAATATTGTTAAAGCACGTGACGAAGCAGGAAAATTCATCAACCGCAAGCAGCTGAAGAAAATCCCGCGCCTTGGTGCAAAAACATATGAACAGTGTATCGGCTTCCTGCGCATCGCAGAAGGTGAAAACCCGCTCGACCGCACAGCCATCCACCCTGAAAATTATCAGGATGTAGAAAAAATGATCAAACAGGCTGGATTCGATCTGAATGCAATCGGTTCAGAAGAGCTGAAGCAGGCGATTATCCAGAAAACACCTGAACAATGGTCAGCAGATACAGGTATCGGGATTCATACAATGAAAGATATCATTGAGGCCCTCATCCGCCCGGGACGTGACCCGCGTGATGAACTTGATAAGCCGATCCTGAAAAAAGACGTTCTGAAAATGGAAGACCTGAAACCGGGCATGGAACTGCAGGGAACCGTGCGAAATGTAGTAGACTTCGGCGCATTCGTTGATATTGGCGTCAAACAGGATGGACTTGTTCATATTTCCAAGCTGAAAAAAGGATTCGTCAAACATCCGCTAGATGTCGTCTCGCTGGGTGACGTCGTAACCGTATGGATCGAACAGGTCGATGCGAAAAAGGGAAGAATTGCACTCACCATGCTTCCTCCTGCCGAACAAACTAACTAAATTGGAGGAATCAAAATGGCTTATTATATTATTGCCATCGCAGCTGCGGTAGCAACACTCGGTATTACTTTTAACTATATCGCTCACCTTGGCACAATCATCAAGACTGCCGAGGGTCGCGGTGATGAAGGAATGACAGTACAAACTGTACTTACCCGCTTCTTCTTTTCAACAATGATCATCGAGCTTGTCCCGCTTGCCGTGATTGTACTTGTATATGCCCTAATGGAAAGACCGGATACGGGACTGCCGGTTATTCCGCTTATCATTATCATTGGCTCAGCAGTTTTCGGCGTCATGCAGGTACTGATGAGAATGAGACAGGATGTACCGGCGGAAGCAAAAGGTCAGGTGCGTTCATTTTCCCTGATCAGTATGCAGTTGATTACTTCCATGCCGCTGATCGCAATCATCTTCCTTTTCATCTAAAAGGAGGTACCGGTTCATGACGAACGAAGAGCTGCAAAAGTTAACTGAACAGATCTCACTCGAATCATTCGGGAAGAAGTTTCAGCACCAGGCGTATTTCAATGGGCGGCTCAGAACGACAGGCGGGAGGTACCTGCTTGTCAGCCATCATATCGAAATCAATAAGAAGTACCTTGATGAACACGGCTACGATGAACTTGTCGGAATCATCAAGCATGAGCTCGCGCATTATCACCTTCATATAGAAGGAAGAGGGTATCAGCATCGTGACCGCGACTTCAGGGAGTTAATCAAACAGGTCGGCGCACCAAGGTTCTGTACGCCATTACCATCACAGAAGAAAAAACGTCTTCCTCGTAATAAGGTATATGAATGCACTGGCTGCGGTCAGATGTATCACCGGAAGAGAAGGTTTGATACAAGTAAGTACCGCTGCGGTAAGTGCAGCGGGAAGCTCAGGTTTTTAGGTGTGGATCAGTCGATCGGATAGAATAGAGCTGACGGAAGTGCGTAAAGCATTCCGTCAGCTTTTTCTTTATTATGGCTTCTGAATAGCTGGTGGTATAACAGTAGAGTGAATAAAGCTTCAGGAAGAATCAGATGAGGGTGTGGGGGAGCATCCGTATGACTGAACCTGACATCAACAGCTCACTTTAATAAAGCCTGACGAAATGGAAGGATTCGTTTTGACATCACCCGTGAAATGTGGTAAATTACATTCACTAGCCTTTAAAGCGGACGGCATACACGAGAAAATGTTTTTAAAATTATTTTATAAAAACGATTGACTTTTGTTTTGGATGTCTGTTATGATGTTAAACGTCGGCAAGAGAGACGCCAAGAGAAACACTTACATAAAGGCTTGCTGCAAACAACTTAATTACATCGTTCCACAGTAGCTCAGTGGTAGAGCAATCGGCTGTTAACCGATCGGTCGTAGGTTCGAGTCCTACCTGTGGAGCCA
>NZ_JAXQNN010000004.1 GCF_034427455.1 Jeotgalibacillus haloalkalitolerans | reverse complement strand
GATTGTGGCGAAGTGGTTAACGCACCGGATTGTGGTTCCGGCATTCGTGGGTTCGATTCCCATCAGTCGCCCCATTTTTATTGGGCTATAGCCAAGCGGTAAGGCAACGGACTTTGACTCCGTCATGCGTTGGTTCGAATCCAGCTAGCCCAGCCACTTTTTGCGGGAGTAGTTCAGTGGTAGAACACCACCTTGCCAAGGTGGGGGTCGCGAGTTCGAATCTCGTCTTCCGCTCCATTTTTATTTTTGGCGGTATAGCCAAGTGGTAAGGCACGGGTCTGCAAAACCCTTATCACCGGTTCGAGTCCGGTTACCGCCTCCAAAATTTAAAAATAATGCGATTTGTAATACATGCATGTGTATGATACTATTCATACTAACATGCCGATGTGGCGGAATTGGCAGACGCGCACGACTCAAAATCGTGTTCCTTCGGGAGTGCCGGTTCGACCCCGGCCATCGGTACCAGCATTTGCGGGTGTAGTTTAGTGGTAAAACCTCAGCCTTCCAAGCTGATGTCGTGAGTTCGATTCTCATCACCCGCTCCAACATACATAACCAACGCAGTGTTTCGTTTATCTCAAACGAAGCGTTGCGTTTTTTTATGTGTTAACAATATTTTAAAAAGCCCCATGTAAATGAGGCTTTTAACTAGAAAAGATTCAGGTGATATAATACGTTTAAACGAGTTTTGCTGTTGCAGTCCCGCCATTTACCTGAATAAACATATCCTTTAATGAATGCAGCATTTTTTCCTGTTCTTCTTTGGGCAGAGAAGGTCTGAAGTAGACAATATGCAATGCATCATTTGTTTCTTTGCTTACTGCAGTCCGGGCTGAATCGACACAGGGACTGCCAAATGGTCCATTACTGTCAGCAGCAATGATTAAGTTCTCCGCAGAATTCATTCTGCCATTAAGACCTTCAAATTGTTCCTGATCACTGCCAAGCCTGATTTCAATATCACCGCTTATGTTTTGGGTATCGTATATGCCAAGTGGTGTTTCGTATTGCAGTGAAAAGAAGTTATTCAGGTCAACAGCTGAATTAGTGCTCGGCAGATAGTTTTGTTTTGCAATTCTTCTGAGAAGTGCTTCGGTACTTGGTCTGTAACGGTTAGGGTCTTTTCCGAACTGTTTAAATAACTGTCGCCATTCAGCGATCCCTTCAAAGTCAGCAGGCTTTTGATCTTTAAGGTCAAAGAACAGGGATTCCTGAAATAATTGAAGTCTCCCTTTTAACATTTGGGGTGATTCGCTGACAGTTGTATTTTTATAATGAATGATTCCAAAAGATAATGATTTCAGTGATGAATGAACTGAAATTTTCATACGGTCAACTCCTTTATAAAACATGTATTCAGTTTAACATTTCCATTTAGAAAGGGGGATTAGAATGAACTATGATGTGCTGAAGCAGGAAATCATCGATCACGCTGAGGAGCTTGGGATTGATAAAATTGGATTTACGAGTGCGGATTTCTTTTCAGATCTGAAAAGCCGTCTGATGAGACAGGAGGCGCTTAATTACCAGTCAGGTTTTGAGGAAAAGGATATTGAGAAACGTGTTACACCTTCATTGTTGATGCATGAGCCTAAATCAATTATTTCCATTGCGTTAGCCTATCCATCTAAAATGAAGGATGCGCCAAGGAGTAAAAAGGGAGAGCGCAGAGGGATATTTGCAAGAGCCTCATGGGGTGAGGATTATCATACTGTACTTAGAGAAGCGCTGGGACGGCTGGAGCAGTTTATTCAGGAGAGAGTGCCTGATGCGAGGCTGAAGTCTATGGTGGATACGGGAGAACTCGTTGACCGGGCTGTAGCTGAAAGAGCAGGTGTAGGGTGGAGTGCCAAAAACTGTTCAATCATCACGCATGAGTTTGGTTCGTATGTTTACTTAGGTGAAATGATTACAAACCTGCCTTTCAGTCCTGATGAGCCGATGGAGGATCAGTGTGGGGATTGCAATCTGTGTGTGGATGTGTGTCCGACCGGTGCACTTGTACAGGGTGGACAGCTTGATGCGAAAAAGTGTATTGCATTTTTAACTCAGACGAAGGATTTTCTTCCTGATGAATATCGTTCTAAAATTGGGAATAGACTGTACGGATGTGATACGTGTCAGACAGTTTGTCCTAAAAATAAAGGGATTGATATGCATCTCCACCCTGAGTTTGAGCCGGATCCTGAAATTGCCAAGCCGCTTCTTGAGCCATTACTCTCTATCAGTAACAGGGAATTTAAAGAGAAGTATGGTCATGTATCGGGTTCCTGGAGAGGCAAGAAGCCGATACAGCGGAATGCGCTGATTGCCCTCGCTCATTTTAAAGAAGCATCAGCACTGCCGTCTATATTTGAAGTGATGCAGCATGATGTACGCCCTGTTATGAGAGGGACGGCTGCCTGGGCTGCAGGTAAGATCGGCGGGGAAGAAGCGATGGAAATGCTATTAAAACAAAAGGATATTGAAAAGGACGAAGAGGTGTTAAAGGAGATCGAAAAAGGCTTATCACTTTGTAAGTGAAAGGTGTGTAGATATGTATAATGGTGCGCTTGCTGCTGCATATGCGGAGGAATGGTGGAACAGGAGAAATCCCGCATTCCCTTCTTTCCCGGTTGATTGCACAAACTTTATTTCACAATGTCTGTTAGCTGGAGGCCTGACGATGAGGGGCTATCCTGACCGTTCCAGAGGCTGGTGGCTGCAGGGAGGTCAATGGAGTTTCAGCTGGGCAGTTGCACACTCTATGCGGTGGTTTCTTGAAGAGGCAGCTGAGCGGGTGACGGATGCTTCAATGCTGAAAATTGGAGACGTGATCTGTTATGATTTCGAGGGTGACGGAGTAGTAGATCATACGACCATTGTGACGTATATTGATCAGGGCGTACCTTATGTGAATGCACATACAAATGATAGCCGGAGAAGGTTGTGGACATATAGTGATTCAGCAGCCTATACTCCATCGATCAGGTATTATTTTTTTCACCTTTCATGATAAAATAGAACTTGGCTCAGCCGAAATAGATGATGAGGTGAAGAAATTGGGATTACACGTTGTATTATTCCAGCCGGAGATTCCTGCTAACACAGGTAATATTGCGCGTACATGTGCAGCGACTGGTACATCATTACATTTAATTAAGCCGCTTGGCTTTTCAACAGACGATAAAATGCTTAAACGAGCAGGTCTTGATTACTGGGAGCATGTTGATATTCATTATCACGATTCCCTTGAGGACTTTTATCAGTCAAGTGAAGGCGGGGAATATTTCTATCTGACGAAGTACGGAAAGCAGCCGCATTCAACGTTTGATTACAGTGATCTGAATAAGGATTTTTATTTTATTTTCGGTCGTGAAACATCAGGGTTGCCTGATGATGTCATCGAAAATAATAAAGACCGTGCACTGCGTATTCCAATGAATGAGCACGTACGCTCATTAAATTTATCAAATACAGCAGCCATTCTTGTATATGAAGCATTAAGACAGCAGAACTTCCCTTCACTTGGGTAAAGTAGATAAAAGTTTGCTGCTTAATCAGATGATGGGACAAAAAATAATTTATATAATAAAATAAATATTACCATCTAAGTGTAGCGGAGCGTAAGGCGGCGACTCCGGGACGATTAGAGGGAAGCTGAGACCCCGGAAAGCGAAGCTTGAGGAGGCTCAGCAACCTCCGTCCGGAAAGCGTCTGCCTGAAGCGCAGCGAAACGATTACGGAAGACTGAGACAAATTTAATTTGTCCCAGTCTTTTTTAGTGCTTAATATTTGAATAGCTGTAAAAGAAAACGCTACACTTGAAAGCAGTTAGATGATGAAAGGTGGAGGAAAGCATGAACCAGACAATTGAAACGATGTTAAATCACCGGTCAGTCAGAAAATTTAAAGATGAAAAGTTGTCACCTGAACAGGTCCAAATGATCGTAGAAGCAGCTCAGATGGCTTCTACATCAAGTTTTATACAGGCTTATTCAATTATTGGCGTAACAGATCAGGAGAAAAAGAAAAAGCTTGCTGAACTCGCAGGCGGGCAGGATTATGTGGCAGATAGTGGTCACTTCTTTGTATTCTGCGCTGATCTATATAGACACTCATTAATTGGGAAGTGGGAGGGTGCTGATGTAGAGGATTCAATTACTTCAATGGAAAAGTTTATGGTCTCAGTGATTGATGCTTCACTTGCAGCGCAAAATGCAGCTGTGGCAGCTGAATCGATGGGGTTAGGCATTTGTTATATTGGCGGACTAAGAAATAACCTTTCTGAAGTATCTGAGCTGCTGGAAACGCCTGAGCATGTCATTCCACTGTTTGGATTGACTGTTGGCGTTCCGGATCAGGAAACAGCTGTTAAACCGAGAATGCCGTTCCAGTCCATTTACCACGAGAACAGTTATAGACACCAGGAAGCGACTGTAAAAGAGGAGATGGATGAATACAATGAAGCGATCTCAGCTTATTATCATCAGCGTACGTCCGGAAAAAGAAGTGACAAATGGACAGAACAGATGGCAAATATGCTGCAGAGAAAAAACAGAATGTATATGAAAGAGTTTGTGGAAGGGAAGAATTTTGCGAAGAAATAACTAAAAAAAGCTGCATAGGCAGCTTTTTTTAGTTATTTTTTGTTTTGCCCGGCTTATCGTTATAACCAGCTGTGAAGATCGCTGCAAGGAATGCTACACAAATACCTAAAATCAGTGCTGTACCCATTTAAAATACCTCCCGGATAAAAGTATAAATCAATTTCATATACATTTAAGTATACATGAATCCGTCTGAGAAAGAAATGACTGTCATGTGAATTAGCAGATTTCATTTCAGGCTGTGCTCATGAATACCGGTTGTGCTGCATACCGTTTTATATGAAGGAGAAGAGGGGGAGAATCAGATGGATATGTTAAAACGGGTGGCAGACTATCAGCTCGAAGAATCGATGCTTAAATGGGAAGGGACCTTCTCTGATTATTTGACGATGTTAAAAGATAAGCCCTGGATTGCACAATCAGCCCATTCAAGAATTTATAATATGATTAAAGACGCAGGAACTGAAACAATCAATGGCAGAAAGAGCTACCGGTTTTTTAATCGTCATTTATTTGGACTGGAAGAGGCATTGGAGCGGCTGGTGGAGGAATATTTTCATCCGGCTGCAAGAAGGCTCGATGTTAAAAAGAGAATCCTTTTGCTGATGGGACCGGTAAGTGGAGGGAAGTCAACGCTCGTTACACTTTTAAAAAGAGGACTTGAACAATATACAAGAACCGATCGCGGAGCTGTTTATGCGATCAAGGGATGTCCAATGCATGAAGATCCGCTGCATCTCATTCCTGAAGCGCTGAGAGAAGATTTTTTCAAAGAGTATGGTGTCAGGATTGAAGGGCATCTATCACCACTGAATATGATGAGACTTGAAAAGGAATTTGGGAACAGAATAGAGGATGTCCCGATTGAACGCGTATTTTTCTCTGAAGATAAACGGACCGGTATTGGTACATTCAGTCCATCTGATCCAAAGTCTCAGGATATCGCTGATCTAACGGGCAGTCTCGACTTTTCAACCATTGCTGAATATGGATCTGAATCAGATCCGAGAGCATACCGTTTTGACGGGGAATTGAATAAAGCAAACAGAGGCCTGATGGAATTTCAGGAAATGCTGAAGTGCGATGAAAAGTTCCTGTGGCATCTTCTCTCCCTGACTCAGGAAGGGAACTTTAAAGCAGGACGGTTTGCGCTGATTTCAGCTGATGAAATGATTGTCGCCCATACCAATGAAACAGAATACCGCTCATTTATTTCAAATAAGAAAAATGAGGCATTGCACTCCAGAATGATTGTAATGCCAATGCCGTATAATCTGCGTGTATCTGAAGAGGAAAAAATCTATGAGAAGCTGATCTCACAAAGTGATGTGGCTGATGTTCATATTGCACCGCATACATTGCGTACTGCAGCTGTATTTACTGTTTTAACCCGTCTGAAGGAGCCAAAGCGGAAAGACATTAATCTGATTAATAAAATGAAAATGTATGATGGCGAATCCGTTGAAGGGTTTGGCGAATCGGATGTTGAAGAGCTGAAAAGAGAGCATTCAGGAGAAGGAATGGAAGGAATTGATCCGCGTTATGTCCTGAACCGGATTTCTTCAACGATCATCAAAAAGGAACTGTCTTCAATCAATGCGCTTGATGTTCTGAGATCCTTGAAAGAAGGATTTGATCAGCATGCTTCCATTTCTAAAGAGAGCAGGGAATATTACTTAACATGTATATCCCTTGCAAGGAAAGAGTTTGATGAGCTGGCTAAAAAAGAAGTACAAAAAGCATTCGTCTACTCCTATGAAGAGTCCGCAAAAACGCTGATGGATAATTATCTCGACAATGTAGAGTCCTATTGTCATAAATCCAAGTTGAAGGATCCTTTAACCGGTGAGGAGATGCATCCTGATGAAAGGCTGATGCGCTCAATTGAAGAGCAGATCGGCGTTTCTGAGAATGCGAAAAAAGCATTCAGAGAAGAAATTCTGATCAGGATTTCAGCATTTGCAAGAAAAGGGAGGCGGTTTGACTATCAATCCCACAGCAGGCTGAAAGAAGCGATTCAGAAAAAGCTGTTCTCTGATTTAAAGGATGTTGTTAAAATCACGACTTCTTCAAAAACACCTGATGAACTCCAGCTGAAGAAAATGAATGAAGTCATCGCAAGGCTGATTGATGAATACGGATATAACTCCGTCAGTGCCAATGATTTGCTGCGTTATGTCGGCTCACTATTAAACAGATAACGTTTTTCTGCTGTGAATGAAGGGTATATTCACAGCAGAGGTGAAAAGACATGACGAAGAAACATGAACACGACAAACATGAAATGCCTGATAACAGTTCCATGGCAAGTGACCTTGAAGAAATGGATCAGCTTGGCCGTCAGATGGAAAAGATGCGTACAAATGAACAATTGAAAAAGCACCGGGAACCCGGTACTGAGCAGTTTGAAGAAGAGGAGTAATCGGCCTCTTCTTTTTTGTTTGGGTTAGTAGCGGAGGCTGGGGGTGTTGAAGTGGAGCGAGTAGGCAGGCAGATTGAGTAACCGGGGGGTTATTCGCTCAGCTTTTGGATTTTATCTATCACCTTTATGAATAATACTTCCAGCAATTGTTTTATTTAATGTTTGCTCTATGACCGTCGGGGTTATAAGCCAGCTTTTAAGTTTTATCTTTCACCAATCAGTTTTTTTCGCTCACCTTTTTGATTATTCGCACACACCGGCGCCTCAGTCCAACGTGTACGCCCGTCTCCGCTTTTCTATGGTGTCCAGCTCCAGCAGGCAGGTCCTCGAGTCATAAGCCACAATGAGAAAATGGGGAAGGGCACCCATTTCTCTCATTGCGTCTTATGCTTGTCGGACCTGAACGCCTGCTTCCGCTTTTCTTTATTGTCCAGCTCCAGGCGCTAGCTCCTCGGATCATAAGCCACGCATCGGTAAACGGGAAAGACCACCCGTTTTCCGCTCCGCGTCTTATGTCTGTCGGAGCTGAACGAGCGCCTTCCGCCTTTCTTGATTTGACTGAATTTTCTCACAATGGCACAATAGAAAAAAATTCGGAGGGGATTTTTTATGCCAGGCAGAGAGTATTTTAAAGAGCTTGAGCCGGTAAATGGGAGTATGGCGAGCACGATGGAAGAGCTCGTGATGCTTGGGAAGCAGATGGAGAAAATCCGGTCAGGCGGAGAGTTGAAATCGAGTAAGAAGCTATCGGACCCAATTCAATATGAAGAAAAAGCTTAAAAAGTAACCAGTGATAAAAAACTGGTTATTTTTTTTGAAACTTTTTCAGATAATATACGTATAAGAGGTATGAATTGAAAACAGTGATTATGCCATATATGATAAGTAAATGAAGAAAGGACTTGATAGTTGATGAGGATTTCTACAACAATGAAGTGGATCACAGGCGGACTTGAGGCGTTTTTTGCCATTCCGATCCTTGGTGGTCTGATCGTAATTGGTACTTCATGGGCACCTTTATGGATTATGCTTGCACTCCATATCGTTACGTTAGTATTTGCAGCACGTGACTTTACATCCAAGACAGGCAGTATTTTTGGTATTGTGACATCCGTCGTAGGGGTCGTGCCGTTTCTCGGATTTGTGATGCACGTGGTAACCGCTGTAATCCTGTTATTGGATGCATCGCGCTCTACTGCTCAGGAAAAGAGTGTGTAAAAGGCCTGTTTTTACAGGTCTTTTTTGATGCCATTTTTAAGTAATCTTTTCTTCAATTCTGATGAAATAATTTAAGAGATCTTTCATACAATGAAGAAAAGGAAAAGGGTGGAGGCAACTTATGCAGGGTTCTATCGTATCAAAGGAAGACTGGTCCCTCCATCAGCAGGGCCAGGAGGATCAGATCAGACATAGTCGGAAAATACAGCAGGCAATTAAAGACAGGCTTCCAGAACTGATTACAGAAGAAAATGTGATTATGTCAGATGGAAAAAAAGTCGTGAAGATTCCGGTTCGTTCACTGGATGAATATAAAATCCGTTATGATCATTCGAAAAAGAAGCATATTGGGCAGGGCAATGGAGATAGCGAAGAAGGAGACATTATCGCGAGATCCGGCGGTAAGGAGAGCGGCAGGCAGGCGGGTTCTGATCCGGGTGAAGATTATGTTGAAGCGGAAGTATCAATAGAAGAAATTGAAACAGCTCTGTTCAGCCAGCTGGAACTCCCCGATTTTAAGCAGAAAGAAGAAGTAGATGCGTCTAAAGAAGGCATTCAGTTCACTGATATCAGAACAAAGGGTCTGACAGGTAATATTGATAAGAAAAAAACAATGATGACCGCATTTAAGCGCAATGCGATGAATGGGGAAAAAGGGTTTCATCCGATCCTGCCTGAGGATATCCGTTATAAGACATGGACTGAAACAAAAGAAAAGGAATCAAAGGCAGCTGTGATCGCAATGATGGATACGAGTGGTTCAATGGGGATGTTTGAAAAATATATTGCAAGAAGCTTTTTTTTCTGGCTGGTCAAATTTCTGAAGTTACATTACTCACATGTGGAAATCAGGTTTGTTTCTCATCATACAGAAGCTAAAGAAGTAGAAGAAGAGACGTTTTTTACTAAAGGGGAGAGTGGCGGTACGATCTGTTCCTCCGCTTACCGGAAAGCGCTTGACATTATTGAAAGTGATTATCCTGTCGAAAGGTATAATATTTACGCCTTCCACATTTCAGATGGTGACAACCTTACTTCGGATAATGAGAGATGTCTCCCGCTGATAAAACAGCTGGCAGAACACTGCAACATGCTTGGATACGGCGAAGTCAGCCAGTATCACCGGCAGTCCTCTCTGATGTCAGTTTTTGCGAAGTCAGAACAGGAGGACATCAGAACATTTATCGTCAGACGGAAAACGGAAGTGCTGGATGCGCTGAAGTATTTTCTCAGTAAAAGATTAAGTGTGTAATGATAAAGCTTATTGTAAAAAACAACGCTTTGTTAAATGATATTGTTGTTACTGCACAGCTGATGATTGGAGCGGAAGGGGGCGACTCCTGCGGCAGGAAGGGACGTGTGAGACCTGGCATGGCGAAGCCTGCGGGCTCACCGCCCGGCCGCGGAAAGCGTCCCCCTGAAGCGGAAATCAACAGCCAACTTTAACAAAGCCAAAAACAAAAAAGGAAGATAGCGCTTATTCAATACAGCGTTATCTTCCTTTTTGTTAATGCGGTAAAAATACCAGCTGGTAAGCAAACAAAATGGCAAACAGATAGACAAGGAAATGAACCTCTCTCCATTTACCCTTTACAATTTTTAAAATCGGATAAGAAATAAAGCCGAGCGCAATCCCTGTTGCAATACTTGAAGTGAGCGGCATGCTCAGAATAATTAAAAATGCAGGGAAGGCTTCATCAATTTCTCCCCATTTAATATGCGAGATACTCCCCATCATCAGACTGCCGACAATAATGAGCGCCGGTGCTGTAATGGCTGATACGCCTGAAACGGCACCAACAAGCGGTCCGAAAAATGCAGCCACGATAAATAATCCTGCTACTGTAACGGTAGTCAGCCCTGTACGTCCGCCTGCAGCAACACCTGAAGAGGATTCAATATAAGCTGAAGTCGGGCTTGTCCCGACCATTGCGCCGGCTGTAGCGGCAATTGAGTCAGCAAGGAGAGCCTGACGTGCACGCGGCATCGATTTTCCTTTCATCAGACCCGCCTGCTGGGCAACGCCGATCATCGTGCCGGTTGTATCAAAAATTGTCACCAGAAGAAATGAGAAGACCACTGCGAATAAGCCATATTGAATCACATCACCAAATGCTGCGATCGGGTTTGAGATAATGATTCCCTCAGGCAGACTCGGAACAGCCATGACACCATCAAACTCAAGCTGACCGGTAAAGTAGGCAACTGCACCGGTGAAAATCATGCCGATAAACAGTGCGCCATTTACATTTAACGCCATCAGAATCAATGTAACAGCAAGACCTGTGAAAGCAAGAATAACAGATGAAGAATGAAGGTCACCAAGCGCAACAAGATTGTCAGGGTGTGCGACAATGATGCCCGTCATTCTCATCCCGATAAATGCGATAAATAACCCAATTCCTGCGGTAATCCCGTGCTTCAGGTTATCAGGAATGGCTTCAATCAGTTTCTTTCTGAATGAAGTCAGAGAAAGAATCGTAAAGATCACCCCGGCAACAAACACTGCTGCGAAAGCTACTTCATATGTGATATTTGTATTCGTCCCGACTACTGAGAAGGCAAAGTATGCATTTAACCCCATACCCGGTGCAATCGCAATCGGATAATTCGCCATTAATGCCATCCATAGCGTTCCAATGACTGTTGCGATAATGGTTGCAAGAAACACCTGATCAAAAGGTACACCGGCACTCGATAAAATAATCGGATTGACCACAACGATGTACACCATGGTCATAAATGTTGTGAAGCCTGCCAATAGTTCAGTTTTGACAGTCGTATTATTTTCTTTTAAATGAAAGCGAAACATCAAATCAGTCCTTTGTTAAAATACGAACATTTTTAAGCACAAGTTATATAATATTCGTTTATAAAATATGATTCAACCCCTTTTGAAGAATTTGCTGAATAAATTTTCAGTGTTTCAATTTTGCAGCTATTTTTTAATACATCTGCTTTCAATCGCAGCGTGCTTCCATTAAGATGAATGAAAAGACAGCAGGGGGTTATACGATGTATCAAGACATCCAGCATTTATCTGCTCCTGAGCAGGCTGAAATGATCACAAGAAAACTGATTGCGATGAAGAGTTATACAGGTTCTGAAGGAGAAGTACATAAGGCGGAAGAAATTTTTAATTGGATCAGCTCTTTTCCTTATTTTAAAGAAAATCCTGATCATGTCTGGATTCAGGATATAAAGGATGATCCTTTTAAGAGAAAAAATGTCTGGGCGATGCTGCCGGGACAATCAGATAAGACGGTTTTGTTTCACAGTCATATTGATACTGTGGGAACAGAGGATTTTGGATCACTTCAACAAATGGCCCATGACCCGGACCGTCTGGAGTCATTTTTTAAGGATTTCCCGGGTGATTACCGGGTTAGACAGGAAGCAGGTTCAGGTGAGTGGCTGTTTGGCAGGGGCTCGCTTGATATGCAAAGTGGAGCGGCCGTACATCTTGTGAACCTGCTGCAGTTTTCTCAGGAAGAACGGGATGGCAATATGCTGTTTCTATTCAATCCTGATGAAGAAAGTGAACATGCAGGCATGCTCGCTGCGCTTCATGAGCTTGCCCGCATGAAGAAAAAGAAGAAGCTGGATTATGTTGCGGCTATTAACAATGATTTTATCGCGCCAATGTATGACGGTGACAGAACAAAATATATCTACACCGGTGCAGCGGGCAAGGTGCTTCCTTGTTTTTATATTTATGGAAGGGAGGCGCACGTTGGAGACGTGCTGACTTCAATTGACCCTACCCGCATCGGCGCAGAGCTGAACAGGCGAATCAATCAGAATATTGATCTTGCTGAAGACCTTGACGGAGAATATGTCCTGCCTCCTGCCTGCCTTCACTTTAAAGATGATAAAAAGGATTACAACGTACAGACCGCGATCAGCGCGCACCTGTATTTCAACTATTTTGTATTCGAGCAGACGGCACAGGATGTAATGGAGAAACTGCGTAAAATCTCCATTGAAGCCGTTTATGAAATCAGCCGTGAAAGCACGAGGAAATACAGCGATTTCAGAAAGAAACACGGGTTCCCCCCAAGTGACTGGAATTTTCAGATGGATGTCTGCACGTTCAGTGAGCTCGAATCATCCTTAAGAGCCCAGGGGATTGATGTGGAAGGCCCATTAAATGAAGTGGTGAAAAAGTACAAGGGAAAAGATAAGCGTGAAGCAGCATTTGCCCTTGCAGAAAAGCTCCAGCAGCTCGATCCTGAAAAGACACCGCGTGTCCTGATGTTTTTCGCACCGCCATTTCTGCCGCACAATTATTTGAGTGATAAAAATGAGCATGGTACTGATATTATGCAAAAGCTTGAGAAGCATCTGAAGGAAACATCAGAGGCAGAAGGGGAGGAGTTTGTCACAAAGCGCTTTTTCCCATACTTAGCTGACGGCAGCTTTCTCTCACTTCATGAATCAGATGAAGCAATTGAAATGCTGAAGAGAAATATTCCGAGAATGCAGGACCTGTACCCTGTGCCGATTCATCTGATCCGGGAGCTGAACATTCCTTCGATCAATATCGGTGTGTACGGTCGTGATGGCCACAAGTGGACGGAGCGGGTTTATAAGCCTTATACGTTTGGCGTACTGCCGGGGTTAATTAAGCGGTTTGCGGAGGATCTGGTTAAATAGGTGTTGTGTGGGTTCCTGGGCGGCGTCTGCTTTTGGCGGTTGAATAATTGAAAAGGTGATGGAATTAATTTGAAAGCTGATTGAATAAATTCGATTGATGATGCAATTCCCGGGCAGTCCAAGGTCGAGTGACGAATAATCGAAAAGGTGATGGAATAAAACCAAAGCTGATAGATATATCTGAAATGATGAAGCAATTAAACGCGCAGTTTGCATGCATACAACCAAAGCCTGACTCAACATTGCTACAAAAAAGAGGGTGAGACCGCGGTCTCACCCTCGAATTACTTCTTACAGATACTCAACAAGCTCATCAATATCAATTCTCTCAGACTTGCGTGCTTCTTTAGCTGCTTTACCAACTGTAATCAGCATGACAGGTACATAGCGGTCAGAAATCTCGAACTCCTCGATTAATTGTGCATCGCTGAATCCACCGATTGGGCATGTATCCCAGCCTTTTGCTTTCGCAGCAATCATAAATTGCATCGCTGCAAGTGAAGCGTTTGAAAAAGCTGCATCACGTGCGAATTGTTCATTCTCATATGCACCCTGGATTTGACCATTCAATGCCTGCTTGATTTCTTCAGACATTGCGCCTTTTTCAACAGCCGGGTCAAACACAGCATCTACATTTTCGTTTGCTCTCAGATCGCCAAGAACAGCAATGACAGCTGATGCATCTGTGATCTGCTGCTGGTTGTATGCGATTGGAAGCAACCGCTCCTGTGATTCCGGGTTATGGAAAGCAAGGAACTTCCAGTGCTGAAGATTCCATGCTGAAGGTGCCTGTCCCATTGCCTCTAAAAGTTCATTCAGCTCTTCACGGCTGATTTCAACTTCAGGATCATATTGTTTTGTTGCTCTTCTCTCAAAAAGTACATCTAGTACGTTTTTCTCTAAAGTAGTTGCTGACATGATAAAAAATCCTCCTTACGTACTTTCTATTAATATCAGTTACTTTTAGTTATCAGTAAACAGTGATCACTATAGTATAAGGAAATGCCTATTGTCAAGAAATTAGGTGCTCATTGAAAAAGCTCCTGCTCCCTTTTAAAAGGTCGCAGAAGCTTTAAGACTAATTGAAGAAACCTTCAAGCTGATTCAATCTGTTACTCTTTTCAGCATCACCCGGTTTTCTTGCCTCCCCGATGAAATACTTTTTAAAGTCCATTCCAGTAAAATCGAATATATGTTTAAACTGCAGAATGAGCGGCAGACCTTTGAGGTCAACCTGGTCACCGCCGCATGTAATTAGAGATCCGGGTTTGCCGGCGATACGTTCTTTAAAGTTCAGCTCAGGCTGACGCATCGCCTGAGACCATCTGTCGATAAAGGTCTTCATATATCCGCTCATGCCATACCAGTAAAGTGGTGTGACGAAAAGCACTTCATCTGCATCAAGCATAGCTTTAACCACCTCCGCGTGATCATCATCAACCGGATCAAATCCATTTGAATCATGACGCTGATCATGAATCTGGTGGATGGTCAGCTCTCTTAAACGTATCCACTTTACTTCTCCCTGATAAGTTGCAGCAGCTTTTTCTGCAAAATACTCTGAATTACTATGTTCACGGGAACTCCCGCTGATAATCAATAACGTCATAAATGTATTCCTCCTTCAAGAGTAAATTCTACATCTTACTCATTCTATGTAAAAGCATTCCGTCTGATACTTTGAAACTGAGATGTTCGAAACTATGTTTAAAAATGAAAATATTAGGCAATAATATAAAGCGTGAATTAATTTTCTGAAAATTTATATGGTAAAAAGGGAGCGTGCACAATGTCAAACGTAAAATTAGCCATTATTTATTACAGTTCAACAGGAACGAACTATCAATTAGCAAAATGGGCAGAGGAAGCAGCGAAGGAATCCGGAGCTGAGGTCAAAGTACTGAAGGTAGAGGAAACTGCACCACAACAGGCAATTGCTTCAAATCCGGCATGGAAGGAACACTATGAAGAAACTAAAGACGTTCCGGTTGTCACGCTAAATGATCTTGAATGGGCTGATGCTTATATTTTCAGCATCCCAACCCGTTACGGTACGATGCCTGCGCAAATGAAAAATTTCATTGATACAACAGGCGGCTTATGGTTTAACGGTAAGCTTGTTAATAAAGTAGTGAGCGGTATGAGTTCAGCGCAGAACCCGCACGGCGGACAGGAAGCAACGATTCTGAACCTGTATACAACGATGATGCACTGGGGTGCGATCATTGCAGCGCCTGGTTACTCGGATCCGGTTACGTTTGCCTCAGGAGGTAACCCGTACGGCACAAGTGTAACAGTTGATCAGGATGGGAACATGAAAGAAGATGTGGCTGACGGCGTGAAGTATCAGGCGAAGCGGACGATTGAAGTGGCTAAATGGGTTAAAGCAGGAAAAGAATAAGCAGTCAAAAAGGGATGGGACAAATAGATTGTCTCATCCCTTTTAATCGTTCCGCTGCGCTTCAGGCGGACGCTTTCCGGACGGAGCTTGCTGAGCCTCCTCACCTTCGGTTGCGGGGTCTCAGCTTCACTCTATTCGTCCCGGAGTCGCCGCCTTACTCTCCGCTACACTTTCATGTTAACTAATATATCGTTAAACTTTTCAAAATTGAATTTCGCCCCAACATCAATTAATTTTATCCAAAATAATCAGGATGTTTTGCTTCAACACTGACCTGTTCAAGTGTAAAAGGATGGCTAAGCGACAGCTTCTTCGCATGCAGTGCCTGATAGCTGAATTTCCCGGTCGATCCATACAGTGTATCTCCTGCGATCGGGTGACCAATGAAAGAGAGGTGCACCCTGATCTGATGGGTACGTCCGGTTTCAAGATTCAGCTCCACTAAAGAAAGGTTTTTCTCAGGATCATATGATAAACACTGATAATGTGTCACAGCCTTCTGACCGCCCGGGGATACACGTCTTCTGACAGGATGGTGCCGGTCCTTACCGATTGGTTCACTGATCGTTCCTTCTGACTTCACTTTTCCTTCTGCCAACGCAATGTACGTCCGTTTAATCATTCTTTTTTCAAGCAGCTGATCAAGTAAAGGCTTGATCGCCGGATGCTTTGCAAATAGAATGGCACCTGTTGTGTCACGGTCAAGTCTGTGAACCGGCTGCGCATAGCCTATATGACCTGCAGAAAGCAAGTAATGAACGACTGCATGTTGGAGGGTTTTATGATCTGTCTCGTCGTTAGGATGTGTATCAAGGCCGGCAGGTTTATTTACAATCAAGAGGTGGTCATCTTCATATAGCACCTCAATCTGATTGTTCCACGCAGGAGCAGATTGCGATGCTTCATATTCAAACGAAACCACATCGCCTTCAGACAATGGATCCTTCCATGGCCTTAAATCTCCATTCATTAAAATGCTTTTATCCATTCTCCATTGATGAATGGTTTTTTTCCCGAATGAAAGTTCATCCTTTAACAGCGCCTCTAGTGTTAGACCGTCCCATTTAGGAAGAACAGTCAACGAAAAACGTTCTTTCAATCTTAACAGCTCCTTTCTTAATCAAGTAAAAAAACTGCCGGACAATCAGCAGCTGTGATCCCCGGCAGTCATCTATTATTCTCCTGTTACATTGCGCTCAAAGAATGCTCTGTAATCCTCTTCAGTTGCAGCACCTACGATACCATCTACAGCCTCTCCATCTTCATAATGGATCAAAGTTGGTGTAGACTGGATGCCGTATTTGTTCCATGAATCCTGGAACTCAATTAAATTATGCTGAACCATGTCTACATCCATTTCTTCAGCGAGTGGAGCAAGCATAGGTGTTGTCTCCAGGCAGTACTGACATTCAGGGCTGAAGAAGTAAACCGTTGTCGGCTCACCGCTTGAGATACGTTCTTCAAGGTCTTCCGGTACAATCTGGTTCTGATAATTTTCATCATCAAGCAGATCAATTGTAGATTGATCCAAATCATCTTTTCCGTAAGGGTTGTCCTCTGTTTTTGAGGCATTTTGCATATTTGTGATCAGTGCGATTGCTGCGAAAATCAGTACAATCACGCCGCCAAAAATCAGAATTTTTTTCATGATGGTGTTGCTCCTTTCGGTTGCTTAAGAATGATTAGACTTAAGGTAAAAATAATGGTGAATGCAGTTAACGCCAGGAATGGAATTGTAATGAATCCGGCCCAATTAATATATTCACCTGTACATGGCACTCTTCCGCATGCAGGTGCTGAAGTTGATAGCGCGTCGATCTTCTGGATACTGTAATGATAAATGGATATACATCCGCCAATTCCTGAAAGAATAGCAGAATAAAGTGCTGCTTTTGCATCTTTTTTTACGACTGCGATGAGTAAAATTACTACAAGCGGGTACATAAAAATGCGCTGATACCAGCAAAGCTCACAAGGCTCGAAGCCTCTGATCTCAGAGAAATATAGTGACCCCATCGTAGCAGTAAAAGCGGCAGCCCAGGCAGCAAAAAGCATGTTTTCTATCTTTTTGGTCATGATGACGCCTCATTTCGCTTGAAAATCTCTTGTCATTGAAGATTGTAAAATTAAAACGTCAATAATACAAGCAGAGAAAGCTTATTCACCCTAAAAACAGATGGAATATGTCTAAAATTTGGCACAGAAAGACTGGATGCTGTTATTATTGATAATTGGGTTTATAATTAACAGTAACAATGTTTCCGAGGAGTGAAAGTATGTCTGAAAAACTTGATTTATCTCAATTTGAGAAAAAAATGATCATTCGTAAAATGATTCATGCAGATATAGATAAAATTATTCATATGCAAAAGCTTTGCTTTCCCGGCATGCAGCCATGGAAAACAGAGCACCTTGAAAGTCATCTGGACATGTTCCCCGATGGTCAGCTTGTCGCGGAGCTGGATGGCGATATTATCGGTTCATGCTCAAGTCTGATTATTAACTTTGATGAATATGATGACCGTCATACATGGGACGATGTAACCGATGAAGGTTATATCACAAACCACAATCCTGACGGCTACAACCTCTACGGAATTGAAGTAATGGTTCACCCGGAATTCCGCCGGATGAAGGTTGGGCACAGATTATATGAAGCAAGAAGAGAATTAGCGAGAGAATTCAACCTGAAAAGTATTATTATCGGCGGAAGAATTCCGAACTATCACAAATACGCAGGGGAAATGTCTCCACGTGAATACGTAGATTCTGTTCAGATGCATAAAATCTATGATCCGGTTCTGTCATTTCAGCTGATTAACGGCTTTACACTGATGCGGATCAATCCGAACTATCTGCCGGATGATAAGCAGTCAAATAAATATGCAACGCTGATGGAATGGAACAATGTGGACTATCGTCCGAAATCAAAGAGACACTTTAAGACGAGTCATCCTGTAAGAATCTGTGTTGTGCAGTACATGATGCGTCAGATCGATTCATTTACTGATTTTGCAAATCAGGTTGAATATTTTACTGATGTGGCTTCAGATGCACAATCAGATTTTGTTGTGTTCCCTGAGATCTTCACAACACAGCTGATGTCATTCCTGAATGAAAAGTCTCCTAGTATGGCAGTAAGAAAGCTGACGGATTACACAGAAGAATACATTGAACTCTTCACGGATCTTGCAGTACGTTATAACGTCAATATCATTGGCGGCTCCCACTTTGTGAAAGAGGACGATGATGAGATTTATAACATCGCTTATCTGTTCAGAAGAGACGGGACGATTGAGAAGCAGTACAAGCTTCATATTACGCCAAATGAACGTAAATGGTGGGGCATCAGCCCTGGAGACACAGTCAGGGTATTTGATACAGACTGCGGCAAAATCGCGATTCAAATCTGTTATGACATTGAATTCCCTGAACTTGCACGTATTGCAACAGATATGGGTGCGAAAATTATCTTTACGCCATTCTGTACAGAAGATCGTCAGGGTTACCTGCGCGTAAGATACTGTTCACAGGCACGTGCTGTTGAAAACCAGATCTATACAGTCATTTCTGGTACAGTCGGCAACCTGCCTGAAACTGAAAATATGGATATTCAATATGCTCAGTCAGCCATCTTTGCACCGTCTGACTTCGAGTTTGCACGTGATGGTATTGTCGGTGAAACAGACCCTAACCTTGAGATGGTGATGATCGGGGATGTCGATCTCGAAATCCTCCGCCGCCAGCGCCAGGGCGGAACGGTACGCCAGCTGAAAGACCGCAGACACGATATTTATTCGATTAATTATAAAAAGTAATTGATGATCAGTTAATAGTGATGAGTTCTACATCAAAGTAATCCGAAACAGAGGGTGAGACAACGTTGTCCCGCCCTCTGATTTTTAATAAGATCTTTTCTGACTTTTCAATATTCAACAGTCTGAGGGCATGCTACAATAGTAAAAACCAATACGGAGGGGATTTTATGAGCGTACAGAATACATATAACAAATGGGTGACTTATGAAGGACTGGATCAGGAGCTGCATGCTGAACTGGCAGCAATGAAAGGGAACGATAAAGCAATTGAAGATGCATTTTATAAGAACCTTGAATTCGGTACAGGCGGTATGCGCGGTGAAATCGGTGCAGGAACGAATAAAATGAACATTTATACAGTCCGCAAAGCTGCAGAGGGACTGGCGAAATACATAGAAAAAAGCGGGGAAGAAGCAAAAAATAAAGGCGTTGTGCTGGCATATGACTGCCGCAGAAAATCTCCTGAGTTCTCTATGGAAATTGCACGCACGCTCGCTTCTCACGGAATTAAAACGTACGTCTTTGAATCACTCAGATCAACGCCTGAGCTGTCATTTGCCGTTCGTCATCTTGGAACTTTCATGGGCGGAATGACAACAGCCAGTCATAACCCTCCTGAATATAACGGTTTTAAAGTATATGGGGCTGATGGTGCCCAGCTGAACCTCAAGGATGCAGATGATGTGATTGATGAAATCAACCTGATCGAAAACGAACTCGATATTCAGGTAAAGCCTGTTGAGGAGCTGAAGTCTGCAGGTCTGATTGAAATTGTTGGTGCTGATCTGGACGATGCGTATGCTGAACACCTGATTACAGTTTCTGAAAAGCCTCAGATGGCAAAGGAATCAGACTTGAAGGTTGTTTTCTCTCCTCTGCACGGTGCATCTAACGCGATGGTACAGCGCGGACTGAAAGCGCTTGGATATGATGTCCATGTGGTAGCAGAGCAGGAAATGCCTGATTCAGAATTCCCTACCCTTAAATCTCCAAACCCTGAAGAACCGGGTGCATTTGAGTATGCGATCAGAGATGGAAAGAAGGTAAATGCCGACCTGCTGATCACAGCTGATCCGGACGGTGACAGACTCGGACTAGCAGTACAGGGACCAAACGGAGAGTATACGCTGTTAACTGGTAATCAGACAGGTGCGCTCCTGCTCGATTATCTGCTGGCACGTAAAAAAGAAAAAGGTCAGCTGCCTGAAAATGGACGGGTATTCAAAACCATCGTTACATCAGAAATCGGCAGAAAAGTAGCTGAGCATTATGGTGCAACAGCTGAAGACGTTCTGACAGGATTCAAATTTATCGGTGAAAAAATTAAGCATTATCAGGCCTCAGGTGAATATGAATTCCTTTTTGGCTATGAAGAAAGCTACGGCTACCTTGTAAAAGACTTTGCGCGTGATAAAGATGCGATTCAGGCAGCACTGCTCGCAACAGAAGCCGCAGCTTATCATAAAGCTGAAGGCAAGACACTGTATGAAGTGCTTCTCGCAATTTATGAGCGGCACGGTTATTACAAGGAGGATCTTGAATCCATCACAATGAAGGGGAAGGATGGGGCTGAAAAAATCCAGTCACTTTTATCATCCCTTCGTGCAACACCGCTTCAGGAAGTTGCAGGCTTATCTGTTGAAGCACAGGAAGATTATTTAACATCTCTGCGCCGCCACTCAAAAGAAGGCGCTGAGTATAAAATCAACCTGCCTGCATCAAACGTGCTGAAATATTTCCTTGAAGATGGCTCATGGGTATGCGTCAGACCAAGCGGTACAGAACCGAAAATCAAATTCTACTTCAGCGTAGTCGGCACATCACTCGACGACAGTGAAGAAAAACTGAGCAGCATTAAAAAATCCTTTATGGAGAAAATTAAAGCTGAGTTGAACTGATAATAATATATAGAAGATGGATGATAAGGGGCTGGCACAAAAATGTGTCCAGCCTCTTTAATCGTTTCGCTGCGCTTCAGGCGGACGCTTTCCGGACGGAGGTTGCTGAGCCTCCTCAGCCTGCGGCTTGCGGGGTCTCAGCTTCCCTCTATTCGTCCCGGATTCGCCGCCTTCCGCTCCGCTGCACTGAAGTTTTCATTGAAAGTGAGTTTTGGAATTTTCAATATCACTTTTCATGCATTTCAGCCTTTTGACCGAACAGGAAACATTAGTACCCTCAGAGTGTATGACTTATAATAAAAACAACAGAAATGGGCGGTGATGATATGAACGATCCCTCACATGTAACAATCCTGAAAGAAATTGCTGAGCTTCTGAACGAGGAAACAGAACTCGAACCGATGCTTCAGGGATCACTTGAAAAATTCCTTGAAGGTACAGATTTTCACACAGGCTGGGTCTTTTTTATTGAGGAAAACGGCAAACATGCCTTAATTGCTCACGAAAACCTTCCTGATATTCTGACTGAACAGGATTGTTTCTATATGAAAACAGGCGGCTGCTGGTGTGTAAACCGCTTTAGACAGGGGAGACTGAGAAAGGCCTCTAATATAATTGAATGCAAGAGGATCACAGAAGCAATCGACCGCAGTCAGGTAAACCCTGAAGGCATCACACATCACGCAACAGTGCCGCTGCAATCAGGTAACGAACGTTTTGGGCTACTGAATGTAGCTACACCAGGCAGAAGAGAATTTGAAGCAAATGAGCTGGCACTGCTTGAATCCGTTGCATTTCAGATCGGGTCTGCGATCAAGCGGATCCAGCTGACTAAAAAAGAGCAGGAAGTTGCCTTAATGCAGGAGCGGAACAGGCTTGCCAGGGATCTGCATGACTCAGTTAACCAGCTGTTATTTTCAATGACGCTCACAGCAAGAGGCGGAGCGGAGATGTCTGATGAGCAGGATGTAAAAGAAACATTTCAGAGCCTCCAGTCACTTGCCCAGGAAGCGCTGACTGAAATGAGAGCGCTGATCTGGCAGCTTCGCCCTAAAGGCATGGAAGGCGGGCTGACTGAAGCGCTGAACGGTTTTGCTGAGATGCTTGGATTAAAAGCGACCATCAAAATTGAAGGGGTTCTGAACCTGCCTTCGAAGGTGGAAGAAACCATTTTCAGGATCGGTCAGGAAGCCATTACAAACTGTAAAAGGCATGCCGGAGCAGATGAAATTTATATCTGGATTGAAGCGGAAGCAGACAAAATTAAGCTGACCATCCGAGATTTTGGCCGGGGTTTTTATCCAGATCACGTAGAGAAGCTTCCGTCAGTGGGCATCTCGAGTATGAAAGAGCGAACAAGGCTTTTAAATGGAGATTTTTCGCTGAAAAGCCATCCTGCTGAAGGAACACAGATAAAAATTGTATTGCCCTACTAGGAGGTGTTTAGATGTCAATTAAATTACTGATCGCAGACGATCACCATGTTGTCAGAAGAGGACTCGTCTTCTTTTTAAAAACCCAGAAGGACATTGAAATCGTCGGCGAGGCGAAAAACGGAGTTGAAGCTGTCGCGATGGTTAAGAAATTCCAGCCTGATGTTGTGCTGATGGACCTTGTAATGCCTGAGATGGATGGCATAGAAGCGACAAGAGAAATCAAGCGTGCGCTTCCTTCAACGGAAATTATGATGCTGACAAGCTTTTCCGACCAGGATCATGTTGTGCCGGCTATTGAAGCCGGAGCAGCAGGGTATCAGCTGAAAGATATCGAGCCTGATGAACTGGCAGACTCGATCCGGAAGCTTGTGAAAGGTGAAAATACATTACACCCTAAAGCGACGAGTCACTTAATGACACGCGTGAACCAAGAAGAGCCATCGCCCCATGAAGTTCATCAGCTGACTAAAAGAGAAAAGGATGTCCTGCTGGAGCTGGCAAAAGGAAAAAGCAACAAGGAGATTGCATCTTCATTATTTATTACCGAAAAAACTGTAAAAACGCATATATCTAATCTCTTTTCGAAGCTTGAAGTATCTGATCGTACACAGGCTGCACTCTATGCAGTGAAACATGGCCTGGCTTCAACTGAGAGAAAATTTTAAGGAGGATAGGGGACAAATTATTCTTTATTGTGTAAATCAAGGTATAGATTACAATCATAGTGCAGCGAAGAGTAAGGCGGCGACTCCGGAGCGATTAGTGGGAAGCTGAGACCCCGCAGCCGAAGGCGAGGAGGCTCAGCAACCATCGCTTGGAAAGCGTCCGACTGAAGCGCAGCGAAACGAGTTAGAGGATAAGGCATTTTTGTCTTATCTTTTTTTGCAGGCAAATTAGTAGGTCGCTCATTAGCTGCATGATAAAATCAACTCTCAGATTATTTGTCTTACATAATGGGTAACATCAAAGAAAGATAGAAGGAGGAATGTGACGTGAAAGCATTACTTTTAAAGGATAAAGGACAATGGCGTGAGATGCAGGTAGAGGAGATAGAAAAGCCGGTGCCTGCAGAAGGTGAAATTCTGGTAAGGGTGAAAGCTGTGGGACTGAATCCTGTTGATTATAAAACCGGTCAAAATGGTTCTCCGGCCTGGACGTACCCGCATATTTTGGGACTTGATGCAGCTGGTGAGGTAGAAGAAACAGGGGCTGGTGTTACAGGCTTTGACAAGGGAGATCGCGTTGTATTTCTGGCAGATATGACTAAGAAAGGCGCATTTGCAGAGTATGCAATTGCCAAAGCGCGTACAGTATCCAAGCTTCCTGAGGGCGTATCTTTTACTGATGCAGCTGCACTGCCTGTGGCTGCCTATACGGCTTATCAGGCGTTGTTTTATAAGCTTCATATTCAAAAGAACAAAACGATTCTGATTCATGCAGGAGCTGGCGGAGTAGGCGGATTTGCCATTCAGCTTGCAAAATATGCGGGGCTGACAGTCATTACGACTGCTTCAGAAGAGAATCATGATCATGTGAAGCAGCTGGGTGCAGACTTCGCGATTGACTATAACAAGGAAGATTTTGTTCAGAAAACAAAAGAATACACAGATGACCTGGGTGTGAACTATGTACTTGATACAGTCGGAAGGGAAAATGCGACTAAATCACTTGAAGCACTTGCCTATAATGGACAGATCGCCTTTATTGCCGGTCAGCCTGAAATGAATGAATCGATTTCATTCGCACATCCGATTTCTTTTCACCATGTAGCACTTGGCAGTGTGTATCAATCAGAAAATCATGATGAAGAAGCAACGCTGAAATCAATTGGTGATCATCTGGTTGAACTGCTTGCTAAAGGAGAAATAAAAAGCCTTGTAGAGCAGGTAATCTCACTCGAAGAAGTTCCTAAAGGACTGGAAGAGCTTGAAACGAGAAAAGTAAAAGGAAAGATTGTAGCGGAGATTAACTAAAAGTGGCTCACTTCACTGCTGCGGTAAGCATCTGCCAAAAGTGGAGTAAAACACTTAAAGAGCACGGGACGCGATTGTCCCGTGCTCAGTTTTTTTAATCATCAAACTCCATATTAAGGATGTCTCCCGTCACTGCATCGATATCAAATTCAGCTTCCTGTTCACCATTCTTCAGTTCGATTTCATAAATCATTTTGCCGTCATCATCATCCAGCTCGATTTCTTCCGGTTTTCCGGTGAATTCAGCTGTTGCAATATCCAGTGCTTCCTGTTTGGATAGCAGGTCCTTACTGTTTACATCTGAGTCTCTGTCATCGTCATCATCCCAGTCCGTTTTACTTCTTAGTACTTCTCCGGTCACTGCATCCATATCAAGGTCCACATCTTCAGGTCCGTTATCAATATCAATGTCATATACCATTCTGCCGTTCTGACGTTCGAGCTCAATGCTCTCTACAACACCTTCAAATTCAGACAGAGCTTTCTCTTTCGCTTCTTCAAGAGTGAGAAGGTTTTCATCTTGATTTTGCTGTACGGGTGAGTTTGCCTGCGCATTTTCTGTACGCTCAGCCTGATCCTGGATGCCGACTGTTTTGAACTGATCAGCTAACGCGTCTGCCCCGAATGCTCCTCCCAAAATGACTGCTCCTGCAATGGTTCCACCGATTAACTTTCTGTTCATGTTTGACGCCTCCTTATTTTGTTCTTGATTTTATCTTACCTGGGGAATCTTAGAAGACAGGGGGAGGGAGATTAAAAATTAATGAGAATGAGATGTTTCAGTAAAGAATAGAGTATAGGAAGGGGGGACGTGAATGGAATCAAAAGTATTAGCCAGAACAATCGGTGAAGTAACTGAAATTGCTAAAGGGTTCGGTCTAGATTTTTATCCGATGCGCTATGAGATCTGTCCCGCATCTGTCATTTATACATTTGGTGCATATGGAATGCCCTCGCGCTTTTCCCATTGGAGTTTTGGAAAACAGTATCACAAAATGAAAATGCAGTATGACCTTGGCTTGAGTAAAATCTATGAGCTCGTTGTGAATACAAATCCATGCTATGCATTTCTTCTTGATACAAATACACTGATCCAGAATAAGCTCATTATTGCCCACGTCCTTGCGCATAGTGATTTTTTTAAAAACAATGTACGGTTTAGTAAAACAAACCGGGATATGATCCAGCAGATGAGTGCAACGTCAGAGCGGATCAAAGCGTATGAAAAACAATTTGGTGTAGAAAAAGTAGAGGATTTCTTAAATGCTGTATTAGCGATTGAAGAACATATTGATCCTCTGCTGTTCAAATCAGAACTGCCGGTGCAGGAATCAAAACCAATAAAATCAAAAGAGCCTTATAGTGATTTGTGGGATGAAGACGTTGAAAAGAATGAACCGGTAAAAAAGAAAAATTTCCCCGAACAGCCGGAAAAAGATTTAATGCTGTTTATTCAGTCCCACAGTAAAGAGCTTGAAGAATGGCAACGGGACATTATGACAATGGTACGGGAAGAAATGCTGTATTTCTGGCCGCAGCTTGAGACGAAGATTTTAAATGAAGGATGGGCAACGTACTGGCATCAGAAAATCATGCGGGAGCTGCCGCTGACAGAGGAAGAAACGATTGAATACGCAAAGTTAAATGCAAGTGTCATTCAGCCGTCAAAAACATCAATCAACCCATATTATCTTGGTCTGAAGCTGCTGCAGGATATCGAGAAGAAGGAAGAAAACGAAAAGAAAGCGAAGAAAAAACTGTTTGAAATACGTGAGCTTGAGTCGGACCAGTCGTTTATCAGAAACTACTTTACGAAGGAATTTTCAAGACAGGAAGACCTGTATTTATTCCAGCAGTTCGGCAAGGACTACAAAATTACAGATAAAGATTTTGAAGCGGTGAGAGATGAGCTTGTACAGTCCAGAGTCAACGGTGGTTTCCCTTGTCTTTATGTTGAAGACGGGGATTATATGAAAAATGGAGAACTATATATCAGGCATGCCTACGAAGGAACAGAGCTGGACGTTCAATATCTTGAAAAGGTTATGCACTATATCTATCAACTGTGGGGAAGAACGGTCCATTTCGAAACAGTATTGAATCAGAAGGCCTTTTTGTTTACATGCAGTGGCCGCGGGGTATATAAAAAGCAGGTTGAATAGACAAGTTAAGCAGATCATTTGAATTGATCTGTTTTTTTGTTTAAAATTAGCCTGTATTCGAGATAAATGAGAATATGACTTTCGTAAACAGTAATAAATTTTTTCAAAAAGGAGTTTTTACATCATGAGAGTACTAGTTGTTAAAGCAAACAATCGTCCATCAGACCAGTCAGTTTCTGCGAAAATGCATGATTTATTCCTGGAAGAAATCAAGAATAATGAAGAGATTACAGTCGACCATGTTGATTTATATAATGAAGAACTACCGTATATCGGACAGGACTTCCTTGCTGCACAATTCAAATCAGCAGAGAGTGCACCATTAACTGACGCTGAAAGCAAAGTACTGACAATTGCCAACAGCCACCTTGAACGCTTCAAACAGGCGGATGTCATTGTTTTTGCGTTCCCACTCTGGAACTTCACTGTACCGGCAGTGCTGCACACGTATATGGACTACCTGTTCCGTGCAGGGGAGACATTCCGCTATACTGCTGAAGGACCTCAGGGATTAATGGGTGACAAGCGTGCAATCCTGCTAAATGCAAGAGGAGGAGACTACTCTGCGCCGGCAATGCAAGGTGCTGAAATGAGCGTTAACTTTATTAAAAATGCACTTGGCTTTTTTGGTATCCAGCAGCAGACTGATGTGATCATTGAAGGTCACAACCAGTACGTTGACCGTTCAGAAGAAATTAAAGAAGAAGGCTTTAAGCGCGTAGTTGAAGCTGCAAAAGATCTAAGCGCAGTCGCTGCACGATAAACAAAAAACAGTTCCGCACTTTTGCGGGACTGTTTTTTAAATTAAAATAAATACGTTATAATCAATCCCATAAGGAGTGGATAAAAATGGGTTACATAGAGAATATAAGAGCAAAAATCGGTCACGACCCGGTAAATCTTGTTGGTGTGGCAGTGCTGGCTTTTAACGAATCAGGCAATATTCTCCTGCAAAAAAGACCGGATGACGTGTGGGGGCTTCCGGGTGGATTAATTGAACTTGGAGAATCTACTGAGGATGCTGCGAGAAGGGAAGTAAAAGAAGAGACAGGTATTGAGATAGGCAGGCTTGAGCTTGTAACGGTGTTATCCGGAGAGGACTACCACGTAAAGCTGCCAAATGGTGATGAATTTTTTGCAGTCACAGTTGTGTATTATACAAAAGATGTGACTGGAGAGCTGAAAGCTGATGGGATTGAAACAATCGAGACTGACTTTTTCCCGCTGAATGAACTGCCTGAAGGAACGAGTCCGAGAATCAGAAAGATGCTGAGAGATTCGGCAGACCAATTATCGGATTTTGGGGAGAAGCAAAATTAAAAAGCTTTCCGGAAAATGTCCGGAAAGCTTTACTTATAAAAGCATATGTAGCATGACTGCACCTATTCCAAGTCCTAAAATAAAGTAGTTTTGAATACCGCCGGGCTTTTCCTCACGTGACGAAACCTCTTCTAAACGCTGAAGCAATTGATCCATTTTCATTCAGATCGACTCCATTCATCTAACGGTAAATTTATTATAAACGAATAAGAAAGCGCCTTCAATTAATGATGTGAATATTTTGATCATTTATTATGAATATAAAAATCCCGGATGATATAACATCCGGGAAAATGTTTAATGTCCTGATACCTTTGCATCAGGCTGATCATATACTGATAGCTGATCAACCAGCTCATTACTCTCTTTATTTAAACCTGTTAACTTTACTTCAGCACCATTTTGCTGAATCTTGATTGCCACTTTATCAACAGCATTGATGGCTGAATCATCCCAAAGATGAGCTTTTGTAAAATCAAGAACAACTGTATCCATGCCCTGAGGATCAAAGTCAATCTCAGACACAAAATCAGTTACAGAAGCAAAGAAGATCTGTCCTTCAACACGGTACGTAATCTGTGATGCAGCTTCATCAATTTCTTTATCAATGTGTACTTTTGAAATCTTAGCAGCAAAGAAAATCGCGCTTAGAAGCACGCCGGCAAGCACACCTTTTGACAGGTCATGCGTGATTACAACAGTCGCAACTGTCACGATCATAACAGCAGCGTCTGTTCTTGGCACTTTGTGGAGACGAGTCAGTGAACCCCAGTCAAATGTACCGATTGATACCATAATCATGACACCGACGAGTACTGCCATCGGAATTTGTACAACAACATCTGTCAGTACCATAATCAGACCGAGCAGAACCGCTCCTGCTGTAAAGGAGGAAAGACGGCCACGCCCACCTGACTTCACATTGATCACAGCCTGTCCAATCATCGCACAGCCTGCCATACCGCCGAAGCAGCCAGTAATCATATTCGCAATTCCCTGACCGCGTGCTTCTTTATTCTTATCACTCGGTGTATCCGTCATATCATCAACAATCTGAGCTGTCAGCAGTGATTCAAGCAGGCCGACTACTGCTAGTGAAATCGAATAAGGAAGAATAATCATCAGCGTTTCAAGTGTAAATGGTACATTCGGAATTAGAAAAGAAGGAAGCGTCTGAGAAATCGTTCCCATATCTCCTACCGTTTTTGTTCCAACACCTGTTGCCATGACAAAACCAGTCACCACAATGATTGCAATCAATGGGGAAGGGATCGCTTTGAAAAACCTTGGAACCAGATAGATGATGGCAAGTGATACTGCCACTAACGCATACATCGTCCAGCCTGCACCTTCAAATTGCTCTAATTGTGCCATAAAAATTAAAATCGCAAGTGCATTCACAAAGCCGATCATAACGGAATTCGGAATAAATCTCATCAGTTTGCCAAGCTTTAACACACCCATAATCAGCTGAATAAATCCTGTCAAAATCGTAGCAGCGAATAAATACTGCAATCCATGATCAGCAACAAGTGTTACCATCAGAAGTGCCATTGCACCAGTGGCACCTGATATCATACCGGGACGTCCGCCGATAAATGCAATCACAACGGCAATACAAAAGGCAGCATAAAGTCCAACCATCGGATCAACACCCGCAATGATTGAAAAGGCAATGGCTTCAGGGATCAGTGCGAGAGCCACTAAAATACCGGACATAATGTCCCCACGCACGTTACCGAACCATTCCTGCTTATATTTAGTTAAATCCAATTTGAAAATCTCTCCTTTAAATATATATTTTTGCGACTTTTCACTCTCAGAAAAGTCAGGTCCGTTTATAACGAGGAGAATTATAGCACGATTTGCCTAAAATAAAAAAGATAATGAAAGCGCATAAAATAGAGTTATAGTCTTTTATTCTTGATTAAACTCTCTTTTACTGGTTACTTTCACTAAATTGACAAGAATGAAATGAAAAGAATTCAGATAATAGTTCAAATTAATGCAGGAATCGCTAAGAGGGTGAGAGGACTTAATAAAATTAAGCCAGAGACACGTTTGTCCCTGGCTCATCATGTATTAATTAAGTTTGTATACTCTTGCCTCATAAGGTTTCAATACAATTGTTGAAGTATCATCATGCGTCGTAACAGGAAGATTATTCAGCATCAGCTTGTCAAAGCTTAATGTAAAATCAAGGTCATCACAAATTGCGTCCTTTGTAGAAAGATTTGTGAAAATCACAACCTGCTCATCTTCAAGCGTTCTTGTGTAAGCATAGATCTGGTGATGTTCATCAAGAATGAGATCATAAGTGCCATACGTAAATAATTCATTGTTTTTCTTCATTTCAATCATACGCTTATAGAATGACAGGACTGAGTCTTCATCCTTCAGCTGGTCTTCAACGTTAATCTCTTTGTAGTTTGGATTCACTTTCATCCATGGGGAGCCAGTAGTAAAGCCAGCCTGGTCTTTACTTGACCACTGCATCGGCGTTCTGCTGTTATCACGTGAAGAAGCCCACAGAATGCGCATAATATCATCGTGCGGCACACCATCTTCACGGCGGATCCGGTAAAGGTTCTTCGCAGATACATCATCGTAATCATCGATTGAATCAAACTGAACGTTTGTCATACCGATTTCCTGCCCCTGATAGATAAAAGGTGTACCCTGCATCAGGAAGTACATCGCAGCCATTGACGTTGCACTTTCATACCAGTACTCATCATCATTACCCCATGTAGACACAACACGCGGCTTGTCGTGGTTCTCAATAAATAAAGCGTTCCAGCCATTGTTCTCAAGGCCTTTTTGCCATCTGGTCAGTACTTTTTTCAGCTCAACGATATCAAGCTGAAGGTTTGTTTCAGCATCCCACAGTCCAAGGTGTTCGAACTGGAAGATCATATCCATTTTGCCTTTTTTCTCTCCAACCCAGAGGTCTGCTTCATCAATGGATACACCATTTGCTTCGCCGACGGTCATCACGTCATACTGGCCGTATGTTTTATCCTTAAATTCCTTTAGAAGAGGCTGGATTCCTTTTTGATTCATATGCATGTCAAAAGAAGATACATACTTTTTCTTCTTAGGGTTTGGCAGATCAGGGAATTTCTTGCGCTTTTTAATATGGCTGACTGCATCAATTCTGAAGCCGTCAATTCCCTTATCAAGCCAGTAATTCACCTGATCATAAATCGCCTGTCTTGCCTCGGGGTTTTCCCAATTTACATCAGGCTGCTTGGTTGAGAAAACGTGAAGGTAGTATTGATCTGTTTTTTCATCGTATTCCCATGCAGAACCGCCAAAAATACTTTCCCAGTTATTCGGCTCGGCAATCGTCTTGCCTGACTTATCTTTTTTACCGTCACGCCAGATATACCAGTCACGCTTCGGGCTGTCTTTGGATTCGCGGGACTCAATGAACCACTGGTGCTCATCACTTGTATGGTTAGGAACAAAATCAATGATCAGCTTCATATCGCGCTTGTGCACTTCATTCAATAACGTATCGAAATCTTCCATTGTGCCGAAGTCATCCATAATTGCCTGGTAATCAGAAATATCATATCCGTTATCATCATTTGGAGACTGATACATCGGGCAGATCCAGATCACATCAATTCCAAGCTCTTTTACATAATCAAGTCTCTGTACAATTCCCTGTAAATCGCCGATTCCGTCACCGTTTGAATCCTGAAAACTTCTCGGATAAATCTGATAACCGACAGCTTCTTTCCACCAAATTTTCTTCATCTATTGGCACCTCCATATTTAATGCAATCGCTTGCACTAACATTCAAATAAAATGCCCTGACTGCAATGCGCAAAAAATATGCCTGCAATACAAAGCGTTAAAAAATCTGTTTTTTTATACCCGTTTATTTTACCGTCTCCTGCCCGTTTAAGCAATGATTATTTCATTACGATATCTGAAATAAATAAAGAGCCAGTGACAATATTGTCTCTGGCTCTTGTACCCGTTTCGCTGCGCTTCAGGCGGACGCTTTCCGGACGGAGGTTGCTGAGCCTCCTCGCCTTAGGCTGTGGGGTCTCAGCTTCCCTCTATTCGTCCCGGAGTCGCCGCCTTACGCTCCGCTACACTATTTTTACTTAAAAATACAAACTGTATTGTATAATTTGGGTTCAGTTTACAATGCTTCCGTCGTTCTGACAGCAGGGGAAGGAGTGGTTTCAACCTCAGAGACTTCTTCTTCAGACAGCTTCCAGACTTCAAGGTAGAGAATGTGGTATCCTTCTACATCGTTCACTCTGAACACATGACCCTGTTCATAGATCTCATCTCCGACCTCAGCGTTAAAGTTCCGTGTCATGAACCAGCCGCCGATTGTATCAACATCTTCTTCATCAATATCAATATCGAGCAGTTCATTTACACTTTGAACAAGCACTTTGGAATCAAGTATATAATGATGCTCATTAATCTGCTGAACATCAGGGATCTCATCAGCATCGAACTCATCCTGAATTTCACCGACAATTTCTTCGATGATATCTTCCATTGTCACGAGACCGGATGTGCCGCCATATTCATCGAGTAAGATACCCATATGCATTCTGTCTCTCTGGAATTTATGAAGCAGCTCATGGATCGGAATACTGTCGATTACCTGAATAATCGGGTGAGTAAACTCAGATACAGTGCGCTTTCCATTTTCCTGATTTTCAATAAATGCTGTCATCAGTTCTTTCATATTAATCATTCCGATAATATTATCCCGGTCACCATCTTCAGTGACAGGATAACGTGTATACTGCTCTTCTTTCATGACTTCAAATACTTCAAGCAGCGTAAGGCCGCTGTCCACACTTGCAATTTCTGTTCTGGGTACCATAATTTCTTTTGCAACACGCTCATCAAATTCGAAAATTTTATTTACGAATTTATATTCTGACTGATTAATCTCACCGCTTTTCAAGCTTTCAGAAAGAATCATGCGTAATTCTTCCTCTGAATGCGCAGCATCGTTTGAAGAAGAGTGCTTTAAGCCGAACATTCCTGTCAAAAGGCGCGCTGATCCATTTAAAAATCTGATAAAAGGATAAAGGATGCGATAAAACCAGATTAATGGCGATGCAAACATTAATGTAATTCTCTCAGCCTGTTGAATAGCAATAATCTTAGGCGACAGTTCCCCAATGACAACATGCAGAAATGTAATCAGTGAAAATGCCAGTACGAAAGATAAAGCCGGTGTCCATGATAGGTCAAACCCTGCAAATAACGGTGCGATCATCGCTGCGATGACCGGTCCACCGATCCAGCCGAGTGCCAATGCAGAAACGGTAATGCCAAGCTGGCACGCAGATAAATATTCATCCAGATTATCCATTACTTTTTTTGCATTAGCAGCCTTTGGATGTCCTTCTTCAAGCAGCTGATCAATCCGCGTGGACCTCACCTTTACAATAGAGAATTCAGAAACTACAAAAAATGCAGTACATGCAAGTAAAACAACGACCAAAATTAAATTGTCTATCTCCAATGATGCGAGAGCATTCCCTTAAGCGGAAAGCTCTCTTCCACCTCCTGTGAATGTTAGTGTATAGGCATCAGAGTTCATCCGGATAGAATGGAGGCTCCGATTAGAGCTTGACTCTGAGCCTTATTGCCTTTGACAAATCGAACACGTATACAGTTCAGGTTCATAACCCCATCAGATTTCCTCCATTCTCATCTTAATTGCCTATATTCTACCACAGTCAGCAAATTTTTTACTAGCTGATTTCACTTAAGGGACATCATGACCAAGGACTGCCTGATAAATTGTGAACCACTGGTGAGCATCCATACGGTATTTCTGTGCATTCACAGCGGATTGGATCCGCTCGATTTTCCCGGATCCAGCAATGACAGAAATGTTGGCAGGATGGGTATAGAGCCATGCATAAATCACTTCATCCAGCTGGTCTGTACCGATTTCTTCGCCAACTTCCTGAAGCGCTGCACGAATTCTGACAGCTTTTTCATCCTGACCCGTTAAAATCTTTCCGCCGGCAAGCGGAGACCACGCCATTGGAGGTGTTTTCTTTTCGATTGTCATGTCGAGTGTGCCATCTTCGAAATTCTCCAGATGATAAGGACTCAGCTCAATCTGATTGGTGCAAAGCGGCTGATCGACATACGACTGAAGCATGTTGAACTGACTTCTTTTAAAGTTAGAAACACCAAAGTGTTTAACTTTTCCTGAACGGTGTAATTCATCAAATGCTTCTGCTGTTTCTTCCGGATTCATTAATGGATCTGGCCGGTGAATCAATAGCAGGTCAATCGCTTCGACTGAAAGGTTCTTTAATGACTGTTCCACTGAATTTAGTATATGTGCCTTACTCGTGTCATAATGATGACTTCTGTGTGCAGGACGGTTAGGTGATTGCAGTACAATCCCGCACTTTGTTACAATTTCCATCTTTTCACGGAGAGAAGGCTCGAGTGCCAGCGCTTCCCCGAAAAGTGATTCACATTGATACCCTCCGTAAATATCTGCATGGTCAAACGTTGTAATGCCCGTTTCCATGACTTCCTGGATCAGTGACAGACGTTCTTCCTTTGACAGGTTCCAGCCTGATAGGTGCATCATGCCATGTACTGTTTTTGAAATAGATAAATCAGTTGCTAATTGTATTCTTTGCATGTGATTAACCTCCATTTTGATAAGTAATGATCCGCATTGTAAAAAGAATAAAAATAATGGCGATCAGCCTGATGATATAAGATTCAGCAGAAACGCCGATCAGATACAAAAGGGATATTAAAATTGCCATATTCAGCATTTGGATGCGGTCGCGCGTAATTGCCGCATTCATAGACAGCAAGATAATCAGAGGGAGTATGTACAATACTGCCGCTGAGATGGCCGGTTCAATGACCAGGATAGGGATGAGGATCACAATGAATCCGATTCTGATTTTGTGCACCTGATCTCTTCCTCCTGACTTCGCAAATCAATGTGCTTTCCTGTATGATAATATCATATTAATTCAATCATTATGTACTATAGGGGGCTTTATAATGGGTTTCACATTTGATTTGAATGAAGCAGAACAGTTTGATGAAAAGGATGTATTAGCCGCGTTCCGTGATGAATTTTACATAAAAAAAGGTCAGTATTATCTCGACGGCAACTCACTCGGGCTGCTTTCTAAAAAAGCAGAACAGGCTGTAATGGATCTGCTTGGCAGCTGGAGAAAATATGGGATCGAAGGGTGGATGGAAGGTGAACATCCATGGTTTACCCTATCTGAATCACTTGGTGATAAGACGGCACCATTAATTGGGGCAAAGCCTTCTGAAGTGATTGTGACGGGCTCTATCACTGTGAACCTGCATCAGATGCTTTCAACCTTTTATCAGCCGGAAGGAAAGCGCACGAAAATTGCAGCAGATGAATTAAATTTTCCATCTGATATTTACGCACTTCAAAGTCAGATATCACTAAAAGGACTGAACCCTGAAGAACAATTAATCAAAGCAGCTTCAGAAGATGGTGTCACATTAACAGTCGAGGATATTGACCGTGTGTGTACAGATGAAGTAGCAGTCCTGTTATTACCATCTGTGTTATACCGCAGCGGCCAGCTTCTTCCTATTAAAGAGATTACTAAACGCGCGCATGAAAAGGGGATACTTGTCGGGTTTGATCTCGCTCATTCGATTGGGGCTGTTCCGCATCAGTTGCATGACTGGGGCGTTGATTTTGCTGTCTGGTGTAACTATAAATATATGAATAATGGTCCCGGCGGTACAGGTGGACTATACATTCATGAAAAGCATCACGATCATATGCCGGGATTAAAAGGATGGTTCGGCTCTGATAAAGAAAAGCAGTTTGATATGGCGCATACTTTTACAAAAGCAGATGGAGCAGGCGCTTATCAGATCGGTACACCGAATATTTTATCAACTGCACCACTGATCGGAAGTCTTGCGCTTTTTGAAGAAGCGGGGATTGAAAAGCTGAGAGAAAAGTCGTTACATCAGACCGGATACATTGCTGCTTTTGTGGAAAAAGAGCTGCAGCAGTTTGGAATGAAAAAAGTGACACCATCAGCTGATGAGGATAGAGGCGGACATATCGCGCTTCAGCACCCGTATGCAGCCGGTATTTGCAAAGCGATGAAAGCAGAAGGAATTATCCCTGATTTCAGGGCGCCTGACATCATCCGTCTTGCACCGGCAGCCTTTTATACAAGTTATAAAGATCTTTATGAAGCAATGCAGTTAATCAGGAGGATTATGAAAGAGGAAACGTATAAACACTATTCTAATGAACGTAATGTCATTGCGTAAGGAGCTGTTGATATGAAACTGATTGATATTTCAATGATGCTTAGCAGCGAAACACCAAACTGGCCAGGAGATACGCCTTTTCATTACGAAGTGGCCTGGCCGATGGAAGAGAGCGGGTCAGTGAATGTAGGTAAAATCGAAACGAGCACACATATGGGTACCCATATTGATGCACCCTTTCATTATGATGAAAATGGAAAAACGACTGATGAACTAGATTTAAATCGTTATTTTGCAAAAGCAGAAGTAATTGATTGTACGGGAATAGATGAGATCACCAGAGAACATATTGAGCTTAAGGGTCATGGGATAACAGCAGTATTATTTAAAACCACTGCCTGGAGAAATCGTAATGAGTTTCCTGAAAGTATTCCTGTGATGAATGAAGCGGTGCCGGCTTATCTTAAAAGCCGGGGGATTAACCTGATCGGGGTGGATTTGCCATCTGTAGACCATCTTGACAGCAAGCCGCTCCCGATTCATCACGCGCTTCATCAGCAGGATATCAATATTTTAGAAGGTATCGTGCTGGATGAGGTGGAATCGGGAAGTTATCAGCTGATTGCCATGCCGCTGAAAATTAAAGACGGGGATGGCAGTCCTGTTCGTGCCGTCCTGATTTCAGAATAAAAAAGTATCCTCTGCTTCCAGGCAGAGGATTACACAGCTGATGCTGAGAGATCTTTTTCAAGTTCGCGGATTTTAAGCGCGATTTCATCACAAATTTCCTGAAACATGGCCCATTTTATAAATGGGTCATCTGCGCGCTTAGCCGGATTCACAATATTCCAATTGATCACTTTATCCGAAAAAGAAGGGTGAATACTGATCGCTTCATCTTTTTCCGGATCCTGTATAAGGACAATCACATCCGCTTTCCTGAGGTCGCTTTCACTTATGCGATACGGTGTAATCGATGCTATATCTATACTGATTTCTTGCATTGCCTGTAAAGTGAAAGGGTTCTTCCTGGCCCCTGCCCATCCCGCACTTTTAAAAACAGTCCCGGGAATGTAAAGACGTGAGGCCCATCCTTCAGCGATTGAGCTGCGTTCATGGTTTGCTGATATAAAATAAATCAATCGATCGGCCATACGAACAGCTCCTTTCATTTCGTCTTACATAATTCACTATACCCATCTTTCAAAAAATATATGCACATAGACCTGTTTTCCCGCGCATTATTTGATTTCTGAGTGGTTAGCAGGTAAATTGATGGGGGTATAGATTAAAAAGCAGTTTGCTTATCATGTATGAATGGAGGACACTGTATGAAAATAAATCTGACAGCTAAAATACTCATCGGCTTAGTGCTCGGTATTATTGTCGGCCTTGTATTAAATATATTCGCATCCGATCTGTTTAGTACGCTGGATACATATTTATTTAATCCGCTGGGTGAAATTTTTCTCGGGTTAATTAATATGCTCGTTGTGCCAATTGTTTTCTTCTCACTTGTGCTTGGAGTAGCCGGCCTGGGTGATACGAAAAAACTTGGCAGAATGGGTGTAAAAACAATTCTCACCTTCCTGACGACGACGGCAATAGCCATCACAATCGGACTGACACTGGCATCTGTGATTCAGCCTGGGAGTGATTCACTGTTTACACAGGAAGAAAAAGATGCAGCTGAATTTGAGGAAAGTGAGGCACCTTCTGTAGGTGAGACACTGCTGAATATTATTCCTGATAATCCTATTATGGCAATGGCTGAAGGCAATATGCTGCAAATCATTGCATTTGCTATATTTATCGGGTTTGCAATTACTGTACTCGGCGAAAAAACAAAGGGCATCTATCAATTGTTTGAACAGGGGAATGATATCATGATGTTCCTCGTTGGAATCGTCATGAAGTTTGCTCCTTATGGCACTTTTGGGTTGATTGCTTCAGCACTTGGAGAAGCAGGACTTGATTCATTGCAGAGTATTTTAATGTATGTGCTTGTCGTATTACTTGCGCTTGTCATTCATGCAGTGATTACCTACGGCTCAATCATTATGTTCCTGGCAAAGAAGAGTCCAATCTGGTTCTATAAAAACTTTTTCCCTGCCATGACAGTCGGATTCAGTACATCATCGAGTAACGCAACACTGCCGATCTCAATGGAAACTGCACAAAAAGAGCTGAAGGTGTCAAAACCTGCAAGTTCATTCGTTCAGCCGCTCGGCGCTACAATTAATATGGATGGTACAGCGATCATGCAGGGGGTTGCGACGATTTTCATCGCTCAGGTATATGCGGTTGACCTGACATTTGTAGAGCTGCTGACCGTTGTATTGACCGCGGTACTAGCAAGTATTGGAACTGCCGGTGTGCCGGGTGTGGGAATGATTCTCCTGGCAATGGTATTAACATCAGTCAACCTTCCTGTAGCCGGTATCGGATTAATTATAGGAATAGACAGAATACTTGATATGACCAGAACAGCGATCAATATCTCAGGTGATGCAGCAGTCGCACTTTTCGTATCAGAATCTGAAAAGAAACGAAAAATTAAAGAACAGCGCGGGGAAGCGTAATTCACAATATCTCCACTCGCATTTTACAAAAAAAGATGTATACTGAGAGCAAGAAGAAAAGAAGGGGTAGTGTACAATGAACCTCGGATTTGGAGAAATATTAATTATCCTGTTTGTTGCTCTTATCGTGTTTGGTCCGTCAAAGCTGCCTGAGCTTGGCAAAACAGCCGGAAAAACACTTTACGAATTTAAAAAAGGCATGAACTCAGTGATGAAAGATGAGGAGTCGAAAAAACCGTCCCAGAAGTAATTGGGACGGTTTTTTTATATGGTGCAGGGGAACGGTTATAAGGATTCAAAAAATAAACCACTCAACTCCGCCCCCGGTGAGCTGTTTTTCTATCATGACTTCTTCACATCATCATAACGATCCAGCGCCCGCTGTCTTGCTGCCTTGTGATCAACAACCGGTTCAGGATAATCTTCACCAATCACAATGCCGGCTTCTTCAAGCACGTCATCCGGCGCACCTGAGGGATCATGGATATGTTTTGCAGGCATTGTTTTCAGTTCCGGCACCCATTTTTTAATATAGTCGCCATCAGGATCGAATTTTTCTGACTGGGTTGTGGGATTAAAGATCCTGAAGAAAGGAGAGGCGTCTGCTCCTGAACCGGCGACCCACTGCCAACCCATAACGTTATTTGCAACGTCAGCATCAACCAGCGTATCGTCAAACCAGTCAGCACCTTCTCTCCAGTGTATGAGCAGATCTTTTGTCAGGAAAGACCCCACAATCATTCTGACACGGTTATGCATATAGCCTGTTGACCATAACTCTCTCATGCCTGCATCCACAATTGGAAAACCGGTTTTGCCTTTTTTCCATGCAGCAAACTGATTTTTTTCATTCATCCATTTAAAATCTTTGAACTGATCATTCATCGGATCTGTTTCCGTTTCAGGAAAATGAGTGATCAGTGAGTAGGCAAAATCCCTCCACACCAACTGTCTGATAAAAGGCTCTCCGGCAGCTTCAGCATTCTTTTTAATTGAATGGTACACACTTCTGGCTGACAGCAGACCGAGCGCAAAATAAGGGGATAGTGCTGAACTTACCTCTGCAGCAGGGAAGTCCCGTTCCTTTTTATATACTTTCAGCTTCTTATCCATAAAAGCCTGGAAGCGTCTGACTGCTGCTTCTTCAGAAGGCGTCCATCTCTTTTCCATTCCGCCTGTCCAGTCGATCTCAGGAAGCAGCTCTAAATCATCAAGTGACAGTGAGTCCTTCTTTTTAAATGAAACAGGATCCACCTTTTTGACCGACGGAAGCGCCTGTGGAACTTCATGTTTCTGGAGCGCTTTATAAAAAGGAGTGAAAACTTTATAAGGTTCACCGTCTTTCTTTTTCACATCCCACGGTGGAAGTAGAAGTCTTCCTTCATAAGTGTTCACATCAAGCCCCTGGTCATGAAGTGCTTCGCCTATTTCGCGATCCCTGTTAAAAACGGAGGGTTCATACTGTCTGTTCCAGTGGATAGAAGTAATTTCGTATTCCTTAATTAGGTGATTAAGAATTTTTTCAGGATTTCCTTTGGCAATGAATAGCTTGCCCCCGGCAGAATCCAGTCGTTTCTGAAAAGATTCAAGTGCATGGTGAAGAAACCATTTTTGAGCAGCACCAATCTTTTCGTCTTCATCAAAAATATAAACCGGCAATACTTTGCCGGCTTCTGCAGCGTGATACAGACCTGGATTGTCATGAAGCCGCAGGTCTTTTCTGATCCATACGATAGAAGTCATCATACCGCTCCTTTATCAGGGAGTAATCCCGTTTTCGATCATATCAAATAACATTTCCGCCCATTCTTCCTTTGGTATTCCCTCAGTGTTTTGAATTAAAACAGATTGAAAGAATACACCGGCAATGAGTGTAGACGGCAGGTTTGCTCTGATTGAGCCTTCTTTTTTAGCTTTCTCGATCAGCATCATCAACAGCTGAAAGAGTCTGCCTGACTGTGCATCGAGCTGTTCAAGCTGCTTTCTCACCTGAGAAGAGGCACTTTTATCAAGGGAAGGTCTCATCTTAATCATGTCATACACCTGAGAGTATTCCATGAACAAATAAAGCAGATCCTTCAGCGTCAGAAATGCATCAGGCTGCTGGCTGAGCCGGTCGATTTTTTTCATCACCTGATCCATTAAATTGGTCATATAGTCAGCGATGAGTTCGTCTTTATTTTTGTAGTATTCATAAATTGTACTTCTGGCAACGTCAAGGCGCTCTGAAAGGGCTTTGAAGTGAAAGCCTTCATAGCCTTTTTCTAAAAGCAGACTTTCTGTCGCTTCCATCAGTTCAGTAATATTCATTTTTCTTTGTCGCGCCATATGCACTCATCCTTTAAGATCGTCCTGTAATCAGTATATCGGAAAATGGGGAAGAAGTGGGAAATGAAGCGGTTTTGCAGTAGAAAGCGCATAAAAAAGAACCCTGTTTTTCAGGGTTCTGATACGTGCTACTTAAAACATTGGGAGAATATAATTAATAATCATAAGATACCGATAAAAATAATGATGTAAGCAGCGTAGTTATTAAGTGTGATCCTTGATTACTTCATGATTAACCAATCAGATTAATTAAGAAGAAAATAACAACAATTGCACCGATGATCATTAGAATTGTACGTAACATGGTAACGCCTCCTCGTCATAAATAAAAACTTTGTATTTAATAGTAAGATACCCATAGGAGGACCCTGCAAACCAGCTTTCGTTTATTTTGCAAATAAAAAGTTCAGGAAATGTGCTGAGCAAATCTTCAATGATTTCTGAAAAATATATTGACAACCTTCAGATGGTAGTTTATTCTAATGATGTTCAAAGAATGGACAAAAATCGTACAGAAAGGAGCTGTGTGTCATGATCATCATCAAACGTAAAGAATATTCTGCAAAACTGAATATCACGCAGCGAACTTTTTTCTGACGATCTGAATGATTGATTGACTGGTAAAGGTGTTGTCTGCGTATGCAGTCAGCGCCTTTTTTTAAAGCATACTCTGCTTTTTTACAGGCGGAGTATGCTTTTTTGTTGCCATTTTTTAGTTGATAACAGTTGATCTGTTTTCATACATATTACTTTCAGGAGGAATGATGGAGATGAAAAGAATGTACACAGACATGTTAATGGCAGGTTACAAGAAGGCTTTGGATAGTGGGTAGCCTGACTCGAACCGGAATAAAGGAGGTACTCAGATATGTTTGATATTTTTATTAAGCTCGGCTGGTTTTTTAAAGAACACTGGAAACGTTATACCGTTGCAATTGGTCTATTATTGATTGCTAATTTATTTGAAGTTGTTCCGCCATTTCTGGTCGGGATGGCAATTGATGATATTTTTATGGGTGAGCTGACACAGGATTTGTTAATCCGTTATTTATTGATCCTTGCTGGAATTGGTGTCGTGACTTATATCATGAACTATGTATGGCAGTATCTGCTTTTTGGTGGTGCACACCAGATTGAGCGCCGTCTGAGATCCATGTTCATGGGGAAGCTTCTTCAGATGACGCCCGGCTTTTATGAAAGAAACCGAACCGGTGACCTGATGGCAAGGGCAACAAATGATTTAAAGGCGGTATCTGTTACTGCCGGCTTCGGTGTATTAACGCTCATTGATTCCACGGCGTATATGCTGACCATTCTTTTAACAATGGGATTTTTAATTTCATGGGAGCTGACGCTTGCGGCAGTATTGCCGCTGCCAATCCTTGCTTTTGTCATGAAAATCCTCGGTAAAAAAATTCATGAGCGATACATGGTCGCCCAGGATGCTTTTGGGGATTTAAATGATCGTGTACTTGAATCAATTGCCGGCGTGCGGGTCATCAGGGCATATGTGCAGGAGCGGCGGGATGAAGAGCTGTTTCATCAGCATACGGAGGATGTGTATCAGAAAAATATCCGCGTATCGTTTATTGATTCGCTCTTTAATCCGCTGACAAAAGTGCTGACAGGGATCAGTTATATGATTGGCCTTGGATATGGTGCATACCTTGTGTTTAATCAGGCGATTACGCTTGGTCAGCTTGTCTCGTTTAATGTATATCTTGGGATGCTGATCTGGCCGATGTTTGCAATTGGAGAGCTTATCAATATTATGCAGCGCGGCAACGCTTCTATGGATCGTGTAAATGAAACATTGAGCAGTACGCCGGATGTGGCAGAGCCTGCATACGCTGCTGCAGTCAGCTCAATGGACAGTATCGAGTTCCGTGAGACAGCGTTTCAATATCCTTCTTCAAATGTTCAGAACTTAAAAAATCTGAACATCAGGCTGAAGCAGGGGCAGACACTTGGAATCGTTGGTAGAACGGGAAGCGGTAAAACGACAATCGTCAGGCAGCTCCTGAAGGAATATCCGGCAGGAGACGGTAAAATTGCAGTTAGTAACACCGGATTAAATGATCTGACAAAGGATCAGCTGTTATCATGGGTCGGCTATGTACCTCAGGAGCATGTGTTGTTTTCAAAGTCTGTCCGTGACAATATTTTATTCGGTGCTGAAGATGCGACAGAGGAAGAGCTGATGAAAGCGATAAAGATGGCTCATTTCGAAAAGGATCTTGAGATGCTGCCGGATGGTCTGGACACAATGGTCGGAGAAAAAGGCGTTGCATTATCAGGCGGACAAAAGCAGCGGATTTCTATTGCCCGTGCGTTAATTAAAGATCCGTCACTGCTGATTCTTGATGATTCTTTATCTGCAGTTGATGCCAAAACTGAAGCAGCAATCTTAGAGAATATAAAAAATGAACGGAACGGTAAGACAACGATGATCACGACTCACAGGCTGTCTGCAGTTGAACATGCAGACTGGATTGTTGTCATGGATAACGGTGAGATTGTGGAAGAAGGCGTGCACGAGGACCTTCTGAAAAAGAAAGGCTGGTACTTTGAGCAGTATGAGCGCCAGCAGGTTGAAGAGTCGCTGTTAGAGGAGGTGCAGTCATGAGTGTGGGAAAACGCCTCTGGCAATATGGTCTGATGTATAAAAAGACGATCCTCATTGCGCTTGTGATGCTGACAATTTCAGTTGCAGCTGAGCTCGCAGGTCCCTTTATCGCGAAGAAAATGATTGATGATCATATTCTTGGTATTGAAGAGACATGGGTGGAAACAGGAAATACAGAAGATGCAGTGTCATATAATGGCACATTTTATAAAAGAGAAGCTTATTTAAATAATGGTGAGCAGGGTGAAAGTCAGGCTCATATTTTCCAGATCGGTCTGAACTTTTACTTTGTGGATGAACCGGTTGAAGCGGAAGGTGAAAGAAACTATCAGGACGGTCAGTTAATATTCGGATCAGGTGACGGGGCAACAGCTTATCCTGCTGAAGAGCTGACGAGAGGAGAGGTGTTTGCATTCTATACACCTGAGATCCCGAGAATGCTCTGGCTTGTCGCGCTCTACTTCGGTTTAACAGTGGTGGCTGCGATTTTTCACTTCGGTCAGGAATTCCAGCTGCAGCGCTCAGCAAACAGAATTATTCAGAAAATGCGTACCCAGGTATTCAATCATATCCAGCGCCTGCCGATCAATTATTTTGATAATCTGCCTGCAGGTAAAGTTGTAGCAAGGATCACAAATGATACTGAAGCAATCCGGGAACTGTATGTTCAGGTGCTGGGACAGTTTTTCCATAGCGGTGTATATATTACCGGTATTTACATTGCATTGTTTATCCTTGATCCGAACTTAGCTGCGATCTGTTTGGTTTTGCTCCCGATCTTATACATCTGGATGCTGCTGTATCGTAAATATGCATCAGTCTACAACCAGACAGTCAGATCAAAGGTGAGTGAAATCAATGCTTCTATTAATGAAGCGATACAGGGAATGAGTATTATCCAGGCTTTCAGAAGAGAGGGCCGGATCCAGGAAGAGTTTGAAGAAAAGAATACGACACATTTTCAGTTTCAGAATAAGCTGCTGAATCTGAATGCGCTGATGTCACACAATCTGGTGAACATTTTGCGTAATCTGACATTCGTGGCGTTCATCTGGTACTTCGGTGGTGCTGCACTGACGGCTGAATCCTTTGTGACTGTCGGGGTGCTGTATGCGTTTGTTGATTACCTGACAAGACTGTTCCAGCCTGTCACAGGAATCGTCAATCAGCTTGCAAATCTTGAGCTTGCGCTTGTAGCAGGGAAAAGGGTATTCGGGCTGATGGACGAAGATGGTGAAGAAGTCAGGGACGAAAGAATAGAACGGTTAAAAGGGCACGTTGTATTTAATGATGTGTCATTTGCTTATAAAAAAGAAGATTATGTATTAAAGAACCTGTCATTTGAAGCACAGCCAGGCCAGACGATCGGACTTGTCGGACATACCGGTTCAGGAAAATCATCAATTATGAACCTGCTGTTCCGCTTTTATGACTGTCAAAAAGGGGAGATTCTCATTGATGGACAAAACATCAAAGAATTACCTCGGCAAACCATTCGCGATCACATGGGGATTGTACTCCAGGATCCGTATCTCTTTACAGGTACAATTGCATCCAATGTCAGCCTCAATGATCCTCGAATATCAAGACAAAAAATAGAGGATGCATTAAAGGCTGTCGGTGCAGACCAGGTGCTGACAAACCTGGAACAGGGAATTGACGAGCCTGTGATTGAAAAAGGCAGTACATTATCATCAGGACAGAGGCAGCTGATCTCTTTTGCAAGAGCACTTGCTTTTGACCCGGCGGTACTTGTACTCGACGAAGCGACATCAAGTGTGGACACTGAAACAGAATCAGTCATTCAGCATGCGATGGATGCGTTGAAAACAGGCAGAACGACATTCATAATTGCACACCGCCTGTCAACGATCCGCAATGCAGACCAGATTCTTGTATTAGACCGCGGACACATCGTCGAACGCGGCACACATGATGAGCTGATGGCAAATCGGGGTAAATATTATCAAATGTACGAACTGCAGCAGGGAAAACAGCAGGCAGGTTAATGCTTGCCTTGTATATGCTGTAAAAAAAAGCCTGAGACACTTTTGAAGTGTTTCAGGCTTTTTTCATCGTTCCGCTGCGCTTCAGGCGAATGCTTTCCGGACGGAGGTTGCTGAGCCTCCTCGCCTTAGGCTGTGGGGGCTCAGCTTCCCTCTAATCGTCCCGGAGTCACCGCCTTCCGCTCCGCTGCACTTTGAAGTTCATTTGAATGCTGTTTAACTTAATAAAGTAATTGAATGATCCCAACTTTATTTAATCATTTTACTTAATAGTTTTAGCTCAGTATTTAAATTTATATATGACAATAAAGTTGTGGGTAATTTATTCATGTCATATCAGCTGACCGGAGCAGAAGGCGGCGACTCCTGCGGCGATAAGGGACAGGTGAGACCATACGGCAAAGCCGGAGGGGCTCACCGCCCGGCCGCGGAAAGCGTCCGCCTGGCGCGAAGGTCAGCGGTTATGAAAAACCAGTCATCTTAATAAGTAATCCCGACTCTCTCCCGCACATGCTCATTATTTAATAGAAGAGAATAAGCAAAATCACCAGTGTCATACATCGAAATACTCGACGGCTCATCCGGCAGCGTATTGACTTCTATCCGGTATTTTCCGATCCGCTCACCATCCGGCAGATAAGTTGGACACACAACAGTCCAGTCGAGTCCGGCTTCTTTCAGCATCAGATAAGCCCTGCAGTGATCTTCAGCAGCAGTACTTAATCGCCTGTTAGATTCAGAAGAATGGAAACGGAATTTATCCGGCTCTCTTTTTGAATCAAGTATACCTGCAGTTCCTATGGTAATAATACGTCTGAGGCCATGCTTTCTCATAGCAGGCAGGATATGAATCATTGATTTTGTCAGCGCATCATTTTTGTCAGTGCCAAGCGCGCTGATCACTGCGTCTGCACCTTTAATTGTACTTTCCACATCTTCTTTTACCGATGCATCCCCTGTTATGTAAGTCAGGTTAGAATGATGACTTTTCAGCCCGGTATCACGGACCAGCGCCTGCACGTGATGACCGTCTTCAAGGGCGCGTTCAAGAATCACACTGCCTACTCTTCCTGTCGATCCGAATAATGCGATATTCATCATGAAACCTCCTGTCTGAACTCTTTTTTATCAGTGTAGCTTACTTCAGGACATTCGGAAAGATAATTGATTAAGGTGGTGTAAGTGAGTTAAGTTAAGGGAAATGTTACAATATTCATACAATCATTTGGAAAGGGGTTTTGGATATGAATTTTCGTACTGAAAGAGATACATTAGGTGAGGTACAGGTACCTGCTGATAAACACTGGGGCGCTCAGACTCAGCGAAGTCTGGAAAACTTCCCGATCGGAATTGAGAAAATGCCGCTTGAAGTGACTTATGGATTTGCTGAACTGAAGAAAGCTGCAGCTGTTGCAAACTATGATCTTGAAAAACTTTCTTTACATAAGAAAAAGGCAATCGTGAAAGCATGTGATGAGATCCTGAATGGCGATCTCGATGAGCATTTCCCTTTGTCTGTGTGGCAGACGGGAAGCGGTACCCAGTCCAATATGAATGTGAATGAAGTGGTGGCGTTCAGAGCGAATCAATTACTGGCAGATGAAGGGGTGGATGAGAAGGTTCATCCGAATGATGATGTAAACATGTCTCAGAGCTCAAACGATACATTCCCGACAGCGATGCATATTGCAGCTTACCGGGCTGTGTGCAGTAAGCTGATCCCGGCTTTGAATAACCTGACAGATACGTTTTATCAAAAAGAAAAAGAATTTTATGAAGTGATTAAGATCGGAAGAACACATCTTCAGGATGCAACGCCGCTGACGCTGGGTCAGGAAATCAGTGGATGGCGTGCCATGCTTGAACGCTCTAATACAATGATTCAGGAGGCCAATAAACATATTCTCTCTCTCGCAATTGGAGGAACCGCAGTCGGGACAGGGATCAATGCACATGAAGAGTTTGGCAAGCGTGTAGCCAAGCAGCTCGTCCTGCAGACAGGTTTTCCTTTTTATTCATCTGATAACAAATTCCATGCGCTGACAAGCCACGATGAAATCGTCTATCTGCATGGGGCACTGAAAGGTCTTTCAGCAGATCTGATGAAGATCGCAAATGATATCAGATGGCTTGCAAGCGGTCCGAGAAGTGGGATCGGTGAAATTACCATCCCTGCAAATGAACCGGGAAGCTCAATTATGCCTGGTAAAGTCAACCCGACGCAGAGTGAAGCACTGACGATGATTACGACTCAGATCATGGGAAATGATGCAACAATCGGATTTGCAGCGAGCCAGGGGAATTTTGAATTGAATGTCTTCAAGCCTGTAATTATCTACAACTTCCTGCAGTCAATCACACTGCTTGCTGATGGCATGAACACATTTAACGATAAGTGTGCATCGGGAATTGAAGCAAACCTTGATATTATTGCAAAGCACGTAGAGAATTCTTTAATGCTCGTTACGGCTTTGAACCCTCATATCGGTTATGAAAAGGCTGCTGAAATTGCCAAACTTGCCTTTAACGATGAATCAACGTTAAAAGAAGCTGCAGTCAAGACGGGTTACCTGACTGAAGAACAGTATGATGAATGGATCCAGCCGCTTAATATGGTCAATATTGACCGGTAATGACTAGAAAAGGCCCGCTCAACAAAGGAGCGGGCCTTTTTCTATATGGTTAAAGGGGGTAACCAACTTATCGGATGCGCTGCTCAGTTTCCACATCAAAGAAGTGGCACTTGTTCAGGTTGAAAGCAAGCTCAACTTTTTGTCCTGCTTTAATATCTGAACGTGAATCAACGCGTGCTACAAAGTCCTGATCACCAAGCTTAGAATAAAGCATCAGTTCAGCACCTGTAAGCTCAGAAACTTCAATGTCAGCAAGGAATTTAGATCCTGCAGCTGATTCGATGAATACTGGCTCATCGTGAATATCTTCAGGGCGTACACCCAGGATAATATCTTTTCCAACATAATTCTGATTACGCAGTGTCTTCATTTTACCTTCAGGAACCTGAAGCGTCTGGCCTTTTACTTCAAAGCCTGCATCTGTCAGCTTACCGCTGAAGAAGTTCATTGCCGGAGAACCGATGAATCCGCCAACAAACACGTTTTCAGGATTGTCATATACTTCTTTAGGTGAACCAACCTGCTGAATGACTCCATCTTTCATAACAACGATACGTGTCGCCATTGTCATCGCTTCAGTCTGATCGTGTGTTACGTAGATTGTCGTCGTCTGAAGACGCTGGTGAAGCTTAGCGATTTCAGCACGCATCTGAACACGAAGCTTTGCATCAAGGTTTGAAAGCGGCTCATCCATTAAGAATACTTTTGCGTCACGAACGATTGCACGACCAAGCGCAACACGCTGACGCTGACCACCTGAAAGTGCTTTTGGCTTACGGTCAAGAAGTGCTTCAAGACCAAGGATCTTAGCAGCGTTCTTTACTCGCTTGTCAATTTCAGCTTTATCAAATTTGCGAAGCTTCAGTCCGAATGCCATGTTGTCATATACGCTCATGTGAGGGTATAGTGCGTAGTTCTGGAATACCATCGCAATGTCACGGTCTTTCGGTGCTTTATCGTTTACACGCTCTTCGTCAATGTAGAAGTCACCCTTTGAAATTTCCTCAAGACCTGCAACCATACGAAGCGTTGTTGACTTACCGCAACCAGATGGACCAACGAATACGATAAATTCTTTATCTTTAATGTGAAGGTTAAAGTCTGATACTGCTGTTACGTCTTTATCATAAATTTTGTAGATATTCTGCATTTTTAACTCTGCCATGTTAATTCCTCCATTATGTACGTGATGTACGTTTGATGTAGTCTCATTGTAACTTTCAATGTAAGCCTTTCCAATGGACAGATTGCACAAAAAAAGAACTGATCATTCGTCACAATGACCAGTCCTCATTCTTAGAGATCCTCTGATTCCACTCAAGACAGGCAAAATAGGCAATTAACCCGCCATTAAACGTCTTAATATCAATCCCTGCTTTTTCACTGAATTTATCCAGCCTGTATTGTAGGCTGTTACGGTGCATATACAGTAGCTTTGCGGTAGAGCTGACATTTGAAAGATTTTCAACGAAGCTTTGTATAATTTTCGGCAGGTCACGTTCAGTGTCAAACAGCTCAAAAATAGCCGCAAATAACGTGTCTTTTTCAAACTCAGAAAAACGGTTCATCAGATTAATCGGCATCACATCAAAAAGGGAAAGGACTGACCGCTTGGATTCGAAAGGAATATGGCGTTCAAACCAGGCTCTTTCCATCTCAAGCATGGTTTTTATATTTGCACCGGCGCTGTGAAATGATCCGGCAAAAAAAGTCACTTTCATTTCAAGGTCATTTTCGATCGCCTGAGCTGCTGATGCCATCTCTTCAAGTGCGAGTGTATCCTCTGTTTGCGGTTCAATGACAAACCCGCTGTATTCATCTGTCTGAACAACGATTGCTTCATTAGAAAATACATAGTGAAGCGCATGCTCACCTTCTGTCTGAAACGGTGTGTCACTGATATATTGCACCATCCTGAAAACCTTACCTTGATCATAAGGACATTTTGCATTTTCTTCTGATAGAAACCTCAGCCATTCCCCGGCAGGTCCGGATGGAGGCTCGGCAGAGGGAGTCAGAATCAGGGAAAGCAGATCTTTTTCTCTGTTTGAAAGTGAGCTTTTTGAAAAACCGATAAATTGGTCGGAATCAGCATCACGGTACCAGGTGTAGTGGGGATAGTCCTCAGACCGCATGTGATCGGACTGTCTTGCATCTGGAAACATCTGAAGAATTGATTGGAAAACTGACATAAAACCACCCTGTTTCTATGTATGAATGCATTTAAAATATCACGATTCTTTTTATTACACAACAAAACGGCCGGATGGCCGTTTTGTCAGCCGGCAATTAATCAGCCGGCGGGGCTTCAGATTCTAAATCTCTTGCTTCCTCGATGTTTGTCCTGTGACCATAGCGGAACACACTTCCACCTGCCATTCCTTCATTGATAAAACGGTCCACATCCATTGCAGCCTCGTCCCGGCCTTCATAAGAAGTATCGGGAAGGAAAGACAAATGACGCTTCATCGAAAGCACCCCCCTGATTCATAATATATGTGAATCAGGCGGTTCATATACAACGCTAATCACCATAAACATGAAAGAGCATTAAATCATGAATCTGCTGAATGACTTTGTTCTGGTCTTTCTCAGGTGCATCAGAGATCCATTCGATTTTTCCGTTCTTATGATAAATCCCCTGTACCTGTTCACCCATATAAGTAAAAGAAAAACGCCATCCCGGCAAATCCTTTGAGTATAACTTCTGATATTGAAAGTGCTGTATCATATTTCTCCCCCGCCAATTGTTTTTCACAATTATAGCATGAATGAAATGGAAATCTGAACATAAGCTGAGTCTGAAGTGCAGGAGCTGTAAAGACTTTTCAGCACGATTAAAAGGTCATTTTAACCATCACAACTGTATTCTGCTATACTGAACAGGAAGAGTATAGTGGAAGGTGAGATTATGGATATTGTTATTTTATTGTTGATCATGATGACGGTCGGAGCGATCATTGGCGGGTTTACCAACAGCCTGGCAATTAAGATGCTGTTCAGACCGTATAAACCGGTTTATATAGGAAAATGGCGTGTGCCTTTTACCCCAGGGCTGATCCCGAAGAGAAGGGAAGAGCTTGCACGTCAGCTGGGGCTGATGGTTGTAAATCACCTGTTGACTGCTGAAAGTTTGAAGGCGAAATTTCTGAATTCAGAAAAAGAAAGAGCACTTACAGCCTGGCTTCAAAAAGAAGGAAGCAAAGTATTTCAGATTGATGATTCTGTTGAAACGGTGCTGAAGCGGTTTGATCTTGAATCACCGGTTCCTTATCTGGAACGTACAATGGACGGCTGGATTGAAGGACAGTATGAGCAATTAAAGGAAAAGTATATGTTTTTAACATTGCGTGAGACACTGCCTGTACAATGGCAGGAGCGGCTGGACCGTAAAGTGACGACAGTGAGCACGTACATTCTTGAAAAAGGCGAAGATTATTTTGCCTCTGAAGAAGGAAAAGAAAAAGTCCAGACGATGATCGATGATTTCCTGAAAACACGCGGTACGCTTGGCAGTATGGTGCAGATGGTCATGGGGAATACATCACTTGCTGATAAAGTTCAGCCTGAAATCATTAAATTTTTGAAACATCCAGGAACACATGATATACTCGAACAGGTTTTGCACAAAGAGTGGGAAAAAGTGAAGGATTGGCAGTGGGAACGGGCATTCTCGATTGTCACTGACCGTGATCTCATTATCCGGCTCCAGGGCGTATTAAAAGAACGGATGAACCTGAATGAATGGATGGGCAAACCGTTCGGCAGTGTTATTCAGCCGCTTGAAAACAGGCTGATTGAGGATTTGATCCCAAAAGCATCATCAAAAGCAAAGGATATTCTGATTGAACGGATTGAGGATATTCTGGCAAAAATGAAGCTGCAGGAAATTGTCAGAGAACAGGTGGATTCTTTTGAAGTGTCACGCCTTGAGGAACTTGTACTCGGCATTTCAAAAAGGGAATTTAAAATGATCACCTATCTTGGTGCACTGCTCGGCGGGTTAATTGGACTTATTCAGGGAGCATTTGTGTTATTAACCGGTCTCTGAATCAGATCATGTTTAAGACTGATTTTTGAGGGGAAACATGGAAGAGCGATTAACTTAGGAGGTTTTACAAATGGCAGTAAATCTGTATGATCAGGCAAATGAATTAGAAAGTGCAATTCGTCAGAGTGAGGAATTCACTCAGTTAAAAGAAATGTATGACGCTGTAAACAGCGATGAATCAGCGAAAGGGATCTTTGAGAACTTCCGCAACATTCAGCTTTCTCTTCAACAAAAGCAAATGAACGGTGAAGAAATTTCACAGGAAGAAATCGAGCAGGCGCAAAAAACAGCGCAGCTTGTACAGCAGCACGAGCTGATTGCAAAGCTGATGGAGGCTGAACAGCGCATGAGCATGACAATTCAGGAGCTTAACAAAGTGATCATGAAGCCACTTGAAGAGCTTTATGGTGCAATGGAAAATAACGAACAGTAATGATAAAGCCGCTTACAGGGAAACCTGTAAGCGGCTTTTTTTCATGCTCTTTCTTCAAGTGAGGCAGCAGCTTCTGCGACTCCGGCAGCTTTTTCAGAGATCTCATCCAATGTGATCACAAGACGGCTTACATCCGCATCAATCTGCGTATTTTGAACCTTCAGTTCATTCATCACAGACATGATTCCTTCAAATGAATCACTGGTAGAGATAATACTGTCACGCTCTGACCTGAACAATTCCTTCAGTTCAAAAATAGAACCTTCAATTGTTTTTGTCTTCACATTTGTATCCTTCAGCAGATCATATACCTGTGCAACGGATTCCTTTGTATTTTCAGCAAGTTTTCTCACTTCATCCGCTACAACAGCAAATCCTTTTCCATGCTCACCCGCACGCGCAGCTTCAATTGAGGCGTTCAGCGCGAGCAGATTTGTCTGATCCGCAATAGATGTAACCATATTTGCAACCTCGGAGATCTGGCTGTTCAGGTTATTCAATTCTTTAATATTCTGCTCTGTAGACTGCATTTTATTGGAAATCTGTTCGCTTTCTTTCTTCGTCTTATCAAGGCGTGTCTGCTCTTCACCTGTTTTATTCTGCAGGTCAGTCGCTACCTGGGAACCGTTTTGTGCACGATTTGACAGCTGACTGAGTGCTTCTTTCATCTGACGTACATTTTCACTTGTTGAACTGCTGTTATCTGATAAAGCAGCAGCGCTGGTTCTTAATGTATCCAGCAATTCTTCAAGATGGTTTTGCTCAGCCATCAGCTTCTGCTGAAATTGATTTTCATATGCTTCAAGCACGATCTGCATTTCAAGGTTCAATATTTTCGAAACGGCACGAATCAGGCTGAATTTATCCTTTTCATTGAAGGGAAGTGCTTCAGTCATATCAATAAACGAATTTAATAAATCCTGGAATGCAGCAATATACCATTTAGGATCCAGACCGATATGCAGATGTACTTCTGCAATCCGGTTTCTTTTCTGGATAAATTGCTGATCAATTTTCCCGCTGAACATTTCCTGAATATGAATCGTTAACGTTTTTTTCAGTCGTTCAATGGAGCTGTGTTCATTAATAATAGATAGCAGCTGCGGCTCATGTCCGATTGTTTTATAAAAATGAGATACAATCCCGTCAATATTTTCAGTTACATACGGCTGAAAAGCCATCAGAATCTGCAGGTCGTATGTTGAAAGTGAGATCATACTCAACTGTTTAGGTGTTGTAATTTCTTTTGGCAGGTCAATTTTTACCTGATTTTTATAATTGTCAGCAATGACTGCCAGATCAATTTTCTTTTCTTTCGTTCGTGCCCAGATCATCGTTAAAAAATCCTCCTTAAGGGTTCCTCTTTAAGTAATATCGTCTTTACTGATTCAGAAGTTAATATTAAAACGAAAAAACTTTTATAGATCTATAATACTATATAAGGATTGGATTTAGGTATAAAATCACTGTAATCATAAAGTGGAAAAGTTTTTTCTAAGAACATTAAACCAATTTTGAAATATTAAAGGATATTCACGGCTGGACAGGGAATAAGTGAATGGAGATTCATTTTTAGGGGATGGAGTGATTCACATGGAAAAACAGTATGAAACTTTAAAGGTTGATGTACAGGGGAATACAGTCTGGTTAACATTCAACAGACCGGAAAGTCTGAATGCATTAAATCTGCAGTTAATGACAGATCTGCAGGATGCACTTAATGAAATCAAGCGGGATTCTGATTTACAGGTATTGGTGCTGAGGGGTGAAGGAAAGGGATTCTGTTCAGGCGGAGATATTAAAGGCATGCTTAAGATGAATGGTGAAGAGGATTTTCAGCATTTTATGAAAGTTATTAATGACTTGTCAGTTACGTTATATACAATGCCGAAAATCACAGTTAGTGCAATTCATGGTGCAGCAGCAGGACTTGGACTCAGTCTGGCACTTTCAACTGATGTGATTTTTGCTGAAGAGCAGAGTAAGCTTGCCATGAACTTTATCGGGATTGGACTTGTTCCGGATGGGGGCGGTCATTTCTTCATGCAGGAGCGTCTCGGTACGCAAAAAGCGCTGCATACAATCTGGAGAGGTGAGATCTTGAATGGTCACGAAGCTTATTCAATGGGGTTAATTGATAAGGTGACTGCTGAAGGTCGTGTCACTGAAGAAGCGGAAGCATTTGTTCAGACGATTAATCACAGCCCTGTAAAAGCGATGATGGAGTCGAAAACAATTCTTAGAGGGAGCAGAAAAGCACAGCTTGAAGAAATACTTGAAATGGAAAAAGAAGCGCAGTGGAGAATGAGACAGACGAACGATCATATGGAAGGGATTCAGGCATTTGCAGAAAAGAGAAAGCCTGTTTTCAGAGGGAATTAAAAAAAAGCGGGACGCCTGAGAGGCGCCCCGCATTTCTTTATGTATGAAAAACAACTAACTTTCCTCTAGGTGATACGACGCGGTGGGTGTGATCGAGCATGCCTTCTTCTTCAAGGCGCTTTTCCCCGATTTTCTTTGCTGCGTCATCATTTTCCGCTTCGAAGGAATCTTCAAAAAGCAGTTCCCCTTTTTTACTAAAAGCCGTGATTTTGTAAATATCCATTCCATTCATCTCCTTTTTGTCCGTATGTTTATTATTACACAGCAGCCTCATCACGTGAAGTGGAGAAATTCTGAAAAAAATGAACCTTTTCACTATGTTTTCCGTATAAAATAGAGGAGCAGGCAAAAGGGGGAAATGTCATGTTAAAGATTGACAATGTCACAAAAAGGTTTGGCGCTCATACAGCTGTGAACAACCTTTCGCTGACAATACCAAAGGGTGAAATGTTCGGTTTCCTTGGTGCAAATGGAGCGGGTAAAACAACAACTTTCCGGATGATTCTCGGGCTGATTGACAGCACAGAAGGCACAATCAGCTGGAATGGCGATTCAATCGGTTATCATACGAGTCAGCATATCGGTTACCTTCCTGAAGAAAGAGGGCTCTATCCTAAGATGAAGGTGAAGGAACAGGTTGTCTACTTAGCGCGGTTGAGAGGCATGGATAAAAAAGCCGCTGAGGAAGAGTTGACCGGCTGGCTTGAAAAATTCAATGTGCCCGAATATGAAAATAAAAGAGTAGAGGAACTGTCAAAAGGTAACCAGCAAAAAATACAGTTTATTACTTCCGTTATACATAAACCGGATCTGCTGATTCTCGATGAGCCTTTCAGCGGTCTTGATCCGGTCAACGTTGAACTCCTGAAAAAGGCAGTCGATGATTTGAAAAGTCAGGGGACGACGATTGTGTTTTCAAGTCACCGGATGGAGCACGTCGAGGAGCTGTGCGAAAGTCTGTGCATTATTCATAAGGGAGCCCCAATTGTCCAGGGGAAATTAAATGAGATTAAAAGAGACTTTGGTAAAAAAAACCTGCTGATTAAAGCTAATTTCGATCTTGCCGGTATTGAAGCATTGCCAGGTGTAGTGAAGGTTAAAAAGCTGATCGGCGGGGCAGAACTGCAAATCGAAAATGAAGAAGTATCACAGGAGATTCTCTCTTACCTTCAGCCAAAAGGCTTTATCCGTCAGTTTTCACTCGAAGAACCTTCACTGAACGATATCTTTATCGAAAAGGCAGGTGCTTCTTATGAATAGATTCGGTTTAATTCTTGCAAAGTCATTTATGAATAAAGTCAAATCCAGATCCTTTATTATTACGACCATCATCTTTACTTTAGTCATTATTGGAGCGACCAATTTTCAGTCGATCACCTCAATTTTTGATGGTGGTGGCAATGGTGATGAAGAGCAGTGGCAGGTTGTTGTGTATGAAGAAGATACAGATATTGCAGACAATCTATCCGCCCAGATGGGGATCCTGAATAATTCTATTGACATAACAAGAGGAGAAGCCAGTCTTGAAGAACTGGAGAGTCAGCTTGAGAATGGAGATTTTGATGCACTTCTTACAGTAAATATGACGGAAGTGGGAAGAATACAGGCTGACTATTTATCGGCTTCTCTCACTGCAAATTCCTACTCAGGTGATCTGCAGGCAGCCCTTCAGACGATTCAGTCAAATATGGCAGCGAACCGCCTGTCATTAAGTGCAGATGAATTAGCTACGTTAAACATGCCGGTGTCATTTTCACAGTCAGCTTATGTTGAATCTGCAAAATCAGCAGAGGAGCTTGACCAGGCGAGAGGGTTAGTCTATGTATTAATTTTCGTGATCTATATGTCAGTGCTCATTTACTCTATGATGATCGCAACAGAAGTGGCAACAGAAAAATCATCCCGTGTAATGGAAATCCTGATCTCAAGCGTACCGCCGATTCAGCAGATTTTTGCTAAAATTCTCGGTATCGGCCTTGTTGGGCTGACTCAGATTTTTATCTGGGCAACAGTCGGGATTGTTTCAGTGAATGTAAGCAGTGATTCGCTTGAAGGGGGCGTTTATTCATTATTTGACTTTTCATCCGGATCAATCAGTACCATTATTTATGGCGTCGTGTTCTTTATTCTTGGCTATTTCCTGTATGCCACACTCGCTGCATTTCTAGGCTCACTTGTCAGCAGAACTGAAGATCTCCAGCAGGTACTGATGCCAGTCAATATTCTCATCGTTGGTGGCGCACTGCTTGCTTTCTACGGGCTCGCATCACCTGAAGCAGGGTTCATTACCGTTACTTCATATATTCCGTTTTTTACACCGCTCGTAATGTTTACAAGGGTGGGAATGCTGAATATTCCATTTTGGGAGCCTGCTATTGCCATATTGCTAACGCTTCTAACGATTTTAGTGTTAGGATGGTTTGGGGCAAAGGTTTACCGGGGAGGCGTTCTGATGTACGGAAATTCCTCGTCGCTAAAGGATATTAAACAGGCCTTAAAACTATCTAAAAAAGAATAACCATAAAGAAACACTGAGATAGCCGGTACAGCTGCCGGTTATTTCTATTTATGTTCATGTGAAAAATGATATAATAAAAGAACAAATGTTCTTATTGGTGTTGCATTTAACTCTATTTACATCTGAAGTGGAAATCATCAGCCAACATGTAAAAGCCAAATTTGAAATACATATAACAGACAAAAGGAGAGGTAGCAGATGAAAGGAATTACTTTTTTAAACCCGGGAGATCCTGTAGATCAGTATTTACTGATAAAACAAATGACTAAAGGTGTAACAACGGCGGGGAAACCTTTTTTAACACTGATTTTTCAGGACAGAAGCGGTGATATTGAAGCAAAATTGTGGGATGCAGGCGACGAGGAAGAGCGCAAGTATCAGCCGCAGACAATTGTAAAAGTGGCAGGGGAGATCCATAACTACCGCGGCAAAAACCAGCTGAGACTCAGACAGATTCGACCTGCTTCTGCTCAGGACAACGTGAAAATGGGGGATTTCCTGGAGACAGCTCCATTATCAGTCGAATCAATGACAGAAGAATTAACGCAGTATATTTTTGAAATGAAAAACCCGGTGATCCAGCGCATTACACGTCACCTGCTGAAAAAATATCAAAAGTCATTTATGGAATATCCGGCTGCAACGAAAAATCACCATGAGTTTGTCTCTGGTCTGGCTTTTCACGTTGTATCCATGCTGAGGCTCGGAAAGTTTCTGGCAGAGCAGTATCCATCATTAAACAAAGATCTTCTCTATGCCGGAATCATCCTGCATGATATGGGGAAAGTAAAAGAATTATCAGGGGCAGTATCAGCGACTTATACACTTGAAGGAAATCTGCTTGGTCATATTTCGATTATGGTGAATGAGATTGCGGAAGCTGCTAAAGAGCTTGAAATTGAAGCGGAAGAAGTACTCTTATTACAGCATATGATTCTTTCCCATCACGGAAAAGCTGAATGGGGATCACCGAAGCCGCCAATGCTGATGGAGGCTGAGATTCTGCATTATATTGATAATATCGATGCGAAAATGGTGATGATGGACAGAGTGATCAGCAGAACGAATCCAGGAGAATACACGGAAAGAGTATTCGCGCTTGAAAACAGATCATTCTACCGCCCGCATATGTACGATCAGGACTAGTCATAAGCTTGTACGTGCCTGCATAAAGTAAAGTAAGAATTCAGTGCAGGAGGCGTGCAGATGTTTCCAATATGGATCGACCTTGCAATCGGGGGAGCCGTTCTCAGTCTTGTGATGTTTGTCAAAACAGCTTATCAGGACAGAAAACAGGAAAAAGATTTTATTGAAGAACACGGAAAAACCTATATTCAGCGTATGATGAAAGAGAAGAAGAAGCGTTTACCGGCTGAATATAAGGATTAGAAAAGTGGAAGGCAGCTATGCCTTCCGCTTTTTTAATGTCCAGCTCCAGCAGGCAGCCCCTCGAGTCATAAGACGGAATGAGAAAATGGGGAAGGTCACCCAATTCTCTCATTCCGTCTTATGCTTGTCGGGGCTAAAAGCCTGCTTCCGCTTTTCTAATGTCCAGCTCCAGGCGCTAGCTCTTCGGGTCATAAGCCACGCATCGGTAAACGGGAAAAGGCACCCGTTTTCCGCTCCTCGGCTTAAGCCTGAGAGCTGAACGAGCGCCTTCCACTTTTCTTTATTATTCCTCTGTATCTTCTTCTGCTGGCTCTTCTTCAGCAGCTGGCTGTTCAGGCTGTGACAGGAATGCATCAAATGTTGTGCTGAGATCTTCATCTTTAATGTCAATTTCAGCTTCTCTCATCATATCCTGGATCATCGCACTTGCCTGTGTCTGGTCAGCCTTCGCAAGCTTCAGGTCATGTTCGATTTCTTCCTTCATTTCCTCAAAGCTGCCAATTTCAGCTTCGCGCGTTTCTGTTACTTCAATGATGTGCCATCCAAAACTTGATTCAACCGGCTCGCTGATCACATTTGGCTCCAGGCTGAATGCAGCTTCTTCAAATGCAGGGTCCATATCTCCCGCACTGAAGAATCCAAGTTCACCGCCAGTTTCCTGGGCAGCAGGTTCAGTGGATACTTCTCTTGCAAGCTCTGCAAAATCAGCGCCGTCTTCAAGCTGCTGCTTCACATCAAGCGCAGTTTCTTCGTCCTGCACAAGAATATGTCTTGCATTCACTTCTTTTTGCATTTGTTCATATTTCTGCTGAATTTCCTCTTCAGTCACTTCAACGTCTTCTGTTAAAGCTTTCTCCTGAAGGAGGTTTAATTTAATTGTGTCCCGGAAAGTATCTTCAGAATAACCCTGTTGTGAAAGAACCATTTCAAACTGTTCCTGACCACCATATTGTTCTTTCATTGATTCCAATTCTGCGTCAACTTGTTCTTCGCTCACTTCATACTTATCCTGAAGAACCTGTTCCAATACCATCATCTGAAGCGCCTGCTCCCCAACAGTCGTCTTCATCTCCTGGTATAATTCCTCTTTTGTAATATCTCCTGCGTTCGTTGATACCACAACTTCACTTGCTTCCTCATCACTGCATGCTGCAAGTGCTGCCACACTTAGTGTTAACGATGTTGCTGCAATCCACTTTTTCATGTATTTCCTCTCCTCACGATCTCTCTATGGTGTAAAAATCTACAAAGCATACTATAACATATTTCCCCAAACCTTAGTATTGTTTTCACAATCATTCCATTTTTAAAAAAGATAAGCGTCAAGCCCACGCTTCTTTGAAATGAATTGAATACCATACATAAGAAAGGAGGGGTCTCCATGTCATGTGGTAAAGGCGGAGGATTCGCATTAATCGTCGTCCTATTTATCCTCCTTGTTATTGTTGGCGCAGCCTGGCTGTACTAAAAACTTATAAAGAAAGGGGGACATATTCATGTCACACGAAAAAGGTTACAACCACGGAGGATTTGCCCTGCTAGTTGTCCTATTCATCCTGTTGATCATCATCGGCAGCGCTTGGTTCTAAGAAAAGCGCAGGGCGCTTGGTCAGCTCCGACGGGCATAAGACGCACAGCGAAAAATGGGTGAACTTTCCCGTTGGTCGATGGGTGACTTATGACACTAGGAGCTAGCGCCCGGAGCTGGACAACAAAGAAAAGCGTAGGCAGGCGTTAAGGGACGTATGCGCTGGACTGAAGCGGGTTGAGATAAAGGAAACACAGTGAACGTAGTGAGCTGATGTTGACTTATCTTAAGGAGCTGAGGGAAGCGCACTAGTCCCTGCCTGCCGGAGCTGGACAAACAGAAAAGCGCAGCGAAACGATTAAAAAGGCTGGAATAAAAAAATTCCAGCCTCTTTTTTACAAATAAAAAAGATGCCATCACAGGCACCTTTATCAGCTTACATATTTAAGTTCATCATTACGTATAAAGAATCTCAACGTAAGAAGACAGAAGTAAAATCAGGATCAGAATATTGATCGTACGGAAGACTTTTGGCTGCCGTTCGTTCGGGATTTCCTTCTGTTCACAAAGTCTATTAGTCATTCGATTAATGGCATAAATAATAAATACGGTAAATGCGATAAATAATCCAATTACGGAAACCATGTTCCCCCTCCTCGTCTCTAAGTACTACAATAACAAAAATCAGACATAAATAACAGAGAGAGCTGTTAAATATGTCTGATCAGTCAGCTTTTAAATGCCGGGATATTGTGTTTCCTTTACAGGTACAAGAATTTCATATCCATCATCATCTTCTTCGATAAAAGCACCTTTAGGAGATTTAAATAACGATCTGGCATAAAGAAAGTCTACAAGGCAAATGCCTGAATGATAAGCAATTAAAATCGTAAAATAGTGAGCATAACCGGGAAATAAGGTTGTTCCATACAATAATAGCCCGTTGATTAAAAGAAATGGTGAAACCAGCGCCATGATAAAAAATACTTTTGGAATAGGCTTGTTTACTCTGACAGACATAATAGGTACACAGAAAAAATGAAATCTGGTTTTTAACTGGATCAGGCTCATAAATCCCGCAAGCGGCAGTGTGTGAAACACTTTGTGAAGTGGATATATTAAGAAAAATCCGATCGCAAACCATAAAAAATATTGATCATACATTGGTTGGTCGAAAATTAATTGTATTGATACATGTAAAAATGAAAAAACAGTCAGGACAAGAATCGCAGAAAGAAAAAAGATGCGGTAAAATCCATACTGTTTCTTTACATTAATTGATTTCCAGCAATGCAACACGATCGCCTCCGTTCATGACGATTTTTTTTAGAAAAGCTACGAGAGCTACTTTACTCTCATCTGCAGAAAGTTGCAATAGGAAAATGAAAAAATTAATATTTAATTTACCAAAACAAAATCCTGTCATGAAAAAGGGTGGGAGATCCTTTTTCATGACAGGATTGAATCGTCAGGGTGATGCGATCTGTTTGACCGGATCAGCCGTTCTGCTTTTCTTGATTTTTCCTTCAACTTCAGAAAATTCCGTTTCTATATTATTGAAGGATGTCTCAAAAATTTTCATGAAATCATCACCATAGATGTTTTTCACAATCGCCATGACATCCATCATTTCAGGGAATTTACCGTAGATTTCACGTAATGGGGCAGCCCCTTCAAAAACTGAATGTGTCTCAGGTGAATAGTTCTCCATTAATTCAAGCAGAAGCTCGTCACCTTTTTCGGTCAGCTTAATATACGTATTCCGCTTATCATTCTCACGCTTTGAGAACTCAAGATAGCCTCTTTCTTCAAGCTTTTTTGAAAAGTTAAAGGCTGTGGATACGTGCATAACACCAAATTTGGCAACGTCTGAAATGGATGCACCCTTTAAATGATAAGCAATCCAGAGGATATGGTGTTCATTGATATTCAGGTCATAGGGCTTGATCCAGTTTTGCCAGTCTTTCTCGATTGCTTTCCATAATGCCTTGCTCAGCTGGGCCATCCGCTGGCTGAAAATCATCGCCTCTTTCATTGAGTATAATTTATCATCCATTGTTACACCTTCTTTCATAAAAGATTTTAGAGTAATAGGAATATTAGTTCATTTTCAAACATTATAGCAATAAAGTAAAACGAATGAAAGGTAAGAATAAATTAAATTTTCTAATAAAATAGATTTACCTGTACACGGTAAGGTAATGAACTGTATGTAGAAATTTTATCCGGGATAATGATTTCACGACAAAAGAAAAAACAGCCCGCGGGCTGTTTTTTTTAAGAGCTTGGCTGTGGCTCTTTGCTGTCCTGGTTAATTGTTTTTTCGAGTTCTTCCATTGTGGCCTGAATTGCAGCAAGCTCTTCCTGAAGATTGTTTATCGCAGGATCTGCTTCGCGTCTCCACGCCTGGATGGAATCCTTTAGTTCCGCTGCCACTACGCGGAGAGATTCCTTACTTTCCTTTGAAGCGTCAGCAATTGATTCTTTTACAATTTGCAGGTTCATCTGCAGCTCAAGCATATGCTCGCGCCAGTTATCTTTTGTGTTTTTAATTGTTCCACGAAGTTCTTCACCTGATTGAGGAGCCGATATAAGTGATGCTGCTGCTCCTGCCGCTAATCCGACAACCAAGCCAAGTGAAAATTGTTTGAAATTCATCCCAACCACATCCCTTTTTGTATTTGTATTCTTATTGTATATAGTAATTCATAAACTGTCCAAAGTATTCATGGACAGGAGGAATCATTTCGTGGTGTATATTAAAGTGATCCTAACCATATGTACGCTGATCTCATTAGTGCTGTTGATCATATGTGCAGCAGATTTAGCTAAAAAAACTTTATATCCCTCCAGAAGGATAAAGCTTCAAAGAGTGCTGATTACAGGCGTCAGCACGCTTATACTATGTATTTTAACCTATTTGGTTTGGAGATAAACCTGCCAAAGAATTGTGTGCAGCTCAGCCTGCACATGAAAAAAGCTGCCCCCTCATAAAAGGGGAACAGCTTTGCAGGTTCAGGCAGCAGATTCGACCAGATTAGATCGTCTCATAATCGCCTGTGCAACAGGATACATCACAGCCATTAACAGACCGTTAACGACAATTGCAGGTACGACAGCAGATAGTGCAAGTGCCATAATTGGACCCGGAAGGCCGACAAGAAGTGCGGCAGATCCAAGGAAGATTGTTCCTGAGATCAGGGTGCCGACTGCTGCAAGCACACCGGCACCCGCAGGCTTACGTGCAAACTTACCTGCCAGCAGAATGATACCGTAAAAAGCAAATGCCGTAATTGGCTTATCAATCACATTCGGCAGGAATCCACCCGGGAATGTTGTTGTAAGGCCTGATAAAATACCTGTTGCAAGACCGATCAGCAAAACATTTTTAACGCCGGGGAATAATAAAATACCTAAAAACATCATTAACAATGACATATCAGGCTTCATTGTCAGTGTCCCCGGAATCAGTAAGTGTAAAGCTGTACCCATCCCTGCAAAAAGTGCTAGTGCTACGAGTGTTCTCGTGTTCATAACTCATCTCTCCTAAGCTAAACTGATTTTTTTCCTGACATGTCCTCGTGACTGTCAGCGAAAATTAGCATCATTATACCATGGCTGAATCTTATTTCCTACTAATTAATTTTTGCAGCAATTGCTGTTGCAATTTCATTCCGCTCATCATTAGAATAGTCATCCGTATGTACTTCCCACACCGGTTTAAAACCGTCTTCCTCACCGTGACGCGGAAGAATATGAAGATGATAGTGAAATACACTCTGTCCTGCGAATTCACCGTTATTATTCAGCAGATTTACACCCTTCAGGCTATAAGTATCTCTGATGGCATTTGCGATTTTCGGGACTACAGAAAACAGGTTTGCAGCAATCTCAGGTGTCAGCTCATGAAGATCCTTTTTATGTGTTTTTGGAATCACCAGCGTATGACCTTTTGTTACTTGACTGATATCAAGAAACGCATAGACGTGCTCGTCCTCATATACTTTAGATGATGGAATCTCACCGTCAATAATCTTGCAGAAAATGCAGTCACTCATATTCTTCATCCTTTCATCAGTAAATTAAGTTTATTCTACCATAGTAAGTTCAGTTGTATGCTACAATGCTGTCATTATATAGAATATGTTTTTTAAGAAGCTTGCTGATCATTTACGCTCCAGGCGGAAGCTTTCCGCGGCCGGGCGGTGAACCCCTCCGGCTGCGCCGGACGGTTTCACCTGTCCCTTTCCGCCGCTGGAGTCCCCGCCTTCCGCGTAAATGATCAGCTGTGAACAGACTTTCAGAGTGCAAATAAATCATGTTCATTTATACGCTGAAAAGGTTGATGAATAACAGTATAATTAACATACCTAGTTGAATAGAAAGGAAGAAATTCATGTCATTATTAGAAATCAGGGATCTGACCGGCGGCTATACGAGACGTCCGGTTTTAAAAGAGATCAGCCTTGAAATGGAGCCTGGTAAAATTGTCGGCTTAATTGGATTAAACGGGGCTGGTAAGAGTACAACCATTAAACATATTATCGGATTGATGGAGCCGCACAAAGGAACCGTCGCAATTAATGGTCTGCAGCTGAAGCAGAACGCGGATGAGTACAGAAAACAGTTTTCCTATATACCGGAAGCACCGATCCTCTATGATGAACTGACGCTTGAGGAGCATTTGCGAATGACTGCGATGGCCTATGGAATTTCGGAAAAGGAATATGAACAGAGGGTGCCTGTTCTGCTGAAAAAATTCCGTATGGAAGGGAAGATGAAGTGGTTCCCTGCCCATTTTTCAAAAGGAATGAAGCAGAAGGTAATGATTATGTGTGCTTTCCTGATCAACCCCAGCCTTTATATTATTGATGAACCCTTTGTCGGGCTTGATCCACTTGCAATCCAGTCACTTCTTGATTTGATGGAGGAGATGAAAGCAGGCGGAGCGGGAATTTTAATGTCTACGCATATTCTTGCTACAGCAGAACGTTATTGTGACTCTTTTATCATTCTGCATGAAGGGAAAATCCGTGCGCGCGGAACGCTCCAGACGCTTAGAAATGAATTCAGTATGCCTGATGCCACACTCGATGATATTTATATTCAGCTGACAAAGGAAGAGTCCAATGAAACACATTCATGATCTTTGGACCTCAAGGCTGTCTGATTATCAAAAAGAGCTGCAGAAGTACATGCGCTATATTTTTAATGGGCATCTGATGTTTGTGCTGATCTTTGCAGTCGGCGGGGGAGGCTATGTATACAGCAACTGGGTCATGACGCTTGATGAAACGTTCCCATCCGGTATATTAATTGCTGCAGTGATTGGGATTGCAGTTACAATGAGTCCTGTGTATACGTATTTGCAGGAGCCTGATAAGGTTTACCTGACCCCGCTTGAGGGACAGATGAAGCGCTACTTTGTCAATGCACTGGTTTCAAGCTTCTTTTTCCAGTCATATATTGTACTCGTATTACTCGCTGCTGCCATGCCTTTATATGTGCAGACAACCGGCGCTGCGTTTTCGGATTTTATCTGGCTGTTAGGCGTTATTCTTGTGCTGAAGGTATGGAATCTTGTCATGAGATGGATCATGCTCAGATACCAGGAGCTTTCAAGCCACTATACAGATCTCGCAGTAAGATTACTGTTAAATATAGCTTTTCTATGGTCAATCTTTGCAGAAACGCCAGCCTGGATGTCTGTCATGATCGCAGTGTTGATTATAGGTTATCTGACTGCTTTTATGGTGCTGACAAGAGAAAAATCGTTAAAATGGGAATTGCTGATTGATCTTGAAAATGCGAGACTGCACCGTTTCTACCGGTTTGCAAATATGTTCACAGATGTTCCGCATCTGAAAGGACAGGCTAAGCGCAGAAAGTGGATGGACCCGTTCCTGAAAACACCTGAGCTGAATCCTGCTGCTACATACAGTTATCTGTATACAAGAACATTCCTGCGATCTGACGAATATTTTGGTCTGTGGGTAAGGCTAACGATTATTGCAGGTGTTATTATCGGAGGCGCGGACAACCTCTGGCTGAAGGTCATTACAGCTCTTTTATTCCTTTACCTGACAGGGTTCCAGCTTATTCCATTGCTGAAAAAGCATGAGCTGAAAATCTGGCCTGACCTGTATCCGGTGAAGGCTGGTATCCGTCACGAATCATTTAAAAAGCTGCTGATGAAAATCCTTATTGTGCAGGGTATGCTATTTACAATCATTAATCTTGCAAAGCTGGATCTGTATGCTGCAGGTATGACGGCTGCTGCTTCCGTTGCATTTGTCATCCTGTTTGTATCGATGTATGTGCCTGCGCAGATTAAGAAACATCATATAAAATAAATGGCTTTATTAAAGTTGGCTGTTGATTTCCGCTTCAGGGGGACTTCGCGGCCGGGCGGTGAGCCAGCAGGCTTTGCCATGCTCGGTCTCACCTGTCCTTCCTGCCACAGGAGTCGCCCCCTTCCGCTACAATCACCAGCTGTGCATAAATATCACATATCTTCAACACAGCTGAATAAATAAACAAAAGCTGCCCCTGAATTTTTCAGGAGCAGCTTTTGTTATATCTTAGTCTTCTTCGTGGTACTGTATCGCTGCACTGCCTAAGGTTTTTGCTGCGAGCAGCATAGCCTTTTCATTGATATCAAACTTTGGATGATGGTGTGGATAAGGAACGTCTACACCTTCAGGCTTGGCTCCTGTAAAGAAGAATGTGCCCGGTCTGTGTTCAAGGTAATATGCGAAATCTTCTCCGCCCATTTGCATTTCACTTTCCACCGCCTGTACGCCTGGCATTTCGTTGACAACCTTCACAAGGTAATCCGTTTCTTTTTCATGATTTACAACAGCAGGATAGCCTCTGATGTAATCATATTCATAGGTGCAATCTGTTGAAATGCATGTGCCTTCAGTAATTCTGCCTATTTCTTTTTCAACAAGGTCACGGACTTCCGGTGCGAATGTTCTGGCAGTACCAATCAGCTTTGCAGAATCTGCAATCACGTTGAATGCATTTTCAGCTACAAAAGAGCCGACAGAAACGACAGCTGATTCTACCGGATTTACCCGTCTCGCTGCGATCTGCTGAAGAGATGTAACCAGCTGTGAGCCTGCTACTACTGCATCCTTTGTTTTGTGAGGCTGAGCACCGTGACCGCCTGCTCCCTGGATTTTAATTTCAAACCGGTCAGCTGCTGCCATGATTGGACCTGTACGATATTCAATGTCTCCAAGTTCACCCGTAACCCAAAGATGAGTGCCAAATACAACATCCACACCGTCCAGACAGCCGTCCTCAATCATGCTGATCGCACCACCCGGCGCATATTCTTCAGCGTGCTGGTGGATCATGACGTATGTGCCAGGCAGTTCATCTTTTATCGTGTGAATTGCTTTCGCAAGGTGAAGGAGTGTTGACGTATGACCATCATGACCGCAGGCATGCATTTTTCCGGAAATTGTGGACTTATAAGTAACATCCTTCTCGTCCTGGATCGGCAGGGCGTCAAAATCAGCGCGCAGTGCAACGGTTTTACCGGGTTTACCCCCTTGAATGACTGCTGTTACACCGTTGCCCCCAACACCTGTTTTTACTTCGACGCCAAGCTCCTTGTAAAATGCTTCAATCAGCGCAGGCGTTTCCTTCTCTTCAAAAGAAAGCTCCGGATGCTGATGAAGGTGACGGCGGAGCGCGACCATATCATCATAATAAGAATCTAACAGTGAAAAAAGTTTTTCATTCATATGTATGCTCCTTTCATAAAAACCATTTAATGATGACTCAGTATATCACGGGACTCGAATTTTTTCACTCTTTTGACGACTCGCTCAATGCTATATAATGTAAGCAGGCAGGGAGGAGGGGACAACGTGAAAAAATGGTTTTATCCGCTGGCAGCTGTAACGTTTGCAGCGGCAGTTTTACTTGTAGTGAATCTTGATAATGGGTTAGGCGATATTGATCAATTTGGTACTGATTTTTTCAGCGGACTGGACTTTTTATTATTTTTCGGATTTCTTGGAGGAGAATGGTTTTTAGCCACTGTCAGTATCGCAGCTGTTCTGTATTTATGGTTCAGGAGAAATCACTACCTTGGCATGCTGATTGTCCTGCTGGCAGTAGGCGGCGGTAATTACCTTAATAAGCTCATCAAAACACTGACTGAACGGCAGCGTCCCGGCGGATTGGAAGATGGCTTCAGTTTTCCGAGTGGTCACGCAATGGTCAGTATGATTGCTGCAATTGTTATCATTTATTTAATTACTGAAAAGTCAGGAGATGCAGCAGGGCAGGCACTGATGTTTGCAGTTGGAATGTTGATTTCAGTTCTTGCAGGTCTCAGCAGAATGCCGGATGAGGCGCATTATTTTACAGACGTGATTGGCGGGTGGCTGCTCGGATATACGTATGCGATTCTTTGTCTAGTGGTTTATGAGTATTTAATGAAAAGGCGGGCCTCCGTCTGAGGACTGAGGAAAGCTCCTTCCTCTGATGCTTCATGAAATCAGGCAGATATTTTAAAATAAATAAAAGTGTCTGACGGAAAGGTTGAGATGATATGGAAGGAGCTCATAAAAAACAGTGGGGCTGTGCGAGCTTTCTGCTTGTCTTCGGACTGCTGCTTTTAATGGTTAATCTGGGCTTATTACAACTTGAAGGCTCAGCTGCAGGACTGATCCTCCCAGTTATTTTATTAATCATCGGGATTGCGCAGCTGATTAAGTTTTTTACAAGAAGAAAAGGAATTTTAAGCGGTTTGATCTTTACTGTATATGGTGGTCTCTTATCCGCAGCATTCTTTTCAAAAGACATTTCATTCGGCTATGGAGACATATGGCGGTTATGGCCGCTATTACTCATTGGATTTGCCATCTCACTGATCGCAAAGAGAAGCTCAATCCAGTTCAGTTACGGTGAACCCAGAATGGGCGGCAGAAAAGAAGTGAACCAGCAGGATGGACCCCGTGAAAGAAAAACACAAATTAAGCACGCAATGAGTATTGGCAATGAAAATTTCACTTCAGAAAACTGGGCACTTGAAAATATGAAGCTGAATAAGTCAGTTGGTAACTATGTATTTAATCTGAAAAAAGCGTATATCTCCGAAGGGGAAACAATGTTAGATGTATCTGTCAGAGTCGGAAATATTAAGATGACTGTCCCTGAGGAGCTGAGCGTCCATATTGTTTCAAATGTAGCAGTAGGAGAAAACGTACTGTTTAATGACCGGACTGACGGAACCCACGCAAGAACGCTTCAATTCCGTTCTGAAGACTTTGAAACAGCACCACAAAAGGTGAAGATTATATTGAATGTAAATGTCGGATCAATCAGAATCGATTGGATTTAGGAGGAGCCATGATCAGAGTAGCGAGTCTTAATCACTGGTTCATTTTGCAATATCTCAGATTCACCCTGTATGGTGCGATTCTGCTGTTTACGATTTTGCAATTATACATTTTTCTTACTCCAGCTCCTTTTCTGAATACTGCTGCTTCACTTGTCGTTGTAGGCATTACATCAGCCGTATTTTTTGCAATGTCCATCTATATCGGAATTCGCTCAGGCAAAATTATGCGGCAGCGCATTCATGAAATGACGGCATTCGTTGCAAGACTTGCTTCAGGGAAAGTTGGTGAAACCATGGAGATCACTGAAACAGATGATATCTCCGTTCTGGAAGATGCATTGAATGAACTCTCAGTTAACATGAATGAACAAACAAAATCCTTGCAGCGGATCTCAAGTGAGAGATTATCCCTTGAAAAACAGGCTCAGCAGGCTGCGGTTATTGAAGAACGCCAGCGGTTGGCAAGAGATCTCCATGATTCAGTTAGTCAACAGCTTTTTGCGTTAAATATGCTGTCATCTGCTTCAGTACGCATGCTTGAAACAAATCAGGATGAAGCAGGAAAGCTTGTCAGGCAGGCTGCGGAAATTGCAGAGAAAGCACAGGGTGAAATGAGGGCACTTCTTTTACACCTGAGACCTGTTGATCTAAAAGGGGAATCACTTTCTACAGGGCTTGAAAAACTTGCATCGGAACTTGAACAGAAAACCCCGATTACATTTTTTGTGCAGCTTGACCAGATGGGAAAGATTCCTGAGAGTGCGGATGAACATTTATTCAGAGTTGTACAGGAGGCTGTTTCCAATATCCTCCGCCACGCGAATGCTACTGAAATTACAATCAGAACTGAAGTGAAGGGGTCATCTTTCTACCTTTTTGTCGGTGACAATGGAGATGGTTTTGACGTAACAGACAAAAAGTGGACTTCATACGGTTTACAGACGATGAAAGAGCGCTGTGAGGAAATTGGCGGCCAGTTTGAATTGCGTTCAAAAGCTGGTGAAGGAACGTATATTAAAATCAGAATTCCGATCGTGGAAGGGGGAGAGTAAGGTGACAAAAGTAAAGGTCATGATTGTTGATGATCATGAAATGGTCAGACTTGGCATCAAATCCTATTTGCTGACTGAACCGGGAATCGAATTTGTAGGGGAAGCCGTGAACGGGAAAGAAGCGGCAGTACTGGCTGAAAAAACAAAACCGCACGTGATTTTAATGGACCTTCTGATGGAGGGTGGAACAGGTATTGATGCAACACGTGAGATCATGGCATTTCTCCCTGAGACAAAAATTATTATTCTGACAAGTTATTACGATGACGAACAGGTATTTCCCGCACTTGAAGCAGGGGCGCACAGTTATATACTGAAAACCTCCTCTGCTACCCAGATACTCGATACAGTGTATAAAGCAGCACGGGGTGAGTCTGTTATTGAGCAGCAGGTCGCCAGTAAACTGATGAACCGATTCAGAACGAAAGAAAGAGTGCTTCACGAGGACCTGACAGAAAGGGAAATGGATGTACTCAAATGTCTCGGAGACGGGCTGACAAATCAGGAAATTGCAGATGAATTATACATAGGGATTAAAACAGTGAAAACACATGTGAGTAATGTGCTAAGTAAACTTGAGCTGAGTGACCGCACGCAGGCTGCGATTTATGCGAATCGCAAGGGGCTGTTGAGGGAGTAGGGGTGAGTGGTTCGTTCTTAGAGAGATTTTAAAGCAGCACATTTAACTCCGTCCCCGCTTTGCCGCTTACATAAATAAGAGAAAGACCACGCTCAACTGCCAGCGTGGTCTTTCTCTGTCACATTAATGTTCTGTCTGTCCCACATACTTCGTCACAAATGACGAGCGCGGGAAGATTGACTTCTGATGGTCGATTCCTTCAGACGTGCCGCGTTTAGCGTGTGCTTTATTGTATGACTGCGATGTTTGCCAGTCTTTGAATGATTGTTCGTCGTCCCACTGGGTAAGGACTACATACGTATCTGAATCAACTGGTCTTAATACGCGGATCGCGATAAAACCAGGCTCTTCTTCAATTAGTCCTGCACGGTTTTTGAAGCGGTGTTCAAATACCGGTCTGCCTTCATCTGATACAGGAATATTGTTGAATACAAAAAAGCCATTCTCTGTCAGCTGACCTGATCCATCGAATACTTCATATTTTCTCGGCTGATTAAAAAGTGTTTCGCCTTCTGTTTCATGTACAAGCAGGGCGGTATCTTCTCCCAGCATCTGAATCATTGTTTCGTTCGGGTTTTCCTCCTGAAACTTATGTAAAAAGTCAGGCGTCCCAAAAGTCATGTAAATCTTCTTCATCACAATTCCTCCTCAGACATTCATTTTCAATTATGGTTCGTCTTCATTCATACGCTGACTACAATACTATTTATACCCTTTTTCACCCCTGTTAACCACTCCAAACGCTTTTCCGGCAGGAGAAAAGAGGAGATTTTATGACATTTACCTGTGTGTGGTATACACTGTTATAGAAAAGGACTATAGTTAAAAACGGATATCATGAGCGAAGAAATTTAGCAGATTAATGTAAAAGAAATAGCACATTTGAAAGGTGGATCACACTCATTATGAGTTCATTTAACGATACGTTTTTAAAGGCAGCAAGAGGAGAGAAAGTCACGCACACTCCTGTCTGGTATATGAGACAGGCGGGGCGCTCCCAGCCTGAATACCGCGCAATTAAAGAGAAGTATTCTTTATTCGAAATTACGCTTCAGCCGGAGCTTTGTGCCTATGTGACAAGACTGCCGGTCGAAAACTATGGCGTTGACGCAGCAGTCCTATATAAAGACATTATGACGCCGCTTCCTGCAATCGGTGTTGATGTGGAAATCAAATCAGGCATTGGTCCTGTCATTCATAATCCGATCAAGTCTGTTCAGGATATTGAAAAGCTTGGGATGATTGAGCCGGAAGAGGATGTTCCTTACGTGCTTGATACGATTAAATTACTGACAACTGAACAATTGAACGTTCCGCTGATCGGCTTTGGCGGTGCGCCGTTTACACTTGCGAGTTATATGATCGAAGGCGGCCCTTCAAGAAATTATCATAAGACAAAAGCATTTATGTATCAGGAGCCGGTTGCATGGCATGCATTAATGGACAAGCTTGCTGAAACAACGATCCGTTATACTACTGCTCAGGTGAAAGCGGGAGCGGGAACGATTCAGCTGTTTGATTCATGGGTTGGGACATTAAATGTTCAGGATTACCGCACTTATATTAAACCGCATATGGAAAAAATCTTTGCAGCTTTAAAAGAGCTTAACATCCCGCTGATCATGCATGGTGTCGGTGCAGCGCATCTGGCAAAAGACTGGAACGACCTGCCGCTTGATGTCGTCGGCCTCGACTGGAGATTATCAATAGAAGAAGCACGTGCAAAAGGCGTAACTAAAACAGTTCAGGGTAACCTGGATCCATCACTGTTACTTTGCGACTGGGATATCATTGAAAAGCATGTAAAGCCAATTTTAGATGCTGGCATGAAGCACCCGGGACATATCTTTAACCTTGGTCACGGGGTATTCCCTGAAGTACAGCCTGACACATTGAAAAAGCTGACAGCATTTGTACAGGAATATACTGCCCGCTAACACATTGATAAAGCAGATAAATGGTAGCTTACAGGTTTGTTTGCTACAAAAGAAGAGAAGCACAAATTTAGCTAATGAGGTGGAGTAGAAATGTCAAAGAAAAAAATGGGACTTCTTGTGATGGCTTATGGTACACCATATTCAGAAGACGATCTTGAGCGTTATTACACACATATCAGACGCGGCAGAAAGCCGTCTGAAGAGTTACTTGAAGACCTGAGAGACCGTTACAATGCGATTGGCGGGATTTCACCGCTGGCACGTATCACAGAAGAGCAGGCCAATGCCCTGACTGCACGCTTGAATGAAGCGCAGGATGACATTGAATTTGTAATGTATCTTGGTCTGAAACATATTGAGCCGTTTGTAGAGGATGCGGTGGATGAAATGAAAAAAGATGGGATTGAAGAAGCTGTATCAATCGTTCTTGCACCACACTTCTCATCTTACAGCGTAAAATCTTACAACAAGCGTGCCAAAGACCGCTCTGAAGAAATCGGCGGACCGTCTATTACTTCTATTGAAAGCTGGTACGATGAGCCGAAATTCATTCAGTACTGGTCTGAAAAAGTAAAAGAAACTTTTGATGGCATGACAGATGAGCAGCGTGAAAAAGCAGTACTGATTGTCTCTGCACACAGCTTACCTGAAAAAATCCTTGCAGGCGGCGACCCATACCCTGACCAGCTGAAGGAAACTGCGGACCTGATTGCACAGCAGGCAGGCGTTAAAAATTACGAAATCGGCTGGCAGAGTGAAGGAAACACACCTGATCCATGGATCGGACCGGACGTTCAGGATCTCACAAAGGATCTGCACGAACAGCACGGTTACACAGCATTTGTCTACACACCAGTAGGATTCGTATCTGACCACCTGGAAGTACTTTATGACAACGACTACGAATGTAAAGTTGTGACAGATGAAATCGGAGCTGACTACTTCCGTCCTGAAATGCCGAACACACAGCCATTATTTATTGACGCAATGGTCGATAAAGTAATGAAGACATTAGGATAATTGATATTCAATTTTATTGAAAATCCAGTTTACAGAAAGTGATGATTACTGTGACACAGTCAAAGCGGAAAATTGTTATTGTAGGCGGCGGGATCACAGGTCTTGCCGCTGCATACCGGGCACAGGAAAAAATAAATAACGAGCAGCTGGATGCAGACATTACAATCATTGAGGCAAACCACCGTCTCGGCGGTAAAATCCAGACGGTCGTCAAGGATGGGTTTGTGATTGAACGTGGTCCTGACTCATTTCTTGAGCGTAAGAAAAGCATGGGACGACTGATCAAAGACGTTGGCCTTGATGACAAACTTGTTCCAAATGCAACAGGTCAGGCATTTATTCTGGTGAATGATAAGCTGCACCCGATGCCAGGCGGCGCAATTATGGGGATTCCCACTCAAATTAGACCTTTTTTGATTACAGATCTGATTTCGCTGACTGGTAAGCTGAGAGCTGCAGGAGATTTTGTGCTTCCTAAATCAAATCATCAGCAGGACCAGTCTCTAGGAACGTTTTTCAGAAGAAGACTTGGAAATGAGGTTGTGGAAAACCTGATTGAACCTCTTTTATCAGGGATTTATGCAGGGGACATCGATCAGATCAGTCTTCAGTCAACTTTCCCGCAATATGGCAAGCTTGAACAGGATCACAAAAGTCTGATTGCGGGAATGAAAAAGACGTCTCCGGCTGCAAAAAGAAAGCCCGGTGATAAAAAGCAAAGTATGTTTTTGACGCTGTCTTCAGGTCTTGAATCACTTGTTGTGAAACTGGAAACATTGTTATCAGATTGTGAGATTCTGAAGGGTACAAAAGTTGAATCAATCAGCCGTGGTGAACGATATACACTAACTTTGAACAGTGGAGCCGAAATTGAAGCTGACTCAGTCATTTTCACTGTGCCTCACTTTACAGCTGGTGCTGTGTTCTCGGAATCCGGACTGATGAATCAGATCGAAGAGGTGCCGGCTACATCTGTTGCAACCGTAGCAATGGCCTTTGATCAGGGTGATGTAGAGGATATTCTGGACGGTACGGGGTTTGTAGTGTCAAGGAACAGTGACTACACCATTACAGCATGTACCTGGACACACCGGAAATGGCCTCATACGGTACCTGATGGCAAAGTACTGCTCAGATGCTACGTTGGCCGTGCAGGGGATGAAACAGTCGTGGATCTGTCTGATGATCAAATTGAAAAAATTGTGATAGATGATCTGAACAAAATCATCAAGGTAAAAAACACTCCTGAATTTACAATCGTTACACGCTGGAAAAAGGCAATGCCTCAGTATACAGTCGGTCACAGAGAGAGAATGGCTGATGTCAGAGCCGGACTTGAGAAAAGTTATCCGGGTGTATATCTTGCAGGGGCATCCTATGATGGAATCGGACTGCCCGATTGTATTGACCAGGGTGAAGCAGCAGCATATAAAGCACTAAATTATATACAACAATAAAAAAAGCGCCGATCGGCGCTTTTTTTATTGTGTTCCTGCACATTTATTACATACAGTTGTGTAAGCTTCAGCCTGCTCTTCCATATGTTCTCCACAAGATGCACATTTCTTTGGCGGTAGATTTCTGAAAAATTCCATTACGTTTTCAAGCATGTTCATCAGCCTCTCTTTTATGTTTTGTTATAGTACTAATTTGTTGTTATATGTATTGTATTATAACAGTTGAATAAAAGTCAAGGAATATTCTGAAAAAAAGAATATAAGTGAAAAGAAAATTTTTTTGAAGTATAGTAAGAGGTAGAAAACGCATTAGAGGAGGCTTTTGTCATGCAGGTAACCGTTGTGGGTTTTTGGGGAGGCTATCCCGCTGAAGGAGAAGCGAGTACCGGCTATTTAATTGAAGAAGACAATTACAAGCTGTTACTTGATTGTGGCAGTGGTGTACTAGCACAGCTTCAGCGTTATATTGCGCCGGAAGAACTTGATGCCATGCTGATTACTCATTATCATGCAGATCATACAGCTGATATTGGTGTGCTTCATCATGCGCTTTTAATTCAGCACTTTTTACAAAATAAAGATTTCAACGTAAAAGCTTTCGGACATACTGAAGACAGGCAGGGCTTTGAGATGCTTGCATATAAGGAACAGATGAGCAGTGAGCCTTATGATCCTGAACAGTCACTTGAAATCGGCCCTTTTACAATCACCTTTTTAAAAACAACCCATCCGGTGCCGTGTTATGCTGTACGGATTGAGAGTCAGTCAGGTACGATGGTATTTACAGCGGACTCTGCTTACCAGGACTCATTTGTTCCTTTTGCAAAAGATGCGGACCTGCTGATTGCCGAGTCTAACTTTTATAAGGGGATGGATGCATCAGGTGCAGGGCACATGACCAGTACTGAAGCTGCAGAGATCGCGCACAGGGCGGGAGTAAAAACATTGATCTTGAGCCATCTGCCACATTTCGGCGATCTGAACCAGCTGCTTGAAGAAGCGCAGGAAATTTACAGCGGCGAAGCACTGCTGGCATCATCAGGCTTAACGATTACATACCAGGGAGGAAAATCACATGTTATTTATCGATAATAAAGGCATTACAGATCCAAAAATTAACCTTGCGATTGAAGAATACGCACTGAAAAACTTAAATGTTGAAGAGGAATCCTATCTATTATTCTATATTAATAAGCCATCTATCATCATAGGGAAAAATCAGAATACAATAGAAGAAATTAATACAGACTACGTTGAAAAAAATAATATCCAGGTCGTTCGCAGACTTTCAGGTGGAGGGGCTGTGTATCATGACCTTGGTAACCTGAACTTCAGCTTTATCACAAAAGACGACGGCGAAAGCTTTCACAACTTCCAGAAGTTCACTGAGCCGGTTGTAGATGCACTGAAACAAATTGGAGTTCCCGCAGAGCTGAAAGGAAGAAACGATCTGCTTGTCGGAGAAAGAAAGATCTCGGGTAACGCCCAGTTTTCTACAAAAGGAAGAATGTTCAGCCACGGTACGCTCATGTTTGATTCAGAAATCGATAACGTCGTGTCTTCACTTAAAGTCAGAAAAGACAAGATTGAATCAAAAGGGATCAAATCAATCAGAAGCCGCGTAGCAAACATCTCTGAATTCCTTGAAGAAAAAGTAACGATTGAAGAGTTCAAGCAGCTGATTCTGCGTCACATTTTCGGAAGTGAAGAAGAAATTAAAGAGTATGTACTGACTGAAGAAGACTGGAAAAAGATCCATGAGCTGTCTGAACAGCGCTACCAGCAGTGGGAGTGGAACTTCGGGAAATCTCCAAAGTTCAACCTTCAGCACTCACACAGATTCCCGGTCGGCAGCATCGACGTACGTCTTGACGTAGAAAAAGGCAGCATTGAAAACTGCAAAATCTACGGAGACTTCTTTGGTGTAGGCGATGTGAGCGAAGTGGAGCAGAAGCTGATCGGTACACGTTACGAGCGCGCAGAGATTGATAAAGCGCTTGAAGATGTGGATCTGAAGCATTATTTTGGAAATGTGGATCGGGAAGAGTTTATTGATTTGTTGTATTAAATGTTTTGAATAAAATAGGATTAAGTTTATTGGAGCTTACTTACTAATATAACTATATCTAGGCGATCGAAGCGTAAGGCGGCGACTCCGGGACGATTAGTTGGAAGCTGAGACCCCACAGGCGAAGCCGAGGAGGCTCAGCAACAACCGTCCGGAAAGCGTCCGCCTGAAGCGCAGTGAGCCGGCTAAAGAGACTGAGACATAAATTGTCCAGTCTTTTTTATATTCAATGAAAGCGTTATCTTGATTACATCACTTCACTCCGTTATAATTAGTTTGAATATTCGCTTCTTTGTGGAGTAAAATGAATGACTGTTCATTCACAAGTGGCGAAGAACTAACCAAACGTAAAAGGGGATGGATTGGTTGAATTTATCAGATCGTTTACAGGAGACTGCAGAGCAGCATGCCGGTAAGACTGCCTATCATTTTTTAGATCAGTCAGCTACATATGCAGAACTGAATGGCGCCGTGAATAAGATGGCAAACTACTTTGACAGTATCGGCATTAAAAAAGGGGATCATGTAGGATTACTGCTCGGCAATTCGCCGCATTTTGTCATTGCCATGTATGCAGCACTCAGAACAGGGGCAACGGTAATTCCGATTAATCCAATTTATACACCGGATGAGATTGCCTATATTATCCGCGACGGTGATGTAAAAGCGATTGTTGCACTGGACCTTCTGCTGCCACTGATTGAAAGAGCACATGCAGCACTGCCTTCTGTTGAGCATTATGTTGTCTGTGAAACTGAACAGGGAACGGCTGAGAAGCTTGCAGCGCTGCCTGATGCAGTAAAAGGAAAAGTCATTGCTTTTACACAGGCTATCGGAACTCAGCAGCCGGTATTTAATGGACCTGAACTTGGAGAAGATGATACAGCAATCATTCTTTATACTTCGGGCACAACCGGTAAACCAAAGGGTGCCATGCTGACGCATAAAAACGTTTATTCAAATGCGAAGGACGTAGCAGAATACCTGAACATTACAGGTGAAGACCGTGTCGTTACTACGCTTCCGATGTTTCATGTATTTGCATTGACGGTTGTTTTGAATGCACCTTTGATCAACGGTGGCACCATGCTGATCGTACCAAGGTTCAGCCCGAAAGATGTATTTGATGTTGTGACGAAATATAAAGCCACTGTTTTTGCCGGTGTGCCGACAATGTATAACTTCCTGCTGCAATATCCGGAAGCGGAAGGCAGCAGCTTTGAAAGTATACGTCTGTGTATTTCAGGAGGGGCTTCAATGCCTGTTGCACTTCTTGAAAACTTTGAAAACAAATTTAATGTCAAAGTATCAGAGGGGTATGGTCTATCTGAAGCTGCACCGGTTACATGCTTTAATCCGCTTGACCGTGAACGCAAAGCCGGATCAATCGGCACATCAATTACAAACGTTGAAAATAAAATTGTAAACGAACTTGGTGAAGAATTGCCTGTTGGAGAGGTCGGCGAACTGATCGTCAGGGGTCCGAATGTGATGAAAGGCTACTACAAGATGCCTGAAGAAACAGAAGTGACAATCCGCGACGGCTGGTTATATACAGGAGACCTCGCAAAGCAGGATGAGGAAGGCTATTTCTATATTGTTGACCGTAAAAAGGACATGGTCATTGTCGGTGGATACAACGTTTATCCGCGTGAGGTGGAAGAAGTGCTATATGCACATGAAGCTGTTGTAGAAGCGGCAGTAGTCGGCGTGCCTGATCCAAATTTTGGTGAAGCAGTCCATGCATATGTAGTATTAAAAGATGAGTCTGTCACGAAAGATCAACTGCTGGCATTCTGTGCTGAAAAGCTTGCGAAATATAAAGTGCCTACTGTGATTGAGTTTATCGACGAATTGCCGAAGAATACAACGGGTAAAATTTTGAGAAGAGCGCTGCGTGATCAGGTGAAGCAGTCTTAAAACTGGTCGTGCATGGGAGGAGACAGGGAAGCCTGTCTCTTTTTCTTGTTGTCCGGGCTGAAAAATCTGCGCGCCGGAATAAGTTGAAAGGTGATTGAATTAATCTGAAAGGTGAGCGAAAAAAATAAAAGGTGACTGAATTCCGCAGCAGATAAATGGCCTTGAACGAATTAATCCAAAAGGTGATGGAATCATCCGGATTGCTGAGCGAAATAATCAAAAGCTGACGCAATAATCGCTCTTCATAAGCCAGCCGCTCATCCACAACCCCCTGATCCGCAACAACCCAAACAAAAACACCCCGCCCATCCCGGACGGAGCGTTCCAACAACTGCCTTACATATTCGGCTTCTTGTACCCCGAAAAAAATCTCAGCAGCAGATTAAAAGGAAACAAAATCGGATAACCTGCGACATCTGCTTTTCTTAAAAACTCAATAAACGAAAGCTTGACCTGTCTCTGCTGCTGGATTTTATCTTTATCTCCACGCACCGTGATTCTGTAACCATCTTCAAGCCCTTCAAGCTTTGCCTCAAAAGGTCCTTTTGTGCCTTTACGTTCACGTTCCACGTTCGGTTCTTCCATCATATGATTCACTCCTCATAGTCTGTCTGAATTTTTTTAGATAAAGCCCTTACCCGCAGCAGGCCGAATAAAGTGATCACACCGGCACCGCCGGCAATCAGCCATTCCTCAAGAAAGACGGCACCGTGAAGGGCAATAAAGGGAACAAGTGTGAAGTACACGGTTTCTCTGCGTCTGTCGGCAAGATCTTTCATCCGGCTGTCTTTTTTGCGGAAAGCTTCCATGGATCTTCTGTAGCGCTTTGGTTCTTCAATGGCATCCAGCAGCTTTGACGGGGCGGAAAGGTAAGGCTGAATGGTTCTCAGTACCGTCTGCCACGTATCACCTTCACCGCCGCGGTCGGATGCCCAGCGGACAATGGTTGGACGTGCCATTTCAATAAAGTCAGCTTCCGGATAAATGGTATAGATAACGCCTGTAAATGTGGAAAGGGCTCTGCCGAAGAATGCAAATTCAGTCGGCAGCTGAATCGGCTGGGTTCTCACAATGTCCTGAACGTCTTCGAGCAGCTTTTCCATCATCAGACTTTCTCCGTCCTGCCAATCGCCACTTTTATACACTGCAACGACCCGCTCAACAATCTCTTCTAAAATATCTTTATCTGCAGAAGGAAGAAGAAACTTCATATCCTCAAGCGCTCCGACAACTTCTCCGTAGCGCTCGAAAATCACGCCTTCTACCGCACGCTGAACGGCTTCCGCATCATTCTTCCGGATAACCCCCACCATTCCGAAGTCAATGAGGACGATCGTGCCGTCTGATTTTATTAAAATATTGCCGCCGTGCGGATCCGCGTGAAACATTCCTTCGTTCAGCAGCTGATCAACAAATAACAGGAGCAGTCTCTCTGCAAGATCCTCACGATTAAGACCATGCTTATCGAGGAATGAGAGGTCAGTAATTTTAGAACCTTCAATCCATTCCATCACGAGTACGCGGCGGGTTGTATACTCTTCGTAATATCTCGGGACAATCACGCCTTCAGTATCTTTAAAACGTTCCCCGAAAGCCACGCCGTTTTGCAGTTCTTTTTTGAAGTTCAGTTCATCACCAATGACATTAACCATTTCGCTGTACAATGCATTCAGATCTGCCTGCTTACCGAACTTCGTAAACTTCTTCGCGAGCCAGATGACGATTTTTAATGCTTTGAAATCAGTCCGGATAATGTAATCAATGCCTGGACGCTGGACTTTAATGGCAACAGAATCACCGTTGTGTAGCCAGGCATGATAAACATCCCCGATTGAAGCTGAAGCTACAGGTTTTTCTGAAATTTTATGCACCATATTGCCATAATCAGTATTCCATTCATCCTCAATGACCTGCTTTGCTTTTTCCCATGGGACTGGAGGGACGCGGTCTGTTAAGCCTTCGAGTTCAATGATAAATGAGCGGGGCATAATATCAGCTCTTGTTGACAGGAATTGACCGACTTTTATCATGAGACCTTCCAGCTTTAATGCTGTCTGCTTGTATTCCCGGGCCTGTTTGCCGGCAAGGTCTGACCATTTCTTCTCAACAGAAGGATCCCACCTTCCGCGGTATCTGCGGTTGAAAAAATACACCTGCAGAAAAAACTTAACAGCCATTGTTACAATTTTATAAATGCGGTAAGCAGCTACTTTTTTCGTCACAAACACCTTCTCTCATGCCTTCGCTCAGCTAATTACAGTTTACCACGCGGGCTTAAATCTAAACGGCTGTGAATGTGCAAGAAAGGGTTACAGATGCTACAATATGTAAATGAAAGTGCTTACATATTATGAGGAGGATTCAGTCATGGAAACGATCAAACTTGAACAGAAAAACGGTATAGCAGCCATTACATTAAACCGTCCGGAAGCAATGAATGCATTTAACTATCAGATGCTGACAGAACTTGGGCAGACAGCAGAAGCACTCCGGATTAACCCTGATGTCAGAGTCGTGGTGATCCGTGGTGCAGGGGATAAAGCATTCAGTGTCGGAGCGGATCTGAAGGAACGAAAGACGCTGACTGAACAGCAGGTGAAGCGGAATATTTATAAAATCGGGGAAGTCTTCAGTGCGATTGAAGCACTTCCTCAGCCTGTAATTGCTGAGATCAACGGGCACGCTTTTGGTGGCGGGATGGAACTTGCGCTGGCTTGTGATTTCAGGGTAGCTGATGCGGAAGTGAAAATGGGGCTGACTGAAACAAGTCTGGCAATTATCCCGGGCGCAGGAGGAACGCAGCGGCTTCCGCGGATTATTGGAGAAGCAAAGGCAATGGAGTTAATTCTAACGGCAAAAAGGTTCACAGGAGCAGATGCCTATGAGTATGGCCTGCTGACAAAAGCTGTCGCAAAAGAGTCATTACATGATGAAGTGACCATACTCGCTGAAGCAATGCTTGCAAATGGACCAATCGCCCTTCAGCAGGCAAAATACGCGATCAAAGCGGGGATGAATGCGGATCTTCAGACGGGATTAAAGATTGAGAGAAAAGCATATGAGATCACAATACCGACTGAAGACAGAGTAGAGGCGCTGATTGCTTTTTCTGAAAAAAGGAAGCCGGTGTTTAAGGGGAAATAATTAATGGGAGTGGGGAAACCTGCTCTTTTTTATTTTATTTCGGCAATAGAATTTTTCAGGCTGTGCGTGTGAGTTAAATATAGTAAAATGATTTTATTGTGTATAAACGTTTTGTCTGAAAAAGGAGGGATATGCATGCAAATGGCCGCAGTCAGCGAACAGAAATCAGGCTTTAAAGCGGGTATAAAAGCAGGCATCAGTATAGCTGTCGGTTATTTACCGGTTGCACTTACTTTTGGGCTGCTTGCAAAAACAACAGGGCTGACATTATTTGAATCAGTCTTAATGAGTCTGCTCGTGTTTGCAGGGGCAGCGCAATATATATCATTATCACTTATCGCAGCCGGAGCAGGTGCTGCAGTCATTATCTTTAATACATTTATCGTGAATATCCGTCATTTTTTAATGTCGGCTTCTTTAAATGAAAAGATGGAGCCTGAAACACGGGCGAAAAAATCAATTTATGCATTTGGTCTGACTGATGAAACCTTTACTGTGATTGCGACAAGAGAAGGGAAGACATCAACCGGCTTTGCATTAGGTGTTATGCTGATTGCGTATGGAAGCTGGGTTGTAAACACCGGGATTGGACATGTCATCGGTGCAAGTCTTCCTGAATTCCTGCAGCAGGCTATGTCAATTGCGCTTTATGCCATGTTTGTCGGTCTTCTTGTTCCTTCACTAAAAAAAGAAATGAAGGTTGTGTACTTAGCAGGTCTTGCTGCTGTATTGAACAGCGTATTTACAATGACGGGACTGCTGGATACAGGCTGGGCAATTGCTGCATCAACACTGATCTCTGCCATGTCAGTTGAAGTGATGACGGGTCTCAGGAAGGGAGCTGAGATCAGATGAATATGGTCCTCATTATTATTGGAATGGCAATTGTGACGTATATCCCGCGTGTATTGCCACTGACTGTGCTTGAAGGGAAGGAGCTGCCTCCGTTTTTTCAGGGAGTGCTGAAAAATATTCCGTATGCAGTGCTCGGTGCACTGATTTTTCCCGGCATTCTATTTATCCAGCCTGATGATATCTGGTTTGGCATTGCCGGGGCTGCGGCTGCATTTGTGCTTGCATTCCTTGGGGCGGATGTCATGGTTGTTGTTCTTGGATCCATTATGTTTTTATCAGTGTATATGCTGATAGGCGGCTAGCGGATTAATTTTTCTTCAAAAAGGGAAAACATAAGGGCAGTCATTAGACCTTAAGTGTTTTTTGGAGGAGAAAGATATGTTTAAAGAGAGAATAAAGTATGCGGGAAGCCGCTTTTTTAAAGAAGGCTATTATGACCATGCTGCACAGACGGCTTACTATTTTATGCTGTCCCTATTTCCTTTTTTAATTATGGTCGTATCAAGTACAAGCTTTTTACCATTTACATCATCCGATCTGATTGAAGTCATTAAACCCTACGCTCCGCAGCAAACATACGGTTTGATTGAATCGAACCTGACTGCAATACTTGATTCAGGGCAGGGAACAATTATTTCAATCAGTTTTGTTTCTACGTTATGGCTTGCTTCAATGGCTATTCAGTCGCTGGTGCGCTCTTTGACTGATATCTATAAAATTAATAAACGTGAAAGCTATATAAAGGGACTGATCAGTGATTTCTTTCTGACGATCGGTTTTGCACTGATTTTGCCGCTCACAATCCTTATCCCTTTAATTGAAAATGTCGTTCAGCGTATCGCTGAAGAGACTTTTTTGTTTGAAGCGGGCTGGCTTGTGATCTGGACACCTCTTCGTTGGGGAATTGGTTCAATCATCTTATTTGTGTTTTTCTGGGTTCTATACCGTCACTTGCCAAAGCACGGTCTGTCATGGAAAGACGTGCTGCCTGGCGCAGTGTTCGCCGTAATATTCTGGCAGCTGATTTCTGAAGGGTTTTCCCTTTTTGTCGGCTACGGAAATTACGGTCAGCTGTATGGCCAGCTTGCTTCTGTTGTCATCATGATGATCTGGTTTTATCTGACGGCCGCAGTCCTGCTGTTTGGCGCCTTATTAAATGTGTATGGTAAAGAAGGTAAAGAAAGGGGAAGTGGATAATGGCTGCTATTGTATTATTTGATGGTGACTGCAATGTGTGTGACTGGAGCGTCCAATTCATCATGAAGCATGACCGCGCAGGGCACTTTCACTTTGCTTCTTTGCAGGGAGAGCTCGGGCATAAGATGCGTACGACGTTTGAAGTGCCTCCGATGGTTGATTCTGTTCTGCTGATCGAGCAGGACAGGCTCTATATGAAATCTGACGCTGCATTGAGAATCTGCAGGCAATTGGATGGCCCGGTAAAGTTTTTGTCATACCTGCTGATTGTACCGCGGCCAATCCGTAACCTGGCATATGATGCTTTTGCAAGAAACAGATTTCACTGGTTCGGCAAAAAACAGTCCTGTAAGCTGCCGACACCTGAAGAAAGACGCAGACTGCTTGATTAGTCTGCGTCTTTTTTATACATATCTTCAAGAATCAGATAGTCATTTGATTTTTTGAGCGGGACTCTATATTCGTAGCAGTATTCTTCTAAACGGTGGAAGAGATCGTTGCCATCGAATTTGTAGAGTCTAGGGGAGCGGCCTTTATATGTTTTAAGTATGGCGGCTTTTGCAGCCCAGTTTTCGCGTCTGAATTGTATCTGGGATATGTCTGAATGGTTCAGTTCCCTGGTGCGGATGCGCCACTTGATAAAAAAGACGCTGTAAATGAGCCTGGAGTCTTGAATAGAGAATGAGTATTGAATAAATAATAAAAGAATATGATATATCATAAGTGCAATAAATGAAAAACGGTAAATTGGCTCATCCCATGAAAAAGCAAGAAAAGGTACCAGAGCGAGTGCCATTAGACTAATTTGAATTCGTTCTGTGTGAGCCTTATATATTTTTGGTTTCTGCCTGGTTTCTGTAGTTTCTGAGTTTTGCATCATATCCCCCTGCAAATCAGTCGTGCTCCAATTCTAACATAACTGGAAACTGGTGGAATAAAAAAAGAAGGCATCTCAGCCTTCTTTTTTTCCGTCTTGAATGGGTGTATAGTTTTTAGCGCGGAACTGATCTTTCAGCAGCTGGATACTTAAGACAAGACAAAGCATTCCTGTCAGCCAGACCAGCCCTGCTACACCAAGCAGAAAATGAATCTGATCAGAAACATTTTCTACTGTGGGGTCGTTAAAACCTCCTCCAATGCCCATAAAAAATACGATGTAAGCAATCATCGTCAGACCCAGGTGCGCAGCCATCCACAAAAATGCAGTTTTCATACGCGGAGCGCGTCGGATTGAATATAATACAAAAATAATTGCAGCAAGAACGGCTGCAACGAATCCCCATTCGATGATGAGCAGGAATGTGCTGTTTAATTCTTCAGTCAGCATGAGCGGGCTCCTTATCATGAATTATTATAGATATGTCTATTATTCATGATTCCGTCGGGAAATGCTACTCTGGAGAGGTGGAGATTTGGTGAAAAAAGTTGAACCCCCTGCATGTTTGTTGCCTGTCTGCAGGGGGATCAAGTACTACACACCGTGTGTGTCCTCTAATGTATTTAATTCTGCTGAGTACTTCATAAAAGCGTCCTGATCTTTGTTGTCTAACGCTTCGTTAATAGCTGTTACAAGCTGTTCCTTGCGATGACGGACCAGAATTTCATTTAATACCATGTCCACGTAAATCTCCATCATCGTCATTTCACTGGATTGTTTCTGAGGGACGGTTGACTCATTCATGAACTCTGCGAACGATTTGTTGTTTTCCATCTTCATCACCTCTGCTACTTTTTTTCATTATAGAGAATATCGGAAAGAATATCAACAGAAAGTTTTAAATTTTTAGACAATATGAATTTTAAGCTGAATATATACCGGATTGTTCGGGGTGAAGCGAACATATTTGGAAAAATTTATGTATACATCTGAATAGTAGTTAGTATATGATTATCCCATAAAAATATAAAGGAGTGATAAAATGGAATTTATGACAGCGACAGAAACTTACACTGTCAGTACGAACACAATGATTTTAGAGCCGAGGGTTGAAGACGGGAGTTTAACAGGTACGATTATTCACGAAAAAGGAAGATTACCTTTTTCAGTAGATATGAAACCAATGGAGATTATGGAACATTCGTGTCTGTATTATTTTTCATCCTACGAAGGACGCAAAACCTCATCAAGATTCCTCACAAACTTCAGTCATAAGCCTCCCATCGTTGTTGATCCAATATCAGATATTTATTTCTTCTCCACTCATTCAGATTCAAATAAAAAGAATTATTGGATTGCGCTTAATCACGTTGTCAGTATGGAAAAGAATGACGACTTAAGTAATGAAACAACACTGACCCTCTCAGGAGACAGAACGATTACACTTCCAATCTCGAGACGTGCCACGCATCTGCAGTACCTGAAAGCTTCCGTACTCTCCCTTAAACTGCATCAAAACATCAACGGCATCCGGGAAAGATCAGAAGATACCTACAAAACCAGACTGCATAAAAAACGCTTCGGGTTTGCAGAGTATCTCGACAGAATTGAAAACGTTGATCAGGACCGGATCAACCCTGATGACGGTGGAGACATAGACTTTAACCGACCGATCAAATAATACCTTAAGAGATTCTCAACGTGATTTCTGAGCCGCGGATTAAAATAGTTGTGCTGCTCTTCATAACCTTTATACACGAACAGATACATGGTAAAAGCTTCATCAGATTTCAGTTTTACGACCTTCATGCCGTGGTCTTTCATATACTTTTTCAAAGTAGCGAGCTCACGCTGAACAGCGATCATTGTCTCTTCAATTAACTCAATATAAGGTCTTGGGAGCTTTACACCACTCTTTTCAATCACAATCTGATCACGTTCAAGAATCTTCAGCACCATCGGAAGGTAAAAAGCATTCTCCAGCCGGTCCCGATCCTCAGTTGGAATCTTTGTCATTGAAATCTCCTCCTGTATAACGAACATGCGTTCTATATCATTTTACACAGATTTTCTGAATTTACAACTGGATTATGTTTGCATTATTCACAAAAAAATCTGATAATAGAACAAGCGGTTTATCTCGATAGCCGAAATATTTGATTCACCGGAGGAGATTTCATGACACAAAAGCGCAAAATCACAGCAGAAGATCTGTATAAAATTGAATCATTAACTGACCCGAGATGGTCGCCGGATGGCAAACATATTTTATTTGTTAAAACACATATCAATGAAGAACATACATATGCGTCAAATCTCTTTTTATATGATCAGGAAAACGAAGAGCTGAGCCAGTGGACATATGGAGACAAGAGAGTATCCTCCCCAAGATGGTCGCCGGACGGCAGGAAAGTGGCATTCGTCTCAAACCGCTCCGGTAAAAATCAGCTATACGTTTTATCTGTCAGCGGAGGGGAAGCGAAGCAGGTAACGGAGACGGAAAACGGGGCAGGAAACCCGGTCTGGTCACCGTGCAGCGGAAAGGTCGCTTTTACAGTATCACTTGAACCTGAGGATGCACTAAATGATGAGAAGAAAAAAGTAGATGATGATAAAAAGCTGAAGCCGTTTGTAACAGATTCAATGAAGTACAAAGCAGATGGTGCGGGCCTGCTTGACGATAAAAAGCAGCAGCTTGCCATTATTGATCTGAAGACAGAAGAACTCCGCCAGCTGACAAAAGGGGAAGACAGTTACGCGTTGTTTGACTGGTCACCTGACGGAAAGCAGCTTGCTTTTGCGACGGATGCTGATGCAGAAGATAAAGACTTTTCATTTAATAATGAGCTGTACCTGTACAATCTTGAAGATGACAGCAAAAAGCATATTCAGACGGCTGAAGGCTACGTAGGATTTGCTGCGTGGTCTCCGGAAGGCGATCAGCTTGCATTTACTGCTTCAGGCAGAACCTATGAAAATGCTACGCACAGTGAGCTCTGGATATGGAAAGAGGCTTCAGGGACTGCAGAATGTCTGACTGAAGGAATTGATGCTCCCGTCGGAGATTATGCAATTGGTGATATTCAGCAGGGCGCAAGCGTACAGGGAGCGGTCTGGGCTGATAATAACAGCCTGTTCTTCGTGATAACAGATCAGGGGAATGTCAATCTGTATTACGCTTCAACAGAAGGAGCAGTATACCCTGCTTACGAAGGAAACCATCACGTTTACGGATTTGATATACATGGTGACTCACAAAAGATTGCGGCTGCAATCAGTACACCCGAAAATCCCGGGGACCTGCATATCATTCACGTGCCAACAGGGGAAGCAAAACAGGTAACGCATGTGAATCAGCAGCTGCTTGATGAAGTTGAAGTAGTAGCACCGGAAGCGGTCTATTATGAAAGTACAGACGGTTATACAGTTCACGGCTGGTTTATGAAGCCGGCCGGGTATACAGATGGAGAACAGGTCCCGATGATTTTAAGTATTCACGGTGGTCCGCATGCGATGTATGCCAACACGTTTTTCCATGAAATGCAGCTGCTTGCAGCACAGGGTTATGCAGTACTTTACACAAATCCGCGTGGAAGCCATGGCTATGGTCAGGACTTTGTAAATGCAGTCAGAGGCGATTACGGCGGAGGGGATTATCGTGACCTGATGGCGGCAGTGGATGGCGCGCTTGAGCAATTTGACTTCATCGACCGCGACCGCCTCGGCGTAACAGGCGGAAGCTACGGCGGATTTATGACGAACTGGATCACAGGACATACAGACCGTTTCAAAGCAGCAGTCACACAGCGCTGCATCAGTAACTGGATCAGCTTCTACGGCGTCAGTGACATAGGCTACTACTTCAGTGAGTGGCAGATCCAGGCAGACCTTGGTGACATTGATACACTATGGAAGCACTCACCGCTTGCCTATGCTGACCAGATTAAAACACCACTCTTAATCCTGCACAGCGAAAACGACTACCGCTGCCCAATCGAACAGGCAGAGCAGCTATACATTGCGCTGAAAAGAAAAGAGAAGAAAACACGTTTTGTCAGATTCCCTGAATCAGACCACAACCTTTCAAGAACAGGAAAACCAGAACTCAGACTCGAAAGACTGAACCACCTGACCGGGTGGATGAATGAGTATATTTAATCAAAAGTAGATTGTTTTCAAAATTAATTGCTAGTGTAGTATAGGAAATTTCAGGTGAACGGAGCGGAAGGGGGCGACTCCAGGACGATTAGTGGGAAGCTGAGACCCCACAGGCGAAGCCGAGGAGGCTCAGCAACCACCGTCCGGAAAGCGTCCCCCTGAAGCGCAGTGAGCCGGTTAAGCGAAAGCTGAGACTATTATTTGTCTCAGCTTTTTAAATTCTCAATTGTCATAGTTTGTACAAAACAAAATAAGGGAAAAATATAGCCATAATAGGCGGTATTTTTCCTATTATGCTATACTGATAAAAAATAACCGCCAGTCTAATGATCAGAGGAGCGTTTGAATGACGTTGGAAACTCTAGAAGCATGGTTTACACTTGAAAATCTTCGTGAATTAATTGCAGAGTACCGGGCATTCGGACCGCTGATCGGTTTCTTACTGCCAGTACTGGAAGCATTCCTGCCATTCCTGCCGCTCGTCGCTTTTGTAGTGGCAAATGCAAATGCATATGGTGTTCTGTTTGGTATACTGCTCTCATGGGCAGGTGCTTCAGTAGGTGCGCTGATGGTCTTTTGGCTGCTCAGACGCTTTGGACATCTGAGGCTGTTTTACTTTTTAAGTAATCAGAAGCAGATTAGAAAACTGACGACCTGGGTGGAACGCCATGGATTTGGTCCATTGTTTCTGTTACTGTGTTTTCCCTTTACGCCATCTGCACTTGTCAACGTGGTAGCCGGATTATCACGGATCAGCATCATGCAGTATATGCTGGCTGTTATATCTGGAAAGCTTGTCATGATTTCTACGATTTCATTTATCGGTGCAGACATCGTTTCTCTCATCAGGGAGCCGGTTAAAACAGCTATCGTACTGGGTGTGATCGTTGTCTTATGGCTGGTAGGAAAAAGAGTGGAAAAAGTGATTAACAAAAAAATGGAACGTGACATATTGATGCACGAGCGTCATAGAAAGTCTTCCGGGAATGAAAGGTTGGAGAATAGATGGAATCGTGGAAAAAAGAAAGCTTCGAATGGCTCAAAGCATTAGCAGTAGGAGTCGTTATTGTATTACTGGTCCGCATTTTCCTTTTTTCAAATTATGTTGTAGAAGGAGTATCCATGCAGCCTACACTGCAGGATGGCAACAAGCTGGTCATTAATAAAATTGGTTATACAGTCGGGGACTTCGACAGATTTGATGTCATTGTCTTTCATGCAAGTGAATCAGAAGATTATGTAAAAAGAGTCATCGGACTTCCGGGGGATGAAATCTCTTATGAAGACGATCAGCTATATATTAACGGCGAATATTACGAAGAGCCTTACCTTGAAGAATTCAGAGAAGACGGCAAACGGTTAACAGGTGATTTTACACTTGAAGAACTGACAGGAGAAACAGAAGTACCTGAAGGACAGCTGTTTGTACTCGGTGACAACCGCGAGAACAGCCTCGACAGCCGCATCTTCGGCTTCATCGACCAGGACTCAGTCGTTGGCAAAGTCAACCTCAGATACTGGCCGCTGAATGAACTGGATATAAGATTTTATGAGTAATCAGGATTGATACAGAAATTTCAGGTGAGCGAAGCGTAAGGCGGCGACTCCGGGACGATTAGTTGGAAGCTGAGCCCCCACAGTCGAAGGCGAGGAGGTCTAATGGAGCCACAAAACGGCTCATCCAGGAAAGCGTCCGCCTGAAGCGCAGTGAACCGGTTAACAGGCTGGACCTTGCATTTAGATGCAAAGTCCGGCCTGTTTTCATTTCCCCATCACTTTTCATTAACAGCCAATTGTAAGATAATAGCTATATGCAAATGATAAAGGAGGCACAACCATGCCGCTTATAATCAAAACAGGACGTTCCGGAACCGGTAAAACAGACAGCCTGATGAGTGAAATTACCGCTAAGGTCAAAGAAAACCCCTCAGGAGATCCCATTCTTCTGATCGTACCTGAACAGATGACCTTCCAGTCAGAATACCGTCTGGCAATTGAAACAGGTGGAATGGTCAGGGTGCAGGTGCTGAGTTTTACCCGACTTGCGTGGAGAATTCTTCAGGAAACAGGTGGAGCCGCGCGCATACATATTAACCATACAGGGGCAAGCATGCTCGTTAGAAAACTGATCAATGAGCACAAGGATCAAATGGTCATGTTTGGACGTGCTGCGGGAAAACACGGCTTTGTCGGTCATGTGGAAAAAATGCTGACAGAGTTCAGGCGATATTGTATTCAGCCGGAGGACCTGCTCGAAAAAACAGCTGAAATCAGTGAAATCGCACCGAAAGCACTGCTGGATAAGCTGAAGGATATTGAGCGGATTTATTCAGGATTTGATGACCAGTTAAAAGATAAATACATAGATTCAGAGGATTATTTACGACTGCTTGCTGAAAAGATCAAAGACTCTGATCTCCTCAGCCGGGCAGATATTTACCTTGATGGGTTTCACAGCTTTACACCGCAGGAATATCTCGTTATAGAAAAGCTGCTCGAGAAGTCAAAATCAATGACAGCAGCAGTTACAGCGGACCTGCACTCGCCTGATCCGCTTTTATTCAGACAGACAACGGATACAGTCAACCGTTTAAAGGAGATTGCGGTTAACGCAGGGGAAAAAGCTGAAGTCATTCAGCTGGGGGGAAACGCAAAGTACAAAGGGAAAGGGCTGGCCCATCTAGAACAGTCATTTGAAAAGTTCGGATCAGTGTATGAGGGTCAGACGGATATGACCCTCATTGAAGCAACGAACAGAAGAGCGGAAACAGAAGCTGTCGCACGTGAAGTCAGGAAGCTTGCGCGGAATGAAGGCTACCGTTATAAAGATATCGCGGTACTAACCCGTAATGGCGATGCTTATCATGAAATCATTGAACCGGTTTTCAAAGATTATGAGATTCCTTACTTTATAGATAAAAAAAGAACGATGCTTAATCATCCGCTGATTGAGTTTATCCGTTCAGCGCTTGAGACTGTTACGAAGCATTGGCGCTATGAAGCAGTCTTCAGGGCGGTAAAGACAGAGCTTCTTTTCCCTGTAGAAGCCGATCATGAACTGCTGCGCGGGCAGATGGACAGACTTGAAAACTATGTTCTGGCACAGGGGATTCACGGTGACCGATGGAAGAGTGAGTTTTATTACAAGCAGTTCAGAGGACTCGATTTTGTAAGAGTGCCGCAAAACGATGAAGAGAAGATGATTCAGGATGATCTGAATGCAGCACGTAATATGATCACAGCGCCGATTGACCGGTTTGAACAGCGCCTGAAAAAATCAGGAACTGTACACGATTATTGTGAGGCTGTATTTGTTCTGCTTGAAGAGCTTGAAGTCCCGCTGAAGCTTGAACAGATGTCAGCAACGGCTGAAGAAAAAGGGGATGTGGAGTCTGCAAGAGAACATGATCAGGCGTGGGATGCAGTCGTGGAACTGCTTGATCAGTTCGTTGAAATTACAGGCGAAGACAAAATGCCGCTTCAGGAATTCAGTGACATTCTGGACTCCGGTATGGAAACACTGGAGTTTTCCCTTGTTCCGCCTTCGATCGACCAGGTGATTATTGCTGACCTGGAACTTTCCAGGCTGCCGGCCGTCTGCGCATCATTTGTACTTGGTGTAAATGACGGTGTGATGCCTGCGAGAATGCAGGATGATGGCATTTTAGCTGAAGATGACCGGATCTTTATGGAACGGGCAGGTATGCAGCTTGCACCGGGCACCAGAGAGAAGCTGCAGGATGAGGATTTTGTTGCCTACCGTGCGTTTACATCCCCATCAGAAAAGCTCTATATTTCCTATCCGCTAGCAGATGAAGAAGGGAAATCGCTGATTGTGTCACCTTATATTAAAAAGGTCACAGGCATTTTACCTGAACACCGGTTAATGCTTGCGGTGAATGATCCTGTGGAAGTTCCGGGTGATCAGCAGCTTGATTATATCTGTCATCCGCTTCCGACAGCATCCTTTATGACGTCACAGCTTCAGCAGCTGAGAAAAGATTACCCTGTTGAAGACATCTGGCGGGATGTTTATAACTTTTATGTCACAGATCCGTTCTGGAAGCAGGAGAGCAAACGTATTTTATCCGGCTTGTTTTATGAAAATGTGGCAAACCCACTCTCGAGGGACACAGCAGAGAGCCTGTATGGAAGCTCCATGATGGCGAGTGTGTCCAGGATCGAGCGGATGAACAGCTGTGCATTCCAGCACTTTTCAAGCCACGGGCTGAGGCTTCATGAACGGAGTATCTTCAGGCTGGATGCGCCAAACATAGGAGAGCTGTTCCATGCAGCGCTCAGATGGATTTCAGAAGAGTTACTGCAAAAAGGCATCAGCTGGAAGAGTCTGTCCCAGCGGCAATGCGCTGAACTCGCTCATCAGGCAGTCAGCCATATCGGTCCGCAGCTTCAGTATGATATTCTAAACAGCTCAAATAAATACCGTTATATCGCGAAAAAGCTGCAGGCGGTTATTCGTCAGGCTTCCTATATTCTAAGTGAACATGCAAGAGCGGGAGACTTTGAACCGCTGAGAGTGGAGCTTGGGTTTGGACCCGGTCAGGAACTGCCGCCACATAAGATCCTTTTAAGTGACGGGGACACGATGTCACTGCAGGGCAGAATTGACCGTGTGGATCAGGCGAGAAGTGACGGGAAAGTCTATTTGAGAGTCATAGATTATAAGTCGAGTGTCAGAGATCTTGATTTTACTGAAATGTATTATGGACTCTCGCTGCAGATGATGACGTATCTGGATGTAGCAATGACAAATTCACCAAAGCTTGTTCACACTGAAGCCGAACCTGCAGGTGTGCTTTATTTCCATCTGCACAACCCGGTGGTTAAGACGAAAAAGCCAATGAGTTCAGATGAAATGCAGGAAGAGATGCTGAAAAAGTACAAAATGAAGGGGCTCGTCCTTGGAGATGAAGAAGTCGTCAGGCTGATGGATATGACGCTTGAAGAAGGAAACTCTTCGATTATATCTGCCGGATTGAAAAAAGATGGGACGCTCCGTTCGAACTCAAAAACGGCAAGCAGAGATCAGTTTGATCACATGAGAGCCCATACGCGATCGATGTTCCGCTCAGCCGGTGACAGAATCAAAGCGGGGGATGTATCGATTGACCCTTATGAATATAAAAAGAGAACACCATGTCAATTCTGTTCATATCGTTCAGTCTGTCAGTTTGACCCGGCGCTTGAACAGAACAAATACCGTTCACTTAGAACCAAAAAAGCAGAAGATTTAATCCGGGAAGGAGGAGACATTCAATGATTCCAGTCAAACCTGAACATGTAACATGGACTGATGCACAGTGGCGTGCCATTTTTGAAAAGGGCAGTGATATTCTTGTCGCTGCCGCTGCCGGCTCAGGAAAAACAGCCGTACTTGTCGAGCGGTTAATTCAAAAAGTACTTGATACCGATCAGCCGACAGATATAGATGAACTGCTAGTCGTAACTTTTACCAATGCATCCGCTGCTGAAATGAAGCACCGCGTCGGCGAAGCGCTTGAAAAAGCACTCGCTGCTGATCCTGAATCGAGGCATTTGAGAAAGCAGCTGACACTGATTAATAAAGCGTCCATTTCAACGCTTCACTCCTTCTGTCTTGAAGTCATCAGAAAATACTACTACCTGATTGATATAGATCCCGGATTCAGAATTGCGGATGATACGGAAGCCGAGCTTTTAAAGGATGAAGTGGTGGAAGAAATTCTTGAGCACGAATATGGGATTCCGGACAATCATGCATTTATTGAATTAGTGGAAGCGGTGACGAATGACCGGAGCGATGATGCGCTTCATCAGATGATCAGAAAGCTTCATACCTTTTCGCGTTCGCATGCTGATCCGGACACCTGGCTTGATGGGATTGTCTCGTTACATGAGACAGAACATGTTCAGATTGATGATCATCCGCTTGCGAACTATGTGCTGTTTCACGTGCAGCTGGAGGCTGAAGGAGCCATTGAGCTGATTAACTTAGCGTTGGATACAGCACGGAAGCCCGGAGGCCCTTATCCGAGAGCAGTCAACTTTGAAGATGATCTCAGACAGTTGAATGAAGTCCGTCATGCCGCGGGATGGAAAGAAGCAGAAGCAGCCGTTTCCTCCTTTTCGATGGGAAGGCTGAAGCCGTGTAAGGGTGACGACTTTGATGAGGAGCTTGTGGAGCAGGCGAAAAAATGGCGTGATCAGGCGAAGAAAATGATCAATGATTTAAAAGATGGCTTTTTTGTCAGAAGTCCTGAACAGCTGCTTGAAGATATGAATCAGATGACCGGCAGGCTTTCAACACTGGTTGAACTCGTCAGAACATTTGAAAAAGCATTTAAAGCTGCCAAAGAAGAGCGTGGACTTGTAGACTTTAATGACCTTGAGCATTTTTGCCTTGAGATCCTGCGTGATCCTGATACGGGGGAACCATCCCAGGCAGCCTACCATTACAGGAACCAGTTCAAAGAGGTGCTGGTGGATGAGTATCAGGATACCAATATGGTTCAGGAAACGATTTTGCAGCTTGTAAAATCAGGCGGTGAAAAAGACGGTAACCTCTTTATGGTAGGGGATGTGAAGCAGTCAATTTACCGGTTCAGACTCGCTGAACCGAATCTGTTTTTAGGTAAATACCGGACATTCCAGCAGGCTGGAAGCGGTCAGAAAATCGATCTCGCTAAAAACTTCAGAAGCCGTCCGGAGGTGCTTGACGGAGTCAACTTTATTTTCCGTCAGATTATGGGTGAAATGGTCGGGGAGATTGATTATGACAAGGATGCAGAACTGATTCCGGGTGCACCTTACCCGACAGATCTGACTGTGCCTGTCAGATTCGCAGTCATTGACCAGGCTGATGAAGATGCACCTCAGGAAGAGATGCCTGAAGAAGTGATGGATGAACGGGAGCTTGAACGTTCAACGCTTGAAGCCCGTTATATGATCAAGGAAATCCGCAGTATGATTGATGGCGGCAGACAGATCTATGATGTGAAAAAGAAGCTTTACCGTCCGCTTGAGTACAGAGATATTGTGATCTTGACGAGATCAATGACCTGGACGCCGGATATGATGGATGAATTCAGACAGGCCGGGATCCCGCTTTATGCAGATCTGTCAACCGGCTATTTTGATGCAACAGAAGTCGCGATAATGGTGTCACTGCTGAAAGTGATTGATAATCCGATTCAGGATATTCCGCTTGCCTCAGTTCTCAGATCACCGATTGTCAGATGTACAGAAGAGGAACTCGCAAAGATCCGAAAAGCGGACCCAAAAGGTTCTTTCTGGAATGCACTACAGGCTTATATGTCTTCAGGTGATGAAGATACTGAACTGAAGGAAAAATGTTCATGGTTTTTAATTTCTCTCAGAAACTGGCGGGCTCTTGCAAGAACCGGCGCAGTATCTGAGCTTGTGTGGCAGCTGTTCAGAGATACGCAGTTTTATGACTTTGTCGGCGGGCTCCCCGGCGGCAAGCAGCGGCAGGCGAACCTGCGTGCACTGTATGACCGGTCGAGACAATATGAATCCACTTCTTTCCGCGGACTGTTCAGATTTTTAAGATTCGTAGAGCGGATGCGGGAAAGAGGAGATGACCTTGGTGCTGCCAGAGCGCTGAGTGAACAGGAAGATGTCGTGCGTCTGATGACGATCCATAAAAGTAAAGGGCTTGAGTTCCCGGTGGTGTTTATTTCGGGAATGGCCAGACAGTTCAATGAGATGGATCTGAGAGGCAGTTACCTGCTCGATAAAGATTTCGGCCTGGCATTATCATATGTTGATATCGAAAACAGGATCAGCAGCACGACGCTTCCGCAGATGGCTTTTAAAGAAAAAAAGCGTCTGGAGAACCTTGCTGAAGAAATGCGTGTGCTTTATGTAGCGATGACACGGGCGAAAGAAGAGCTGATTCTGATTGCCACAGTGCCGGATGCAGAGAAATTAAAGGAAAAATGGTCGCTGGCAGGCTCGTACAAATCATGGCTGCTGCCTGACTTTACGAGAAAAGGGGCCAGGTCCTATGCCGACTGGATCGGTCCGGCACTGGCGCGACACCCGCATGCGATTCACTCTGTCCAGTCAGGTCTGATTGAAGATCCGTCAGTATGGGAAATGCATCAGCACCATAAGCAGCTTTTCACTGAGGAACAGAAAAAAGAGGAGTCCGCGGCAGAATGGCTTACACATGTGAGAAATCATGAGCCGGTTCCGGGGCAAAGTGAGCATCATGAAGATATACAGCATCGCCTGAAATGGCACTACCCATACGAGGAAGCCGCAATGGTTAAATCAAAGCAGTCTGTTTCTTCTATTAAACGCCAGCACGAAACGCTGGATGAAACCGGCGCAGATTCAATCGTCAAGCCTTCTAAGAAATTATATGGGCGTCCTGCTTTTCTTCAGCAGGAGAAAATGACGGCTGCAGAAAAAGGTACAGTTATGCATACCGTTATGCAGCAGGTGCCGCTGCAGCACACCCCTGAGCGGGAAGAGATTGAATCGTTAGTTGCCAGTCTTGTGGTGCGTGAAATTCTGACTGAAGAACAGGCGGAAACGGTCAGATTGAATCATGTTGCGTCATTTTTCCAGTCACCGCTTGGCAGACGGATGATCAATGCAAATCAGGTGAGACGTGAAGTGCCGTTTACGTATGCAGCTGCCCCGGCTGAAGCTGGTATTCAACTGAATGTAGATGATCCGGTCTTAATACAGGGGATTGCAGACTGTCTGTTTGAAGATGATCAGGGGCTTGTGCTGCTTGATTACAAAACGGATTATGTAGACCGCGCAGACCCTGATGTCAACGCGAAGCTGGCGGAGCGTTACAGACTTCAGCTTTCACTTTACCGCCAGGCACTTGAAAAAAGCCTGAACAGAAAAATTGATGAAGTTTATTTATACTTTTTCAACGCTGATTTAACGATTAAAGTAGAAGAGAACTGACCTGCATAGACTGGTCAGCCGGAGGGATATGTTTTGAGTTTACAGCCAATCGGTTCACAGCAGAGAATGCAGAACCTCGATGTGATCAGAGGTTTTTCTCTGCTTGGAATATTTATTGTCAATATGATTTCATTTCACTCACCTTTTTACTATTATGATCCGTATGCATGGTGGGGGGATTCTATTAACAGGCCGGTTTACTGGTGGATCGATGTATTTGTTCAGGCGAGCTTTTACCCGATCTTTGCAATGATGTTCGGAGCGGGTCTGGCGATACAATTTATGAGGGCATCAGAAAAGGGTACGGTCTTTACTTCTTTTGCTGTCAGGAGATTAATCATTCTGCTGGGCATTGGCATGATACATGCGTTTTTAGTGTGGTCAGGGGATATTCTGATTACGTACGCTGTTACCGGGTTTATTCTGATCTGGATGCTGAAGCTGAGCGGAAAAATGCTGTTGATTCTTGGGTTTACTGTTTATTTATTGCCACAAGGGCTCCTGACAGGGATCATGTTTTTCGCTTCCATGGTGGACCCGATGACTGTTACTTATTTCAGTTCAGTACAGGATATTGAATCCTCAGTGGCAAACTACGGTAACGGAACATTTACACAGATTTTCGGTCAGCGTCTCGATGACTGGGAATATGCAAACAGTCCTGAGGGATTTGTTTCAATCATCATCGTCATTTTACCTTTGATGATGATCGGAGCAGGTGCAGCCAAGTTGAAATTATTCCAGCGGGCAGCTGAAAAGAAGAAACTGCTTGGTATGTTAACGGTGGTATTTTTAGGAATCGGCATTGCATTAAAAACTGCTCCTTACTGGGGAGAACAGAACCTGGCTTATGTCTTTATGCAGGATTACGTTGGCGGACCGCTTGTAGGGATGGGGTATATGACACTGCTGTTACTCATTATGACAGCAGCAGTATCAGTGAAGCTGCTTCAGCCTTTGGCGAAAACAGGGCGTATGGCGCTGACAACTTATCTGACCCAATCTGTTATCGGAACGCTGATCTTCTATAATTACGGATTTGGTCTGTACGGTGAAGTCACACTGATGACCGGTACACTGATCGCGCTCGGGATATTTGTTATGCAGGTGATCTTCGCAGAAATCTGGTTATCTAAATTTAATCAGGGGCCTGTCGAGAAATTATGGAGAAAACTGTCGTATTCCAGAAAATAAAACTGTAAGAATAGAAGAAAAAATGTATAATAGAAGGACAATTCAGATTTTAAGGAGTGTACATTCAATGAAATTTCTATCTTTCCGTTTTGAAGACAAACTACTTTACGGTGTAAAAGTAAAGCGAGAGGAAGCAGCATGGAATATCGTCAGAATTCATAAAGAGCTGATTCCAAATGAAAACGTACCTGCAACACTGCTTGAAGGTATTCAAAGCGGAATGGAATTACAGGAGACAGTCAGAAAATGTATTCGTGCAGCTGAAGAAAGTGATCACGTTTCACGATATAAAGTGAAATTTGAAGATCTCGTCTGGGAAGCACCAGTACCACGTACTCCTAAAAATGTAATGTGCATCGGCAAAAACTACCGTGATCACGTCCTTGAAATGGGATCCGAAAAAGATCTCCCTGAAGAACTGGTTGTCTTTACAAAAGCCTCTACTTCGATTACAGGGGATAACGCGTTAGTGCCATCTTATGAAGAGTTGACAGATCAGCTTGATTATGAAGGTGAACTGGCAATCGTGATTGGTAAAAGAGGAAAGAATATTCCTGAAAAACAGGCAATTGATTATGTCTTCGGCTATACAATCGTCAATGACATTACAGCAAGAGACCTGCAAAGCAGACATAAACAGTTTTTCCTTGGAAAAAGCCTGGATGAAACGTGTCCAATGGGTCCATTCCTTGTATCAAAAGATGAAATTCCACATCCTCACAAGCTGAGCATCGTCACAAAAGTAAACGATGAAATCAGACAGGACGGAAACACATCAGATATGATCTTTTCAATTGAAGAGATTATCTCCACACTGTCAAAAGGAATGACACTTGAGCCGGGAGATGTGATCGCAACCGGCACACCAGCCGGAGTAGGCAAAGGCTTCAATCCGCCTAAGTTCCTTAAAAAAGGTGACCAGATCAAAGTCTCCGTCCAGGGAATCGGCACACTGACGAATGAGATTGGTGAATAAATAAAATTAGCAACAAATGAGTATTCAATTAATTTTAACGTACGTTAAGAGCAGTACCATATGTTCTTAATGTGCGTTTTTTAATGGAATAGATTATATATTTGTTTATGTAGTTTTATAAATTAAGTCATGGAAATGCAAAGAGGCAGACAAAGTGTTGATCGAAGCGAAAGGCGGCGACTCCTGCGGCGGAAAGGGACAGGTGAGACCATACGGCGAAGCCGGAGGGGCTCACCGCCCGGCCGCGGAAAGCGTCCGCCTGTAGCGGAGATCATAAGCGGTTTCAAGTGCTATCCAGGAGAAAATTCATTACTCCGACAATGTTTTCAGCGACCGCAATCAGGGAATATGGTAGCATATAGATAGTTCGGTATTTAGTTTCAGGGAGGTTAGGGAATGTTAGACAACACACACTTACACATTACAACATGGGTACTTGGCATTGTTCTTTTCTTTATTGCGCTTGCGCTGATGAAGGGAGCTAACGCGAAAGGTGCTAAGATTGTACATATGATTCTGCGCCTGATGTATGTGCTCATCATCTTCACTGGCGGCTGGTTATTTTTCCAGTTCTCAGCAAATGATGCTGCGCTGTATGGCGTGAAATTTCTGCTTGGAATTCTCGTGATCGGATTTATGGAAATGATCCTTGTCCGCACGAAAAAACAGAAGTCAGTAAACGTTATGTGGATATTATTGGTCATTGCGCTGCTGGGCACACTTTACCTTGGGTTCAGTCTGCCGGTCGGCTTCAGTTTCCTTGGTTAAAAGTCGCTTATACAGCGGCTTTTTTCTGTATATTTGAAGCGCCATATTCAAAATTGTTTTCAAACCGACACCTGTGTATACTATAAACATCAACTATCTGTATAATATTTGAACAATCAATGTACAATGTAAACGATTGAGGATGGAGGCTGTTTTATGACCCGTTCAATTGCCATAATAGGGGCTGGACCAGGTGGGCTTGCAGCTGCAATGCTGTTAGCTTCAAAGGGATATAAAGTAAACGTATATGAAAAACATCCGTTTGTCGGAGGGAGAAACAGTTCTTTTACAATGAACGGTTATACATTTGATGTGGGACCAACCTTTTTGAGTATGCCTGAAATTGCAGAAGAAATTTTTCAGGAGACGGGTAAGAACCTGCATGATTATGTGGATCTGATTGAACTGCCAATGATGTATGAATTGGTGTTTAAAGATAAAAAAGTGAAAATGTATAGAGATCCTGAAAAAATGAAGGCGCAGATAAAGAAGTATTTTCCGGGAGACGAATCCGGATATGACCGATTCATGGATGATACCCGAAAGAAAATGGATGCGCTGAGGCCGATTCTGCAAAACAAAATGGATCGTTACACAGACTACTTATCACTCAGGGTGTTGAAGGCACTGCCGCAGCTGTCTCTTGGAAAGAGTCTGTATGATGTATTAAGCAACTACTTTGAACATGAAGAACTGAAGCTTGGATTTACTTTCCAGGCAAAATATCTCGGTATGTCGCCGTGGGAATGTCCTGGCGCATTTTCAATCCTGTCATTTATGGAGCACGAGTATGGCATTTTTCATCCGAAGGGAGGCGTCAATCAGCTTTCAAAAGCAATGGCAAAAGCAGCAGAAGAGCTTGGCGCGAAGATCCATCTTGGAAACGGTGTGAAGCAGCTGCATATTGACAGCCAAAAAATTGTAACTGGTTTTGAACTTGAAACGGGTGTTCATGTTGAAGCTGATGAAGTGGTCATTAATGGTGACGTTTCTCACGTGATGACGAATCTGGTAAAAGGAAATCACCTCAAAAAATTCAGTGAACCTCAGCTGAATAAAAAGAAATATTCCTGCTCCACTTTTATGATTTACCTTGGTGTAGATAAGGTTTATGACCTTCCGCACCATACAATCTCATTTGCTGACGATTACAAAAAGAATGTAGAAGAGATCATGCAGACTCAGCTATTGTCTGAGGATCCATCCATTTATATTCAGAATGCTTCAGTCACGGATCCAACGCTTGCGCCTGCCGGGAAGTCTGCTTTATATATTCTGGCTCCTGTTCCGAATAACCTGAGCGGACTTGACTGGGAAAAGCAGGAGCAGACTTTCAGAGAACTTGTGCTTGATTCAATAGAAGCGAAGACTGAATTTAAAAACCTGCGTGATCATATAGAAGCTGAACGCATTATCAGTCCTAAACACTGGGAGATGGACTTCAATGTTTTTAAGGGCGCGACATTCAGTATGGGACATCAGCTGACACAAATGATGGCGCTACGCCCTCATAATAAGTTTGAAGAGCTTGAACATACCTGGCTTGTCGGGGGAGGCACTCATCCCGGAAGCGGACTCCCGACGATTCTGGAATCTGCGCGCATTACGTCAAACCTTCTAATGAATGAGAAAAGAAATCACGTCAGAAATGAAAGTGGTGAGGCGGGTTGAGAGTTTCAATTATTGGTGGAGGAGTAGGCGGTATGATGTCTGCGCTGCTTCTGAAAAGAAAAGGGTTTGACGTCACGCTTTTTGAAAAAGAGGAAAAGCTTGGCGGCCGGCTTGCTTATCACACACATGGTGAATATAAAATTGATAAGGGACCAACAATCGTTCTTTTACCTGAAATGCTTCAGTCGCTCCTTGAAGAAGCAGGCGTCCCGAAAGAGGATTATGAACTGATCGCATGTGATCCGCTTTACGATCTGCATTTCTCAGATGGTACAACCTATACAAAATACAGAGATAAAGAAGACCAGATCGCTGAAATCAATCGTATTTTTCCTGGTGAAGAAGAAGGTTATCTGCGATTTATGAGAGATATGGAAATGAGGTTTAATGAAGGCAAGCCGAAATTTCTTGAACAGTCTTTTTTAAAGCGCTGGGATGCACTTCAGCCTTCCACAATTAATTCACTGCGTAAGTTAAAAGCATTCCGATCAGTATCAAAGCAGCTTCAGTCTTATTTTACTGATGACCGTCTGAAGACAGCATACGCTCTGCAGACACTTTACATTGGCGGCAACCCATTCCAGACACCGGCTATTTATTCACTGGTGTCCTACAGTGAACATGAGCATGGTATTCACTACCTGAAGGGAGGCTATGCCAGACTTGCAGAAGTGCTTGAACATAATATGATCAAGGCAGGTATACGAATCGTTAAGGGTGCGAATGTTGAGAAAATTTCAGTCAATTCTGGTAGAGCTGACGGTGTCCTGTATAATAGTAAGTATGAACCATCAGATGCAGTCGTATTAAATGGGGACTTTCCGATCGCTGAACAACTGGTAAACAAGCAGGGGAGGCAATACCAGCCTTCTTCCGGATGTCTTCTATTGTATATGGGAGTGGATGGAATCTATCAGGATAAAAAAATGCATCAGTTTTACATGAGTGATAACTTCGAGAAAAATATGAATCAGATTTTTAAAGAACAAAGAATACCTGAAGATCCTTCGTATTATGTGTTTAACCCTTCTGTTACTGATGATAGTCTGGCTCCGGAAGGGAAAAGTGTAGTATATGTGCTTGTGCCGGTTCCTTCAGAAATTGAGGGAGATTGGCAGCGTGTCAAAGACGCTTTATCTGAAAAAATCCTTGATTCTATGCAGCGCTCGGGTTTTGAATCTTTAAAAGAGCGGATTGAATGGCTTGATATCAGAACACCTGAAGAAGCGAGGAAGGAAGGGTTGTATGCTGGTGGCAGCTTTGGCATTGCGCCGGCACTCTTCCAGTCGGGACCATTCAGACCGCAGTTCCAGCCGTACCCGGATCTTGCGAATGTATTTGCGACGGGGGCTTCCACTCACCCGGGTGGTGGTGTGCCGATTGTGATGCAGGGGGCTAAACTATTAGCTGATGGAATGGCCAGAAAGTTTAATAGAAGGGAGAGATCAGCAGATGGAACTGGCAAAAGCCTATAAGGAATGTGAAAAAGTTATTAAACTCCATTCAAAAACGTTTTATCGTGCCTTTTCAATGCTCCCCGCAAAAGAAAGAAAAGCAGTGTGGGCGATTTATAACTTTTGCAGGACAGTAGATGATATTGTTGATGAGAGCGATATCCCTGAAGCAGAGCTTGCAGCATTTGAAGAAGAATTTGATCGTTTTTTATCAGGGGACAAATTGGAAGGTGCCTGCTGGATTGCGCTGGCTGATGTATTCAAGCGCTACGATATGAATGTGCAGGCATTTAAGGATATGGTAAAGGGTCAGAAAATGGATCTGGCCCACAGAACTTACCATACAACAGATGATGTATTGGACTATTCCTATCACGTAGCAAGTACAGTTGGTCTGATGCTGCTGCCGGTACTTGCGCCGGAGAATGAAAAAGCACTCAGAGACAGTGCTGTGAAGCTTGGGTATGCGATGCAGATTACAAATATTCTGCGTGACGTTGGAGAGGATCTTGAGCGGAAGCGCGTTTACTTACCGGCTGAAGTCATGACACGTCATGGCTATGATCAATCTCTGCTTTTTGAAAAGCAGGGTGGCGAAGCGTTTATCAATACGTGGGAAGAGATGGCGGTGATGGCTGAAGGCTATTATGATGAAGCGATGGCTACCATTCACCTGTATCCACCTGCGAGCAGAGTACCTGTAAAAGGGGCTGCGATCCTGTATCGGGCAATTCTTGATCAGGTCAGAAAGAATAATTATAACGTATTTTCAGAGAAAAATTATGTGCCAGTCAGTGAGAAAGATAAATTGCTATCATCCTATCAATAAAAAGAGCATCCGCCAATGAAGCGGATGCTCTTTTTCTATGAAACCCCTATACGCTTTCTTTTAAAACCTTTTTCTTTTTACCTGCTTTTCCAAGTTCATCAAGACGTTCTACCAGGCTGCCTGAAAGTGCTGCGTTACCAGTAGAAGTTGAAGAAACAAGCGATTCTTTTAATTCATAAGCATTTGAACCGTGTTCTGAGTAGTCAAGTCCTGCAATTTCCTCTTCACGTGATACGCGAATGCCGCCAAGAGATTTCAAAGCGAAGACAACTGCGCTTACTGCAAGACCCGTCCATAAGATAACTGCACCGACGCCGATTGCCTGAACACCAAGCAGCGCTGCACCACCGCCGTAGAATAATCCATTCGCTGTATCAAAAAGACCGACTGCAAGTGTACCCCAGATACCGCAGATACCGTGGACTGCGATTGCACCTACAGGATCATCCTTCTTCAGTGCAACATCAATAAAGCGGATACCTTCTACAAGAATCACACCAGCTACAAGACCAATAATCACTGCACCAATCAGAGAAACGTTTGCTGTACCTGCAGTGATCCCGACAAGCCCACCAAGTGCGCCGTTTAGTGTAATAGAAGGGTCAATCTGCTTGAATCTGATTTTCGTATAAAGTGCAGAAGCGATGACACCGCCTGATGCTGATAGTAGTGTTGTTGAAATAACTACAGGTACAAGTGTCGGATCAGCTGCTAAAGAACTTCCTCCGTTAAAACCGAACCAGCCGAACCACAGAATGAATACACCAAGTGCACCGATTGGGATATTGTGTCCCGGAATCGCATTTACCTTTTTGCCTTCATATTTTCCAATACGTGCTCCAAGGAATGCAACTGCTGCGAAAGCACCTACTGCCCCAGTCAGGTGAACAACCGTTGAACCCGCAAAATCAACAAATCCAAGCTCGGAGATCCAGCCGCCGCCCCATACCCAGTGTCCGACTACCGGATAGATTGCGCCAGTCATCAGCACAGTCAAAATTAAGTAGCTGCTTAATTTCATTCGTTCTGCTACCGCACCTGAAATAATCGTTGCACATGTAGCAGCAAATACAGCCTGGAATAAGAAGAAACCAACGTCTTCTACCCCTGATAATGCAAAGCCTGTCGTACCGAAGAATCCATTAGAGCTTCCGAACATAATTCCGTAACCGACCAGAAAATACAAGACTGATCCGATTGAAATGGTCAGGATATTTTTAAGTAAAATATTGAGTGTGTTTTTAGCGCGTGTAAAACCTGATTCAACCATTGCAAACCCTGCGTGCATAAAGAATACTAAGATTGCTGCAATCATGACCCACATCGTATCTAATGAAAATTGAACACTTTCTGCTGTAACTGGTGCTGCATATGCACTTGTTGTCACAAGACTTCCAAGTGCTGTAACTGATAAGATTTTCTTTTTCATGATTCAAACACCTCCAAAGTTTTTAAAGAACAGCCTGTCTGCCGCGTTCACCACTTCTGATTCTGATAATCTCTTCAATAGGAGAGATAAAGATTTTGCCGTCTCCAACCTCCCCGGTAGCGCAGGCCTCGATAATGGCATCAACAATTTCATCTGTCCGGTGTTCTTCGGTCACCATTTCCACTTTGATACGCGAGACCAGTGGAAGTTCATAGGATGTACCTCTGAACGCACCTTTTTTTCCTTTTTGGTTACCACAGCCTGCAGCCTCGAAAACGGTCAATCCGTTAATTCCGAGATGAACCAGCTTCTCACGCAATTCCTGAAAGACCTCTGGACGAACAATTGCTTCAATCTTTTTCATTTTTATCCTCCTTGAGTTCAATGTCAGGTCACCTTACATGGAATACGTGTTAGGTTTTATGACATGAAAGTTATTATGTTTATAATAATATTCAGAAAATTAAACAATTGCAAGTGTTTTTTCGAAAAAAATTATTTTCATGTCAGGTTTTATTACATGAAAAAAGCTCTCACCTGAGTGAGAGCTTCAATGAAAGCGTTTTAGACCTGAGCAAACTTTTTTTGTACCCATATTTTTGAGCGCCATCTTCTTAACATTAAAATACCTCTGAGCCATTCATCTAAAATAAAAGCAATCCAGATCCCGATCAGACCAAGTCCAAAAACGATACCTAACAGGTAAGCGAACAATACCGCTACACCCCACATAGAGAGAATGCCGATATAGACAGGGAATTTTACGTCACCTGCTGCCCTGAGTGAATTGATCATGACGAGATTAAAGCTTCTGCCTGGCTCGAGAATAATTGTCAGATAGATTAATACAGATCCTAAAAACAGAATGTCTTCATTAGCAGTGAAAATGCCGAGCAGTGTTTCTGAAAAGATTGAAAACAATACAGCCATCCCAAAGGAAATATAGATGGCGATTTTCAGACTCTTGATTCCGCGTTTATAAGCTTCATTTATTTTTCCAGCGCCAACCATATGACCGATCAGAATCTGACTTCCCTGACCAATGGAAATGGCAAAGAGAAAGATAAACATCATGATATTGAGTGTATACACCCTTGTCGTAATTGCTTCTGTACCAAGGGAGGCAATAAAAGCTGTAATCACCAGCTGCGAAGCATTATAAGACAGCTGTTCTCCTGCTGAAGGAATGCCGATTTTCAGCAGATTCTTCAGGTGAGAGAAGGGAAGCTTAAATAGTGAGAAGAAGGGTAATCCCCCTTCAATCCGTTTAATTAAAAGAATAAATAAAACAATAAGCCCTAAAAACCTGCTGATTGCCGTGGAATAGGCAACCCCTTCAACGCCAAGCACCGGGAATCCAAAAGCCCCGAAGATCACAATGTAATTTCCGATCACGTTTACAATGTTCATGCCAAGCGTTACAAACATTGCGTCTTTAGTGAAGCTGTAGCTTCTGAGCACAGCACCGAGTGTCATAATGACCGCCTGTATAAATGAAAGTCCCCCGACGATCTGCAGATAAATAGTTGCCTCGGGCAATAGCTCAGGAGGTAAATCCATTAATAACAGAATCCTGTCATCAAATATAAACAGGAGAATACTCAATATGAGACTGAATACCAGGTTTGCTGCAACTGAGACGACTGCAATTTCAGCAGCGCTCTTTTGTTTTCCGGCACCCAGATACTGTGCGACTAAAATAGAAGTACCTGTTGCGACAAATCCAAACATGACAATGATCAATGCAAGAATCTGATTGGATATGCCGACTGCTGCCACACTGTCATCTGAATACTGGCTGAGCATCAGTGTGTCGGCATTCCCCATTAACATGTGAAGTGAAATTTCAATAAAAATTGGCCAGGTCAATGCAAACAACGTTAATTTCTTAGTAGAGCTTTTCAACTTTGAACCTTCTTTCCGGCTGTTTCCTTACACAATCAAAGACTGGGGCAGGTGAGCCCCAGTCTTTGATTAATAAACTTTAACCATTTTGATTTCCTGTGGTTTTAATTTAAATTTTCCCTTTTTCCATTTATGCGCTTCTCCGGTCATTAAGTCAATGCTTTTTCGTTTATTTAATGGATAAGGTACTTTAAGCGTATCTTTCTGATCAGACAGGTTTATAAGGATAAAGATAGCTGAATCATGATTCTCTCTTTTCATAACAAGTGTATGCTCGCTGACATCATAGAATGAAAGGTCTCCGTCATTTGCAAGCAGCGGCTCGTTTTTACGAAGCGCAATCAATTGCTTTATATAGCTGAGCAGGTCCTGATTCTGCTGAGCTTTATCCCATTCCATACACTTTCTGCAGCCCGGATCCATTCCACCTGACAGACCGACTTCATCACCGTAATAAATACAAGGAGTTCCGTAATAAGTTAATAAAAGGGTCAGAATCTGCTTCACGCGCTGATCATCACCTTCACACTCTGTCAGGATTCTTGATGTGTCGTGACTGCCAATCAGGTTAAAAGCAGCCCGATTGACCGGTGAAGGATACATATATTGAACCTTTGTCATATTTTCAATAAATGAAGAAACAGAAATCGAACGTTTGGCAATTAACTGAAGGGCATTTGTTGTGAAAGGATAATTCATGACAGCGTCAAACTGGTCGCCTTGCAGCCATGGAATTGAATCGTGCCATACCTCTCCCAGAATATAAAGGTCAGGGTTGATCTTTTTAATTTCTGCTCTGAACTCCCGCCAGAATGCCTGGTCCACTTCATTCGCAACATCCAGACGCCAGCCGTCGATTTCAAATTCCCGTGCCCAGTATCGTGCTGCTTCAAGCAGGTAGTTTTTTACTTCGGGATGTTCTGTATTTAACTTAGGCATCATATATGTAAAAGCAAAGGTATCGTAATTCGGTTCAGGCGTTGTCTGAACCGGGAAGTCCCATATATGGAACCAGTCTTTATATCTTGAGTTTTCTCCTTTTTCAAGCACATCCTGAAACGGAGGGAAGAAGAACCCGCTGTGGTTAAACACAGCATCCAGCATCACTTTAATGTCGCGCTTTTTACATTCTTTTATAAGTTCCTTCAGTTTGTCTTTATCACCAAAATACTGATCGATTTCAAAGTAGTCGATTGTATCATATTTATGGTTTGATGAAGCCTCGAAAAGCGGAGTGAAATAAATGCCTGTGATACCCAGTTCTGCAAGGTAGTCCAGATGATCAATAACGCCCTGAAGGTCACCACCAAAGAATGAGTCTCTTTTTGGATCCTCGCTGGCCCAGGGGATGGTAGCGGGCGGATTAATAGAGGGGTCTCCATTTGCAAATCGTTCAGGGAAAATCTGATACCATACCGTGTTATGAACCCATTCAGGTGACTGGAACTGATCTGCCTGATTCATATAAGGCATACAGAAATATTCTCCAATGTCTTCAGGAGGGGTCTGATGAAAGTTCTTTTCGCCATAAAAAACATTTTTCTTCTTATTAGAAAGCACAAATCCGTAACGCAGTCGGTGGAAGGGAGGCTCGAGGTTAATTTCCCAGTAATCGTGCAGTTCGTCAGAGCCTTTAAGTATCATTTCGATTTCTTCGTGGTTCCATTTGTGATTCGACCAGTTGTATGGATCACCATGTAACAGCTTTACCTGATGGACGTCATTTTTTGCGGTTTTTAATCTGATTTGTATTTGATCCTTTGAGATCGCGTACGCCATAGAGCGATCCGCGCGGTGATAGACAGCTGCTTTATTCATCTTATATTAGCCTCCTGAGTATGGAATTGATTACAACATTATGCCAAAGGGATTTTCTTGTCAATCAGACGTTCCCGAAATATTTTCGTCACATTCTGCAAAAACTTTGAAAAAAGTATTGTAATCTTTTAATTTCTGATTATAATAAAAGTAGGTTGTGCAATCGTTTTCACAGAAATAATGAAAGCGTTTAAGTTTTATTTTTTTATTGCTTTGTGCAAACGGTTGTACAGACAAATGTTTAATACCTTTAGGAGGGGTCAATGTTGAAAAAGTATCTATCGATTTTTGCAATGGTACTACTATTAATTGGTGTCCTTGCAGCTTGTGCACCAGATCGTGAAGAGTCTGGCGGTTCTAATGATGACAGCGGGGGCGGAGATTCAGAGGAATCCGGCGATCAGCCTGAGTCACTTAGTGTCTGGGTAAACGACAGTGAGGAACAGAAGGCAGTTCTTGATACACTTTTTGAAAAGTACACTGAAGAAACTGGTATTGAAATTGAAGTGACACCAATGAACATGCTGGATCAAGTGGAAGCGCTTAACCTTGATGGTCCTGCAGGAAACGGACCTGACCTGTTCTTCCAGCCGCATGACCGTATTGGTAATATCGTCCTTCAGGGACTTGCATCACCAATTGATCTTGGTGAAGCAGAAGGTACTTACTCAGAAACAGCAATCGAAGCTGTTACGTATGATGGTGAAATCTACGGAGCTCCACTTGTAGTTGAAACATACGGAACATTCTACAATAAAGACCTTGTTGAAGAAGCACCTGCAACAATGGATGAGCTGATGGCAATTGCTGAAGAGCAGACTGATGCTGCTTCAGATCAGTATGGTTTCCTTATGGAAGCTGCAAACTTCTACTTCTCATATCCTTTCTTCGGCGCTAATGGCGCATATGTATTTAACAACGAAGGCGGTTCTTATGATGTAGAGGATATCGGTCTTAACAATGAAGGCGCTGTAGCTGGTGGAGAACTGATCCAGTCATGGTATGAAAATGGTTACATCCCGGTTGAAATCAACCCTGACATCATGAACGGTCTATTCACAGACGGTAAAGTCGGCGTTGCAATCACTGGTCCTTGGAACATCCCGGCTTACGAAGAAGCACTTGGCGACAGCCTTGGAACAGCAATTCTTCCAACAGTTGACGGAAACAATGCAACATCATTCGTAGGTGTTAAATCATGGATGGTTTCTGATTACTCAGAGAACAAAGAAGCTGCAACTGATCTAGCGCTATTCCTGACAAATGAAGAAAACTCTACTGCTTACTTTGAAGGTGCAGGTGAGCTTCCGGCTAACCAGGCAGCACTTGAAGGTGAAGCTGTAACATCTAACGAACTGATCGCTCCTTTTGCAGAACAGATTCAGTATGGTACGCCAATGCCATCTACTCCTGAAATGCAGCAGGTTTGGGATCCAATCAACAATGCACTTTCATTCATCGCACAGGGTGACGATGTACAGGAAGTACTTGACGAAGCAGTACAGCAGATTAAAGATAATATCGCGACTGCACAGCAATAATATTCATGACGATGGTGGATAGAAGGATTCCCTCCTTCTATCCACTCACTTTATAGAGAAGATTTTTCGAAACGCTCACTAGGGAGGCGATGACATGTCAACTGCTAATCCGGCAGCTAAAAAGAACCACAACCCCAAATTAGCTGTCATCCTATCAATTCTTCTTGCAGGTTTAGGTCAGTTGTACAACCGCAGATATGTAAAGGGTACTTTATTTATCATTCTTGAAGTTTCCTTTATCCTGACGCTTGGACAGTTTATCAATTATGGTATCTGGGGCATTATGACTCTGGGGACACTTGCAGGTACAGACCACTCAGTATTTCTATTAATCTATGGACTTGTAGCACTTGTGCTGATTGCATTTGCGATTACGCTCTACATAGCGAACGTGAAAGATGCAAAACGGGATGCAATCCGTCTGAGAGACGGCGAGAAAGTGCCGACCTTTAAAGAGGCACTGCGTAATGTTTGGGACACAGGATTCCCTTACTTCTTTGTCACTCCAGGCTTAATCATGCTTGTATTTATCGTAGTTTTACCACTTATGTTTACGATCGCTTTAGCATTTACAGATTATACGCAATATAACCAGCCGCCGAGAAACCTGCTGAGCTGGATCGGTTTTGAAAACTTCGGACGTCTTTTCTTTGGAACAGGTGCCGGGGACAGTAACATCTGGCAGGAAACATTTATCAGTGTTTTTACATGGACAGTTGTCTGGACAGTTGTCGCAACAACACTTCAGATTGCACTTGGACTTTTCCTTGCTTTATTAGTAAATGATCCGCGTATTAAATTTAAGCGTTTAATCCGGACGATTTTAATTCTTCCATGGGCAGTACCGGCTTTCGTTACGATCCTTGTTTTTGCAGCAATGTTTAACGATCGTTTCGGAGCAATAAATACGGATGTTCTCGCAATGTTTGATCTGGCGATTCCATGGCTTCAGGATCCATTCTGGACACGCATTGCGTTAATTATGATACAGACATGGCTCGGGTTTCCATTTGTGTTTGCATTATTCACCGGTATTTTACAGAGTATCTCTAAAGACTGGTATGAAGCAGCTGACGTTGATGGAGCCAGCCGTATGCAGAAGTTCAGAAATATCACGCTTCCACACGTACTGTATGCGACTGCACCGCTTTTGATTATGCAGTATGCCGGAAACTTTAATAACTTTAATATTATCTACCTGTTTAACGAGGGTGGTCCTCCTGTGCGCGGACAAAACGCAGGCGGAACTGACATTCTGATTTCATGGGTATTTGATCTGACGTTTGAATTGAACCAGTACAGTATGGCGGCTGCGATTACCTTAATCCTTGGATTAATCGTTACCGGATTTGCCTTCTTCCAGTTCAGAAGAACAAGATCGTTTAAAGAGGAGGGGAATCTATAATGAGTAAAAAAATGAAATCCAATCTGGAAGTCGCGCTGATTTATCTATTCCTTGCATTCATGGCCGTTGTCATTGGATATCCTCTTCTATGGACTGTAGGAATGTCGCTTAACCCGGGAACAAGTCTTTACTCAGCTCAGCTGATACCGGATAACTGGTCGCTTGTACATTACAAATGGTTATTTACAGACCCGTCAAGTGATTACATGCTTTGGTACAAAAACAGTGTAATCGTTGCGATTGCGAATGCTTTTTTCTCAGTCGTGTTGACTTCATTTGTTGCTTATGCATTCTCACGCTATAAGTTCACTGGACGTAAATACGGTCTGTATGCATTCCTATTGCTTCAGATGTTCCCTGTTATTATGGGAATGGTGGCAATTTACGTGATGCTGAACATGGTTGGATTACTTGATTCACTAGTTGGACTTACTTTGATCTATATTGGCGGTCAAATACCATTCAATGCTTGGCTGGTGAAAGGATATTTTGATACAATACCTAAGGAGCTTGATGAAGCTGCAAGAATTGATGGTGCCGGACATTTAGGCGTATTTTTCAAAATTATGCTGCCGCTTGCAAAACCGATTCTCGGTGTTGTAGCATTATTCAATTTCATGGCACCGTTTGTTGACTTCCTGCTGCCGCGTATTATTCTCAGAAACCCTGACAACTTTACGCTTGCACTTGGACTATTCAACTTTATCAGTAATCAGTTTGATAACAACTTTACACGATTTGCTGCAGGATCGATTCTGATCGCTGTGCCAATCGCACTTGTTTACCTCTTATCCCAGCGTTACCTGATCTCAGGGCTGACTGCAGGCGGTACGAAAGGTTAATCACTGATACTGATTGATTCTTACAGACACATAGCTTACGTAACTTCGGAAAATTTTCCGTTAAAGGAGGAGGGGCAGAGGTGAGAAGAGTCAGCGCTCTTTTACTCATCACTATCCTCCTTTTTAATAGCGCTTTTTTGAATTCAGCAGGCGCTGTTGAAAAGGAAGAGAGAATGTGGCAGGATGAATCAATTTATTTTTTAATGGTAGACCGTTTCTTTAATGGGGATACCTCAAATGACTTTACAGTAAATACTCAGGACCCGCGTGCCTATCACGGTGGAGATTTTCAGGGTATCATTGACCAGCTGGATCATATTGAAGATATGGGCTTCACGGCCATCTGGCTGACACCGATCTTTTCTAATGAAGAGAAGGGATATCACGGCTACTGGATTGACGATTTTTATGAAACGGAAGAACATTTCGGAACAATTGAAGAGTTTAAAAAGCTGGTTGATGAAGCGCACAACAGGGATATTAAAGTCATTCTTGATTTTGTTGTCAATCATACAGCGCCATCTCACCCTTGGGTGACAGATCCGGAAAAAGAAGACTGGTACCATGAAGAACAGCCAATCAGAGATAATAATGATCCTGAGCAGCTGGAGAATGGCTGGATTTACGGCCTTCCTGATCTGAATACTGAAAACCCTGAAGTACGGGAATACTTATTTGATGCAGCTAAATGGTGGATCGAAGAAACTAATATTGACGGTTATCGTCTTGATACAGTGAAGCACGTGCCGGCTGAATTCTGGACTGAATTTTCTTCTGAAGTTAAGTCTGTAAAAGATGACTTTTATTTAATTGGTGAGGTATATGACACAGATGTAAGAAAGATCGCTGAGTATGCTGACACAGGGATTGACGGCTTTGTGGACTTTCCGCTTGCTGAACAGATGAGAAGCGCTTTTCAGACCGTTGATCAGTCTACAGCCAGAATATTTAATTACTGGGATTACAATCAGCAGTTTTTTGATAACCCGTATCTGATGGGGAACTTTATTGATAACCATGATATGACCCGTTTTACAAGGCTTGCTGCAGAGAATAATATGTTCCCTGGTACAAGGTGGGAGCTGGCGACTGCATTCATGTTTACAATACCGGGTATTCCAATTATGTACTATGGATCTGAAATCGCTTTAGACGGAGGAGAAGATCCGGATAACCGCAGATTGATGGATTTCAATATCGATGAAGAATTGGAAGAGTATATCGCTGATGTTGGTGAGCTTAGACAGGAACTTCCTTCATTAACAAGAGGAACATTGAACGTTCTTTACAATGAGCAGGGAATGCTTGTGTACGAACGTGAATATGAAGATGAAACAACAGTCATTGCGATCAATAATACAAGTGAAACCCAGACAGTGGATTTACCTGTTGCAGATTTTAAAGATGACAGCGAGCTTCGGGGCATGCTTGGTGGAGACCTTGTGAGACCGGAGAATGATCAGTTCAGAATTGTACTGGATCGTGAAGTGGCTGAAATTTATGTGGTGGCAGATGAAACAGGTATCAACTATGGTTTCCTCGCACTGATTGCAGCAGTCTGGATTTTCTTCATTGGGTTATTCATATTTATGAAGAAAAAAGGGAATAGAAAATCAAAGGCATAAGTCTTTGGTTTTTATAAAATTTGTAAGCGTAATCACAGGAGGTGACGATGATGTCTGTCACGATAAAAGATGTAGCAAAAGCTGCAAATGTAGCGCCGTCCACCGTTTCAAGAGTAATTGCAAACAACCCGAGAATCAGTGAGCGGACAAAGGTAAAGGTAAGAGAAGCGATGGAGCTCCTTGGCTATCATCCGAATTTTATAGCCAGAAGTCTCGCCAATCAGGCAACGCAGGTGATCGGACTAGTCACTCCGGGTTCATCAGACGTGTTTTTTCAAAATCCTTTCTTTCCAACGGTTTTAAGAGGGCTGAATGAAGGTGCACATGAACATCAATATGCACTGCAGCTGGTAACAGGAAAAAGTGAGGATGATATCTATAACGGAGTTGTCCAGATGGTACAGGGTGGCCGTGTTGATGGGGTCGTACTGCTGTATTCGAAAGTGGAAGACAGAATTGTATCGTATCTCCAGGAGCGGAATTTTCCTTTTGTTATGATTGGAAAGCCGTACAAAATGGCAGACAGCATTACGCATGTGGATAACGATAATGTGCGTGCAGGATTCGATGCAACTGAATTTCTGATTGGCATGGGTCATGAAAGGATTGCGTATGTCGGAGGGGATAAGCAGCTCGTTGTAACCGTTGAAAGACTTCAGGGTTATAAGGATGCGCTTCAAAAAGCAGGTATTCCCTATCGTGATGATTACACAGTTCATGAGAGCTTTTTACTTGAAGGCGGAAAGGACGCAATCTGTGCGCTGATGGAGCTGCCTGAGCAGGATCGTCCAACGGCGCTGTTAGTGACGGATGATCTGATGTCTCTTGGTGTGTTAAATACGCTGAGTGAACTGGATATGTCAGTCCCTGAGGATATTTCAATTATCAGTTTTAATAATGTCCTGTTTTCTGAAATGTCACGGCCGCCATTGACCTCAGTGGATATTAATATATTTCAGCTTGGTTATGAAGCCTCAAAGCAGCTGATTAATTGTGTTGAAAACAAGGACGTACCCTATCATCGGATTACTGTTCCGCATAAGATTGTGAAGAGATTCTCAACTGAATACACAAAAAAATAAGAGCGCTCCGGCTCTTATTTTTTTGTATTCATTTTTTTGACAGCCTTATAACCGATCATGTTAACAGGATCCTTAGGCGCGCTGAATGGAGGAGCATAAGCGATTTCAAGTGTCTGGAGTTCCAGTACACTTAAGTTTCCGGTGATCGCCGTGCTGATCACGTCTATCCGTTTATCCGCACCCTGTCCTACTGCCTGTGCGCCGTATATTTTCCCCGTATCAGGGCAGAAATGAACAATGAGTGACAGCTCTGAAGCCCCCGGATAGTAGCCCGCATGCTGCTTTGCCGTAAGTTCGGCTGTTTCAAATGGAACCCCCATTTTCTGAAGTGAAGATGCATGGTGCCCAACAATCGCAGCATCTTTCTCAAACACCTTACAAATTGCAGTTCCAAGAATGCCTCTAAAAGGAACAGGATCACCAGTGATATGACGCGCTGCTACGTAAGCTTCCCGGTGTGCGACCCAGGCAAGAGGTACCTGTTTGGGTTTTCCAGTAATAAAATCAAATGATTCAATCACGTCGCCAATCGCGTAAATGTCCGGATCATCCGTTTGCATATATTCATTTACACACACTCCGCCCGTTGCCCCGATTGTAAGTCCAGCGCTCTCAGCTAAGTGTTTATTCGGTTTGATCCCTACAGCCAGTAATAAAAAGTCAGCTTCAATGACTGTGCCGTCCGATAACTGTAATGTGCGGTCTTCATTAATCTGCTCAACAGTCGCGGATAAATGAAGGTCAACATCGTTTTTAATTAATTCCTCTTCCAGTTTTGCAGAGAATTGTGGCTCAAGGAGTCCCAGCACATGGGTAGAACGCTGTACCAGGTGAACTTTGATGCCTCTTGCCTTCATATTCTCCGCCATCTCAAGCCCGATAAATCCGCCTCCGACCAGACAAACTGACTGATAGTTTTTCGTCGTGATATGCTCATCAAGTTTCAGCATGTCTTTGAATGATCTGAGACTGTAACAGTTTCCTCTGTCCAGATGCTTAATATCCGGAACCATCGGTACAGCGCCCGGGGAGTAAACGAGTTTGTCATAGCGCTCAACATATGACTCGTCTTTAATATGATCTTTAATCGTAACTGTTTTCTCTGCCCGGTTAATCCGGATAACCTCGTGACGGATCCGTACTTCAATGTTTTTATCTTTTTGAAAAGATTCAGGCGTTGCTGCAATCAGGTGTTCTCTTTTTTTCACAAATCCGCCAAGGTAATAAGGCATCCCGCAATTTGCAAACGACATGGTCCCATCCTTCTCAAATACAATAATCTCAGCCTGGTCATCCAGCATTCTCAGTTGTGAAGCGAATGTAGCGCCGCCAGCGACCCCGCCGATCACCAGTACTTTATTCGTCATGTTATCAATCCAATCAATGTGCAGATTTTTTATTCAGGAAAAAGATTGCAAGTGTACCCGGTCCTGCATGCGCACCGACTGCTGAACCGATCATCCCTGTAAAGAAAGAAGTCGTTCCGAACTCATTTTCAATCATGGTTTTCATCTCTTCAGCGAGCGCTTCATCATCTCCGTGACTGATCCCGATCATCTGCTGATCAAGCTGATCGCCGCGTTCTCTCATCACTTCAATAATTCTCTTTAACAGCTTCTTTTTACCGCGCAGCTTCTCAAGTGGTACAAGCTTCCCGTCTTCCACATGAAGAAGCGGCTTAATATTCAGCAGTCCGCCGATAAATGCAGACGCTTTTGACACGCGGCCGCCTTTTGCGAGATAGTCCAGATCTTCTACTGTAAATAAGTGTTCCATGTGCTCATACTGAAACTTTACTTCATCTTCAATCTGTTCAAATGAAGCACCTTCTGCCAGCATGTGAGCAGCTTTTACGACAACAAGGCCATAACCGAGTGATGCGCATTTTGTATCAAGGATAGTCAGATCAAGCTCAGGATATTCCTCCTTCACCTGATCTCTGATCATGACTGCTGTCTGGTAAGTACCTGAAAGCTCGGATGAAAAGGCAATATATAAACCTTTTTTTCCGGACTTGGCCAGGTCTGTAAACACTTCTTCCATTTTCTTAGGGCTCGCCTGTGAGGTCTTTGGGTGACCGCCATTTCTGATCGAATCGAATACATCTTTAGACTTAATTGTTACGATGTCTTCGTATTCTTCATCTCCTATATGTACATGAAGCGGGAGGAGTGTTATATTATGTTCTGTGAAAAATTCGCCCGGCAAATCACTAGCACTATCAGCAATCAGTTGAATGTTCATTTAATAGCTCCTTTTTATTTAGTCGTCGTTTTATAAAACTATAGTCATACTACTCAGTTTAGCGATTAAATGAGGAATTTACAATCAGATTAGTGTAGGGGCGGTTAAAATAGGTAAAGTATAAGTAAGCAGCTTATGAAGAAGGGATGGGTGCGTAATGGCAGAGACAAAAGACGCCTTCAGTCTGGCGCATGTATCTAAGGAAACGATGTGGCTTGAAACAAAGAAAATTGCGGTCGTTATTATTGGTGCAGTGCTGAATGCAGTGGCACTGAACTTATTTTTAATTCCTGCAAATGTATTTGCAAGCGGCTTTACAGGAGCGGCTCAGCTCTTATCAAATATCTTTTATGAATTTACGCCGATTAATCTGTCAACAGGGATATTACTGCTCATTTTAAATATCCCGGCAATTATACTCGGCTGGCTGAGAGTAGGGAAGATGTTCACGATCTACAGTCTGATCTCCGTAGGTTTTACAACCATTGCACTTGAGATCATTCCGGTTGTAGAAGTATCCCCGGACATTCTTCTTAACGCAGTATTTGGCGGGGTAATTGCAGGTGTAGGAGTGGGGATGACGCTGAAGTGGGGTGCTTCAACAGGTGGTATGGATATTATTGCGATGATTTTATCCAGATTGAATGATAAACCGGTGGGCATTTACTTTTTCGCAATGAATGCAGGCATTATTCTCCTTGCGAGTGCGCTGTTCGGATGGGAAAAAGGTCTATATACTCTTGTAACGCTATATGCATCTACCCGTATGATCGATGCACTGCATACGAGACATGAGAAGCTTACAGCAATGATTGTCACTGACAAATCATCAGTACTGAAAAAAGCCATTCATGATAAGTTAGTCAGAGGAATTACGATTGTTCCGGCACGCGGTGCTTTTGCGGATGATCCCAAGGAAATGCTGATTATGGTTATTACGCGGTATGAATTGTTTGAGCTTGAGCGGATTATTCATAAGACAGATCCGCATGCATTTACAAATATTATTCAGACGACGGGGATCTTTGGGTTCTTCAGAAAAGATGATTAGAAAAACGGCTGCTTCTATTATAGAGGCAGCCGTTTTACTTTATAACCGGATCACTTCGCTTCAGGCGGCCGCTTTCCGGACGGAGGTTGCTGAGTCTCCTCGCCTTCGGCTGCGGGGTCTCAGCTTCTCTCTACTCGTCCCGGAGTCGCCGCCTTCCGCTCCGTTCTCCTTAGAAATTAAACTAAATTTAATCATCCATTGATATATTATATTTTGATATTCAACCGGTCTTCTAAGAATAATGAAATCCCATCTTCGTTGTTGGTGCCTGTAATGTGTTTGGCAGTTGATCTGACGCTTTCAATCCCGTTACCCATTGCAACGCCGATTCCTGCATAGTCGAGCATCTCAAGATCGTTGTCTTCGTCTCCAAAAGCGATGATCCGGTCACTGGAAATACCATAATAGTCGGCTACTTTCTTTAGTCCGACTGCTTTGTTCAGACCTGATTTAACGATTTCGATCACGTGCCACGGTGCACCCCAGCGTCTGTGGTCAATGACTTCTGCATGGACCTCGCTTAAATGATTTCTGATGCTTTCCACATGGTACTCATCTGCGTGAATCAGTAAGCTTGTAGGATTCGCAGGAAGATAGGTTCTGAGGTCACCTGCAGTAATCGTTGGATTGCCAAAACTGAAAATATCCAGCAGTTTTTCATCATGATAATGAAGGTACACATCATCAAGAATTTCAGCGACCATATTATGAAATTCGTAATCGTGAACAGCTTCAACGATATCTTTTACAACGTTCAGGTTCATCGGCTCATGGTGAAGACCCCAGCCCTGGTCAAGCGGGTGATGGACATAGGCACCATTGAAATTCACGATAGGTGTATGGAGGCCAAGCTCCCTGTAATATGCTTCACTCGCTCTGAAAGGTCTACCGGTAGCAATCATGACTTCATGCCCGGCTTCTTTAGCTTTTAAGAGCGTTTTTTTCGTTCTGTCTGAGATTGTTTTTTCATCTGTCAGCAATGTGCCGTCAAGGTCTAATGCAATTAAATGCTTATCCATTTGAATACGCTCCTCTGCTTCTATTGTCACTTATATTAATTGTATCACTCGTTCCGGATAAGGTGAAATAGTATGCCACATTTTGGTTATATGATAATATATGAGCGAAAAGGATTGAGAGGAGCATCAGAGTTGATCGAAATACATAATCGAAAAATCGCAGGTATTCCATGTTTACAGGTAGAAAGCAAATCTGAAAATTCTCCCGTGATTTTCTTTTTTCACGGATTTATGAGTGCGAAAGAACACAATCTACATTATGCATACCTTTTAGCTGAAAAGGGGTTTAACGTTATTTTGCCTGATGCTGCTTATCACGGTGCAAGGTCAGATGGCTCTGATGAAATGGTCATGAGTACGCGCTTCTGGCAGATTGTTGTCAGATCCATCGAAGAATTTAATGCAATGAAACAGGAGCTGGTCAGTCAGGGTTATGCAGAAGAGCATCGCATTGGCGCAGCAGGAACTTCCATGGGAGGTATCACGATCCTTGGCGCACTGAAACGTTTTGAATGGATCCATACAGGTGTCAGCCTGATGGGTTCACCTGCATATGTCGGCTTTGCCAAAGCGCAGATTCAGCATTTTGAACGAAACGGCTTCAAGTTGCCAATGAGTGAGGAAGAAATTGATGAACAGCTGAAGGTGCTTGAAGCATATGACCTGAGCCTTCATCCCGAAAAGCTGAATAACAGACCGCTGATGTTCTGGCATGGTAAAGCAGATACCGTAGTTCCTTATGAACCGACTTATACGTTTTTCAAAACAATTCACCAGTCCTATGATAAAAAAGAGCTGCTGAAATTTATTACTGAAGAAACAGAAGGTCATAAAGTGACAAGAAAAGGATTACTTGAAACGGTAAAGTGGTTTGACCTCCACATGCAATCCTGACAGTTTCGGTCAAGCGGATTTTTTGTTATGATGAACACAAAGAGTTAAAGGAGTGATTCGATGGACCAGGATGTAAAAGACAGCATTATGGGTGCCCTTGAACAGGTAATTGACCCTGAACTTGGCATTGATATTGTAAACCTCGGCCTTGTCTATGACGTGTTCATGGACGATGCAGGAAATACAGAAGTAAAAATGACACTGACATCAATGGGCTGCCCGCTGGCGCCTGTGATTGTTGACCAGGTAAAAGCAGCACTTGCAGATGTACCTGAAGTCAAAGAAGTAGATGTCAATATTGTATGGAGCCCGCCATGGAGCAAAGACAATATGTCACGCTACGCTAAGATTGCTTTAGGGATTACGTGATTGGAAATATGAAAAACCGTCGGACCTGAATGGGGTTCGGCGTTTTTTTGTTGAGTGGGGTGTTTTTAGAGGGGCGAGTTGGGGGAGGATGCATACGGATGATGCTGCGGCCGAATAACTGAAAAGGTGCTTTAATAAATGCATGAGCTGAGTGAATAACAAAAAAGGTGATAGATATATCCTGCCTTGCAACAGCAAAAGTCGAATAAAATAAAAGGTGATTTAATTAATCAGGAAGCTGATAGATATATTAGAAAAGGTGTACGAATAACCATCCCGCGAGGCACAGCTGCAGCATTAAAACCATATCGACTTAAACCCCTTTGTCACACAACCACAAAAAAGAGGCCCAGCCATTAACCCGGCCAAACCTCTCATCATCAATAAAATTGAAACATTCTCACACACTCAACGTACATAAGGAAACTCAGATTTTAAGAAATCCAGAGTACCAGTAAAACAATTGGACCAACAGTCAGACAGTAAATCGCGAAATAAATCAGGTTACCCTTCGCCATAATATTCATAAACCATTTAAGCGAGAAGTAAGAAGCGATGAGTGATGCGATAAACGCCAGTAAATACGGCATCCACAGATCTGCCAGGTTATCATCCTGCAGGAAATCTGAAAAGCTCAGTACCATCCCGCCAAGGCTGACAGGTACAAACAACAGGAAAGAGTAGCGAAGTGCCGTTTCCTGGTGAATCCCTCTGGCCATTGCAGCTACAATTGTAGCACCGCTTCGGCTGATGCCTGGAATTAAAGCAATTGCCTGCGCACCACCGATGATCAGCGCATCTTTTATAGACATACCGCTTTCACCGCGTTTCCCACGAAGATTTCTGATCAGAAATAGAGCGATACCAGTGATCATCAGCGTAATTGCCACAGTCTGAGGACCGGATAGACGGGAAATATCGTCATCAAACAGCACACCGATCACACCGGCAGGAATTGTACCGATAATCAGGTACACAATAAAATTAAATTCAGTCTTATCTTCAGGCTTTCTTGTTTTTATGTAGCCGAAACCTCTGGTAATCAATCTCATAATATCTTCTCTGAACACAAGTAATACTGCGATCAGTGAAGCGGAGTTCACCATTAATTCAAAAGTGAAGTTGTTACCTTCAATTTCAATCCCAAGAAAATATTGAGCCAGCTGAAGGTGTCCGCTGGATGAGATCGGAATCGGTTCAGTAAAGCCCTGAAACAGTCCGAGAAAAGTAAATTTTAATAATAACCACAATTGTTCAATATCCATAAAATCCTCCATTTTTTTAGCATCACATGTTCTTAATTTAACCACCGAAGAGATTGGATGTAAAGTGCTGGTTCTTTACAATTTGATGAAGAGAATGATAAAATATGACAAAAGGTCAAAGAAGGTCAAAGGAGTGGTCTGATGAAATTGGATCAAATGACTTACAGCGTACAGGATGCATTTGCTGGTGGAAAAGAGCTCGCAGTAAATAGTAAGCACTCTTCCATTGATGTAGAACATGTTTTCAGTGCATTGCTGAATAACGATTTTGCAGGACGTCTGCTGAGTGGTATTCATCTTGATCCGGCGGATGTAAAGCAAACCTTATCTGACAGAATGGCTTCTTTTCCAACCATACACTCAGAAGGATATGACCCTGTTTTTACAGGGGATGTAGGTGCCTGGCTTCAGAGGTCAGAAGCGTTCATGAAGGAATATAAAGATGAGTTCCTGTCAATTGAACATTTAATGCTCGGTTTAATGAAAATGACGCATTTGGAGATTGTGAAATATCTTTTAAAACACAGCGAAGGACCTGACCGTTTAAAGCAGGTGATCGATGACATCAGAGGGGGAAGAAGAGTGACATCTCAAAATCCTGAAGTAGCATATGAAGCGCTATCGAAGTATGGGCGTGATTTAGTAGAAGAAGTAAAAAAAGGCAAAATGGATCCGGTAATCGGCCGTGATGCTGAGATCCGTCATGTAATCAGAATTCTATCCAGAAAGACAAAGAACAACCCTGTGCTGATTGGAGAGCCCGGCGTTGGAAAAACAGCGATTGTTGAAGGACTGGCCCAGCGGATTGTCAGAAAGGACGTGCCGGAGGGGCTGAAAGACAAAATCGTATTTGAACTTGATATGAGTGCGCTTGTAGCGGGTGCGAAGTTCAGAGGAGAATTCGAAGAAAGACTCAAAGCTGTTTTAGCTGAAGTAAAAAACAGTGACGGTCAGATCATCTTATTTATTGATGAGCTGCATACGATTGTTGGAGCAGGAAAAACAGAAGGTGCGATGGATGCAGGGAATATGCTGAAGCCGATGCTTGCAAGAGGGGAAATTCACTGTATAGGCGCAACCACGTTAAATGAACACCGTCAGTATATTGAGAAAGATCCCGCACTAGAACGCAGATTTCAGCAGGTAATGGTCCAGGAACCTGACGAGGATGATACAGTATCAATCCTTCGCGGGCTGAAAGAGCGTTTTGAGCTTCACCACGGGGTAAGAATTCATGACAGTGCGATTGTTGCAGCAGCAAAGCTGTCTGAACGCTACATCACAGACCGTTTTCTTCCTGATAAAGCGATTGATTTAATTGATGAAGCCTGCGCAATGATTCGTACTGAGATTGACTCAATGCCACAGGAATTAGATGAAGCATTCCGCAGAGTGATGCAGCTTGAGATTGAAGAAGAGGCGCTTGCAAAAGAAAAAGATCCTGCGAGTATTGAACGTCTCAAAAAGCTTCGTCTGGAGCTTGCTGAACTTAAGGAACAGGCAGAGGTCATGAAAGCTAAATGGGAAAGTGAGAAACAATCTCTTGTCATTATTCAGGAGAAAAAAGAAGAGCTCGATAAACTGCGCCGGGAGCTTGAAGAAGCTGAAAACAACTATGACCTTTCAAAAGCAGCGGAACTGAAGCATGGACATATTCCAAAGCTTGAAAAAGAGATTACTGCGCTTGAAGTTGAAAATGAACAAACGCGCGATGAAAACCGTCTGCTGAGAGAGGAAGTATCAGAAGAAGAAATTGCTTCGATCGTGGCAAGATGGACTGGAATACCGGTCAACAGATTAATAGAAGAAGAGCGTCAAAAGCTGTTAAGACTTGAAGATACGCTCAAGGAACGAGTGATCGGTCAGCAGGCAGCAGTGGTTGCAGTAAGCGAAGCGGTATTGAGAGCCCGTGCCGGTATCAAAGACCCTGACCGTCCGATTGGTTCATTTATCTTCCTTGGGCCAACCGGGGTAGGGAAGACAGAGCTTGCGAAGTCACTTGCATTCACCCTTTTTGACAGTGAAGATCAGATGATCCGGATTGATATGTCTGAATACATGGAAAAGCATGCTGTCTCAAGGCTGATTGGTGCACCTCCTGGTTATATCGGGTATGAAGAAGGCGGACAGCTCACTGAAGCAGTCAGAAGAAAGCCGTATTCAGTCATTCTTCTTGATGAAATTGAAAAAGCGCATCCGGAAGTTTTTAATATCCTGCTGCAGATGCTTGATGAAGGGCGGATTACCGATTCAAAAGGCAGAACTGTAGATTTTAAAAATACGATCATTATTATGACGTCAAATATCGGATCAAGTCATTTATTGGAGCAATCCGGGGATATTGAACAGGCAAGAGAACTTGTCATGGGGGATCTTCACCGTCACTTCAGACCGGAGCTGTTAAACCGGATGGATGATATCGTCCTGTTTAACCCGCTGACAGAGGAGCACATGAAGGGTATTGTCTATAAGATGATTGAGGAGCTGCAGGAGCGTTTGGCCGAACAGCACATTACAGTCGAACTGTCTGATGATACAGTCAGCTATATTGCAAAAACAGCCTATAATCCATCCTTTGGTGCACGGCCGCTGAAGCGCTACATTCAAAAGGAAATTGAAACACTGCTTGCAAAAGAACTGCTAAAAGGAAATGTGCAATCGCATAGTCACATTCTGATTGAGCGCGAAGAGGAACAGTACAGAATTGTAAATAAATAAAAAATCATGATCCCTTTATCCGGGGATCATGATTTTTTAGTGATGCTCAGCAGGCTGAGGTTTTGGAATGATTGTACCAAGTACAAATAATAGTACAGTTACGATCAAAGCGATGATGTTAGCCGTCATAAACTCATAAGGAACGCCATTCATTGAGCTGACAACATAAGCCATCATGTGCGTTAAAAGAAAAGTCCAGAATAATGTCATGAAATATGCCAAAGGATTCACCTCATTTCGAAAAAATACATCGCTTTCATTTTAGCACAGTTTTTTCGAAAAGAAATGTCGAATCAATGAATTCATTATGAAATTCAGTTATGATAGTAAATGTATAAAGGATTAAAGAGGAGAGATACAAATGGCAAACGATAAAACAATGGAATTTATGCAGATTGCAATGAAATACCTGCCTGAAGCAAAAGCGAAAATGGATGAAGCAGGCATCGAAGTCTCAGTAGAATCCCTTCAGCCATTCATGTCAATCTTTGCAAAAGCAATGAACGACGCCTACGAACTTGGCAAAGCAGACGCAGAGAAGTAATTTAGAGTGAATCTCAATAAAGAAGTTGGACATAATAATCTGTTTTTTAGATTTAACAGTATGTTGACTGAAATCTAAGTGTAGCGGAGCATAAGGCGGCGACTCCGGGACGAATAGAGGGAAGCTGAGACAATTAATTGTCCCGGCTTCTTTTTATTTTACATAACCATCAGTCTATCCTTCAGTTGAAAAGAATAGCATAATCATATATGATTAGTACCAACTCATAATATATGATCATATCGCTTGATAAAACATTAGAAAGAAGGAAGATATATGCGTGCAGGTGCTTTAGGGGTAGGGCGTTACTTACCTGAAAAAGTCGTAACAAACTTAGACTTGGAAAAACAAATGGATACGTCTGATGAATGGATCCGCACTCGTACAGGTATTGAAGAGCGCCGGATTGCTGCCGATGACGTTGATACATCAGATATGGCCTACGAGGCAGCATTAAAAGCAATTGAAGACGCAGGTACAAAAGCAGAGGATCTGGATATGATTCTGGTCGCTACAGTAACACCGGACAGACCATTTCCTTCAGTCGCGACAATTCTACAGGAAAAGCTTGGGGCTAAAAAAGCTTCAGCAATGGATCTTTCAGCAGCATGTGCCGGTTTTATGTATGGCATGGTAACAGCAAAGCAGTTTATTGAAAATGCAGGTTATCAGCAGGTCCTTGTAGTTGGTGTAGAAAAGCTAAGTAAAATAACCAACTGGGATGACCGGAATACAGCTGTATTGTTCGGAGATGGTGCCGGGGCGATGGTCCTGGGACCGGTTGATGATTCAAAAGGAATTCTTTCATTTGAGCTTGGGTCTGATGGTTCAGGCGGTAAGCATCTTTATCAGGCTGAAGATGGAATCTATATGAACGGACGCGAAGTATTCAAATTTGCGGTTCGTCAAATGGGTGAATCGAGTATCAATGTGCTTGAAAAAGCAGGACTGACGAAAGAAGATGTAAATTATCTGATCCCGCACCAGGCAAATATCAGAATTATGGAAGCATCAAGACAGAGACTTGAATTACCAATAGAAAAGATGTCTATGACTGTAAATAAATATGGCAACACCTCAGCTGCATCCATTCCAATCTCATTAATAGAAGATCTGGAAGCAGGCAAAATTAAAGACGGTGACCTGCTGGTAATGGTTGGATTCGGTGGAGGACTGACATGGGGCGCAATTGCAATGCGCTGGGGAAAATAAACTTAATCATTGATCTAATAGAAGTAGGAGATGACAAAGATGACAAAAAGACGTGTTGTAGTAACTGGTCTCGGGATGGTTTCTCCATTAGGAAACGATGTAGAAACAACCTGGAATAATATTGTGGCTGGACAGTCAGGTATTGGCGAACTGACAAGGCTGAATCAGGAAGATTTTCCTGCAAAAGCTGTAGCTGAATTAAAAGACTTCAATATTGAAGATCATATTGAAAGAAAAGAAGCACGTAAAATGGACCGCTTTACCCAGTATGCAATTGTTGCTTCACGTGAAGCTGTTAAAGATTCATCACTGGATATTGCTTCAAATGCTGAACGGATCGGCGTTTGGATTGGAAGCGGAATTGGCGGAATGGAGACGTTTGAGAAGCAATTCGAAACATTTCAAAAAAGAGGTTACAAGCGGGTAAGTCCGTTTTTTGTTCCAATGATGATTCCGGATATGGCTGCAGGGCAGGTTTCGATTGACCTTGGCGCAAAAGGGATGAACTCCTGCACAGTTACGGCATGTGCAAGTGGAACAAACTCAATCGGTGATGCATTCAAAGTGATTCAGCGTGGAGATGCTGATGCAATGATTACGGGGGGTTCAGAAGCACCAATCTCACAAATGGCAATGGCAGGATTTGTTGCAAATACTGCATTGACACTGAATGATGATGTGACAAAAGCCAGCCGGCCGTTTGATAAAAACAGAGATGGCTTTGTCATGGGAGAAGGAGCAGGGATTCTTGTATTAGAAGAACTTGAACATGCTCTTGCCCGCGGAGCAAAGATTTATGCTGAAATTACAGGCTACGGTTCTACTGGCGATGCATATCACATTACAGCACCGGCTCCTGGTGGAGAAGGCGGCGTCCGTGCAATGAGACAATCACTGGAAGATGCAGGAATGAAGCCTGAAGAGATCGGATATATTAATGCTCACGGAACAAGTACACCATATAATGATAAATATGAAACAATGGCCATTAAGGAAGTTTTTGGAGAACATGCATATAAGCTTGCAGTCAGTTCGACAAAATCCATGACAGGTCACTTACTTGGTGCAGCTGGCGGAGTGGAAGCGATATTCACTGTTCTTGCATTGAAGAATAGTATCCTTCCTCCAACGATTAACCTTGAAGAAGCTGACCCGGAATGCGATCTGGACTATATTCCTAATGAAGCACGTAAGCAGGAGATACAGGCAGCAGTCAGTAATTCCCTGGGATTCGGCGGTCATAATGCAACAATTGTATTTAAAACCTATCAATAAGAAAAGTATACAAAGGCAGGGTTTGCGTCATGCAGCCCTGTTTTTTTATATGTATATGAATGAATATTCATGCACCTTATTGTAATATAATTCATTTTACCTATTAAAGTATATTGAATAATAAAGTATTGTAAATATTACATCCTTAATTCGAGTGTGAAAATATTTTTAAAATTTTTTTATTTCGACAAAACCCTTTAAAATCAACGGTTCTAGGATGGTGTGGGGGGGTAATTTCAAAGAATTAGAAAAAACAAGTTGAAATTGTAATCTATCTGTAATAGTATTTTATACAAATAATATAAATTGATTGAAAATAAGAAATATTAGAGGTGTTCAAATGGTTAGAAAAACGGCAGGACAGAATGAGACACCACTTTTAGAGATCAAGGAGCTTCAGACAGGATTTAAAATAGGCAAAAACTATTATAATGCTGTTGAAAAAGTTTCCTTGAAGGTCGACAGAAGAAAAATTGTCGGAATAGTCGGAGAATCCGGCTGTGGTAAAAGTGTAATGTCACTGTCAGTAATGCAGCTTCTTCCTCAGGGAATCGGTAAGATCAGAGGAGGAGAAATCAAATTCGAAGGCAGAAACCTTGAAAACTTATCAGAACGCGAGATGAATAAAATTCGCGGTAAAGATATCTCGATGATTTTCCAGGAACCAATGACTGCTCTTAACCCGGTATTTACAATCGGTTATCAAATAGAAGAAGTGCTTCTCAATCATGAAAAGATTGATAAAAAGGAAGCCAGAAAGAAAAGTATTGCACTTTTAAAGAGTGTTGGGATTCCAAGACCTGAAAGTATAGTAGAAGAATACCCGCACCAGCTGTCAGGTGGTATGAGACAGCGTGTGATGATCGCAATGGCAATTGCCTGTCAGCCAAAGCTGCTGATTGCCGATGAGCCGACTACTGCACTTGATGTAACTGTTCAGGCTCAGATCCTTGAACTGTTGAAGGATATTCAGGAAGTAAACGACATGGCTATTATCATGATTACGCATGACCTGGGCGTCGTCTCGGAAATCTGTGACGAGGTCATTGTTATGTACGCAGGAAAAATAGTAGAAAGAACAGATGTCATCGAACTATTTGAAAATCCTAAGCATCCTTATACACAGTTATTAATGCATGCGATTCCGAAAATGGATGAAGAAGTAGAAACGCTCGCTACAATAGACGGTCTTGTACCTTCTATTCAGAAAATGCCTCAGACAGGATGCAGATTTGCTAACAGATGTCCAAAAGCAATGCCTGAGTGTACAAAGATTACACCTCTGCTGGCTGAAGATGAGCCGGGTCATGAAGTAGCCTGCATTTTATATGAGAACAGCAAACAGCCTGAAGGGGTGGGTGAAAGATGAATATGACAGAAACGAGAGAGACAGCCGCTCAACCGCCTAAAACTGATAAAGAAGTGCTGCTCGATATACAGAACCTGAAAACTTACTATCCAATCAAAGGCGGGTTTCTAAAAAGAACGATCGGAAACGTTAAAGCCGTAGATGATATCAATATTCAGATCAAAAAAGGTGAAACGATGGGTCTAGTAGGAGAATCAGGCTGTGGTAAATCAACAACCGGCCGTACAATCCTGAGACTGCTTACACCGACATCCGGAAAAATTCTTTTTGACGGAAAAGATATTACGAAAATTAAAGGAGGCGCCCTCAGAAGAGCAAGACAGGATTTCCAGATGGTTTTCCAGGATCCATACGCTTCTCTGAACCCGACACAAAGTGTAGGGGACATCGTTTCCGAACCGATTCGTAATTACCGCAAAGTCAGTAAAAAAGAATTAAAGTCTGAAGTCATCGAATTGTTAAGACGTGTAGGTCTTCCACCTGAAGCATATGACAAATATGCGCATGAGTTCTCAGGCGGACAGCGTCAGCGTATCGGGATTGCAAGAGCACTGGCACTTAAACCAAAACTGATTGTAGCCGATGAGCCTGTATCTGCACTTGATGTATCTGTTCAGTCACAGGTATTAAACCTGCTGAAGGAACTCCAGGATGAATTTGATCTTACTTACTTATTTATTGCCCATGACCTTAGTGTTGTTAAACATATGAGTGACAGAATCGGGGTTATGTATCTTGGCAATATGGTAGAAGTGGCAGATAACAAGAGCTTATACGCTGAGCCGCTTCATCCATATACCCAGGCATTGATTTCAGCTATTCCGGAGACGGATCCTAAAAAGCGTAAAGAACGTATTGTGCTTCAGGGTGACGTACCATCTCCTGCAAATCCGCCTTCAGGCTGCCCGTTCCATACGCGCTGTCCGATGGCAAAAGCAGAGTGTGCTGAAATTAAGCCAACTTTAAAGGAGGTGAAACCTGGTCATCAAGTAGCATGCATTCTTTACTAAGAAATTAAACCAATTTGGGGGGAACAAAATGAAAAAGAAGTCACTATTGCTGATGCTTACTCTTCTTCTAGTACTATCTGCATTTTTAGCAGCGTGTAGTTCAGATGACAGTTCAAGCGAACCGGCAGACACAGACACTGAAACAGAAGAAGGTACAGACAGTGAAAACGCTGAAGGCGAAGAAGCTACCGGCGAACCACAACAGGGGGGAACTCTTACATATGGTATAGACTCTCCACCGGAAGGCCTTTTTAACTGGGCATTCTACGGAATCGTAACGGATTCTTACATCCTTGAATTATTTGACGAGAGTCTGATTCAGTATGATGAAAATCTTGCTCCACAGCCAAATATCGCTAGCTGGGAAACAGAAGATAACAAAACTTTCACGTTCACTTTTGAAGAAGGTGTAATGTGGCACGATGGTGTTGAACTGACAGTACATGACTGGGTATTCGCACTTGAAACAATTGCAAACCCTGACTATGATGGTTCTCGTTATGCAAACGTACAGACAATTGAAGGTGCACCTGCTTTCCGTGATGGAGAAGCAGACAGCATTTCTGGTCTTAACGTAATTGACGATTACACACTTGAAATCACTTTTGACGAAGCGCGTATTAACAACCTTGTAAATGTATGGGCATACCCAATGAGCCGTGCGCAATTTGAAGGTATCCCTGTAGCTGAAATGTCAGCTTCTGAGCAGGTTCGTACGAAGCCTGTAGGTCTTGGACCATTTAAAGTTGACAGCATCACTCCTGGTGAAGCTGTTGTAATGACAAAGTTCGAAGATTACTGGAAGGGTGAACCAAACCTTGACGGAATCAACGTTCAGGTTATTGATAACACTACTACAGTAGGTGCACTTGGAAATGGCGATATCGACATGATGTCACTACAGCCTGTAAACGCTGCTGAAGTAGAAGAACTTGATAATGTTGAAGTTGTAACTTACCCAGGTCTTTCTTACTACTACATTGGATTTAAGCTTGGTACATTCAATGCTGAAACAAATGAAATTGTTGAAGACAAAGACAAGTATGCGGATGTGAATCTGCGTAAAGCAATGGCACACGCAATTGACCGTGAATCTTGGATCGATGCATTCTTCTTCGGTTACGGTTCACCAGTAAATGGTCCTGTACCATCAAACCACTGGATTGCTGCAGACCCTGCAGACCTTCCAACTTATGAGTATGATCCTGAAAAAGCAAAAGAACTTCTTGCTGAAGCTGGATACGAAGATACAAATGGGGATGGATTTGTAGAAGATCCAGACGGTGAAGAATTTGTTGCTAAGTTCTCTCATTATGATACTGGTAACCCGACATTTGAAACGCGTGCTCAGGCAATCGTTCAATTCTGGGAAGCTGTAGGAATCAAGACAGAACTTGAAATGTCTGAAGTTAACCTTTACTACGAAGACATCGAAACAGATGCTGACTCTATTGAAACATTCTTCGGTGGCTGGGGAACTGGCGCTGACCCGGATCCAACTGCACTATGGGGATCTGATCAGATCTGGAACTACCCTCGTTACAAGAACGAAGAGTCTGACAAGCTTCTTGCTGACGCTCTAAACCTTGACATTGTTGGTGAAGACCAGCAGGCTCGTAAAGACATCTATGTTGAATGGCAGAAGATGATTGCTGAAGATCTTCCAATGATCTTCATCGCTGAACTTGAGGAAATTACTGCTCTTAGCAACCGAGTACAAGGTGTAGAGTACGACGTTTCTGGTCAAAACAGCCCACACGAGTGGTATATCGCTGAATAATTATTTGCAGTAAAGCTTGATAAGGAGAGTATCTATGTTAAAGTATACAATTCGCCGTATTCTCGGCATGATTCCAATGCTTCTCCTTATCTCCTTCGTAGTGTTTCTCCTGGCGAAAGCAATGCCGGGAGATTCGCTAAGCGGGGAGATTGATCCGAATAACACTGACCCACAGTACATAGAAGAAATGCGTGAAAGACTCGGCTACAATGATCCGATTCCGGTACAGTATTTCAGATGGGTTGGCGGATTTATAGAAGGTGATTTTGGAAAATCAACACGATATAAAGTACCTGTAGCCGACTTAGTAGCAGAAAGACTTCCTAACACGATATTCTTAGGTGTTACATCACTTGTAATTACGTATATTTTAGCCTTTGCAATGGGGATATATGCAGGAAGAAAACCTTATACATTTGGTGATAATATTATCGGCGGACTCAATTATCTAGGTCTTGCCATACCTTCATTCATCGCCGCTGTATTTGCTATTTATTTCTTCTCCTTCAACCTTGGCTGGATCCCTTATTCAGGCTCAGTCGATCCAACCCTGCAGCCCGGAACCTTTGATTACTGGTTAAGCAGAATTCACCATGTAATTATGCCGGCGATTGTTTTAGGAGCATTAGCGACTGCAAGTTATACGCAGTTCTTACGAAATGACATTATTGAAAACAGCAGAAAAGATTTTGTGCGTACAGCTCGTGCAAAAGGAACACCAACATCAAAGATCTATAATGTTCATATCATGCGTAACTCGATTATCCCGCTTATTACATTTCTTGGCTTTGATATTGCAACACTCATTAGTGGTGCAATTATCACGGAAACGATCTTCACTTATCCGGGAATCGGCCAGCTTTTCCTGAACTCAGTGACAAACCGTGATTACCCGACACTGATGATTATTACAATGATGCTTTCAGCTCTGACGTTAATTGGAAATCTGATTGCTGATATTTTGTATGGTGTTGTTGATCCAAGAATCCGTCTGGATTGATAAAGGAGGAATTATTCAATGGTCAATGTAACAGCAGATTCAAACAAGTCACAGGAAAAAACCATTAATATGTCTCCTTGGGCAATCGCCAGACGTAAGTTTTTAAGGAACAAACTTGCTATGACAAGCAGTTTTTTCCTGCTGACAGTAATTATCGTTTCATTTCTAGCACCTTATATCACAACAGCTGATATTACAAAGGTTAATATTATGCAAATGACACTAGAACCAAGCAGTGAACACTGGCTTGGAACTGATAAATCCGGTCGTGATGTCTTTACTCGCCTATTATACGGTGGACGAGTATCACTGATTGTCGGGATGTCATGTACATTGCTGGTTGTATTGTTTGGAACAATTGTAGGATCAATTGCAGGGTTTTACGGCGGATTTGTTGATTCAGCATTAATGCGTTTCACGGATTTTGTTCTTAACTTCCCATTCCTTGTATTCGTAATTGTACTTGGTGCAATCCTGCGTGGTTATGTGGATGGTCTGACAATCCTGATTGTCGTAATCAGTATACTAAGCTGGGGAGGCGTGGCCCGTATCGTTAGAAGTAAAATTCTTGCCGAGAAGGAAAACGAATATATCCTTGCTGCAGTATCTATTGGATGTAAACCATCTAAAGTAATCATTAAACACCTGTTGCCAAACGTATTATCAACGATTATCGTTCAATCTACGATTTTATTTGCAACGCTGATCGTTGCTGAGTCAGGCCTGAGTTATTTAGGATTTGGTGTACCTGCGACAATTCCAAGCTGGGGGAACATGCTTTCCGCTTCACAGGAATCAGATGTACTGGCAAATAAGCCATGGATCTGGATGCCGCCAGCCATTATTCTGACTGTAACAATCCTGTCTATCAACTTTATCGGTGAAGGACTGAAGGATGCATTTAACCCTAAGTCTAACCGTTAACAAAGTGAGCACCTCTTAAAAAGAGGTGCTTTTTCATTTCCTGGGAAATGTTTAGCTGATTTGCTGCATAAGCTGATACGGGGTGCTTAATTTGGTCAGGTTTCTCATTTATATCGCCGGCTTTACGTTACTTAGTACTGGATTTTTACATAGTATCATTTTTTTGAACTTAATCCCGTCAGGAAATAGTTCCATTGAATACATAAAATATCTCTTCAGTCATACTGAGACATACGGAATTCCTGCAGGTGCATGTCTGATTCATTTATCAACATTAAAAAAATCCGGCAGTCGCCGGATTTAATCTTATTTTTTCTTGCGTTTTCTGCCAAGACCCATTGCTGTTTCCATTTTCTTAACCATTTTTCCTGCAGTAAAGTTTGCTTTTTCTGCTCCAAGATCAAGAATCTCATCCAGCTCTTCAGAATCCATCAGTTCATAATAACGGTCCTGAATCGGCTTAATGTGTTCCACAACAATTTCAGCCAGCTCAGATTTAAAGTCACCGTAGCCCTTGCCTTCATATGCATCTTCAATTTCAGTAATTGTCTTATCAGTCAGAATTGAATAGATTGAAATCAGGTTTGAAATACCCGGTTTTTCTTCTTTGTTGTATTTCACAATACCTTCAGAGTCAGTTACTGCGCTCTTAATCTTTTTAACAATCTGTGATGGCTCATCAAGCATTGAAATAAATCCTTTTTTATTTGCATCAGATTTACTCATTTTCTTTAACGGGTCCTGCAGGGACATAATTCTTGCACCTGTTTTAGGGATTCTGACTTCAGGAACCGTGAAAATATCATTATATTTTCTGTTGAAGCGTTCTGCTAAATCCCTTGTCAGTTCAAGATGCTGCTTTTGATCTTCGCCAACTGGTACAAGGTCTGTTTTATAAAGCAGAATATCTGCAGCCATCAATGGTGGATATGTTAATAAACCGGCAGATACGCCATCTTTTCCTGAAGATTTATCCTTAAACTGCGTCATTCTTTCAAGCTCACCGATATAAGAGACACACTGCAGCATCCAACCCGCCTGTGCATGGGCCGGGACCTCTGACTGAATGAATAGTGTAACCTTTGCAGGATCAAGCCCCACCGCAATGTACATCGCAGCCAGACTCTTAATGTTTTTTCTTAGTTCCAGACGATCCTGCGGCATTGTAATCGCATGCTGATCCACTACGCAGAAATAACAGTTATAATCATCCTGCAGATCAACAAACTGTCTCATCGCCCCAATATAATTACCAAGTGTAATGGTTCCGCTTGGCTGAATACCTGAAAATATTGTCTTCATTTAAATTTCCTCCCTTGATTGGTCAACACAAAAAATCCGTCCCTTCCTATTAACGCCGGTTAATAGGAAGGGACGGATTTTCCGCGGTGCCACCCTTATTGCAGTCATACTGCCACTTAACGCTCATAACGCTGAGCAATACGCCTGAAGCTACTGAAGTTTCACCGCAGGGGCTCAAAAGTCCATTCACTGATGCTGAATATCTGCTTGCACCACCCGCAGACTCTCTATGATTCATCACAGCAGCTACTATTCTTTATCAAAGCCTTTTTCTGAATATGATACTGTATATTATAAGCTACTTTCGTAAAAGGAATCAATCATTTTTATCATCCGTTTAGTTTATGAATGATAAACAGAAAAAATATGTTATTTCAGAAATTATTAACAAAATAATTCAATATGACGTTTCTTTTACTAATATTACTTGTTAGAATTAAAAAGTACATAAAAATGAGTTGGTAGGAGAGGTAAACGTGTCATTGAAATACATCGCAACTTCTGCAAGCGCTGCAATTTTAGCTTTTACAGTATTCAGTACTGATGTGAATGCAGAAGCACATGAACAACATCAAATTAGAGAAATGATTGAACTTCAAAAAAATTTCCCGGAATCTATGCCAAGGTTTGTCTATGACTCAGGATTATCTTTTGAATACCCGGATGCTGTCAGAGGAATTTATGTGACAGGACATTCTGCAGGTGGAGAAAGATTTCAGACTTTATTGGATTTAATGGACAATACAGATCTGAATGCAATGGTCGTGGATGTTAAAGAAGATCATGGTTATTTAACATATCTTCCTGAAGAAGATTCGTCGTTTAAGGATATAGGTCAACCGTACATAAAAGATATGCGTGAGATGCTTGAAACGCTAGAAGAACATGAAGTTTATCCGATTGCACGTGTAGTCGTATTTAAAGACTCGGTTCTCGCTGAAAAAAGACCTGATCTGTCTTTCCAGGAGAATGGACAGGTATGGGCGAATGGTCGCGGCGAATCATTTGTTAACCCTTTTATGAAAGAAGTATGGGATTATAATGTAGAAATTGCGATTGAAGCTGCGAAAATGGGCTTTAAGGAAATTCAGTTTGATTACGTCAGATTTCCTGAAGGCTTTGAAACCCGCGATGATACCTTAGTGTATGGTACAGGAGATTATGTGGATGATGGCAATGATGACACGAATGAAAGAGTTGACGCAGTAACTGACTTTGTAGAATATGCTTCTGAACAGCTTGAGCCTTATGATGTTGATGTCTCTGTTGACATTTTCGGTTATTCTGCAACCTTACCTGAAGCACCGGGAATTGGTCAGAACTTTAACCGTATTTCTGAGCACGTAGATGTCATTTCTTCAATGATCTATCCGAGTCACTGGACATCATATTTTGGAATTGATAAACCGGACCTTGAGCCATATAACTTAATTTCAGAATATGCAAAAGTTGAAAATGCCAAACTTGGCGAACTTGAAAATCCTCCGACTTCAAGACCGTGGATTCAGGACTTTACTGCATCTTACTTAGGCGCAGGAAATTATCTGGTTTATGGGCCTGATGAAGTCAAAGCTCAAATTGATGCACTATACGATAACGGCATCAATGAGTTCCTTTTATGGAATGCAGGCAATACGTATACAGGTGGAGTAGATTACTTGCCATAAACAGCGCAGACAGACAACTGAGAAACCGGCACAAATAAGCGTGCCGGTTTTTTATTTTTAGCTCTGATACAGTCAATTGTTGTTTCTGCACTGCTGGTGACAAAAGTGGAAGGGGCGGGCTCGCAGTAAGGGACGTGAGGCCATGGCGAAGCCTGTGGACTCAAGGGCAGGATGAATAAGCTGTCTTCTAACAGAAAGCTCTCCCCTGAAGCGGAGATTAACAGCCAACTATAACGAAGCCATAAAAAGAAGAAAATTGGTTTTAATTCTGTAAAACAGGGAATAGTATAAAAGTTAAAATACCCTCATATATTCACCCCATTACCACTCATTTTCAAAACTTCAAAATCCGAAAGGGGATCTACTATGCACTGGTATGAAAAATTAAAGGATTATTTTCCTGTTGAGGAAATGAAATCACGGGAACATATGGAAACGCTTTTAAAAGAAAGAAGTGACATTTATTATAAAGATGAAGGTCCAAAGCATGTACTGATGTATGTGGAAACAAAGGATTTTCTTTTTATTGATTATCTGTTTGTCTCAAGCAGCGCCAGAGGAGAAGGACTTGGCGGGAAGCTGATTCAGAAATTAAAAGATAAAAATAAGCCGATTATTCTTGAAGTTGAACCGGTTGATTATGAAGATACCGATACTGAAAAACGTCTGAGGTTTTATAAGAGAGCGGGTTTTCAGCATGCGACCTCAATTGGTTATAACCGGAGATCACTGGCAACCAATGAGATTAACTCGATGGAAATTTTATATTGGGCGCCTGGAGATGAAAGTGAAGAAGTCATTTATGAAGGAATGAAGAAAACATATAAAGATATTCACACATATAAAGATAAAACGTTCTATGGTGATGAATATGAACCGGTTGATCAGGTGTTGAAAAATGACCGGGAAGATGCAGAAGATGTGCTAAAGGAAATTTGATATTTTCAATTAAATAATTTTAAATGAGAATGGGTAGAACGAATTGCTTAATATATGTTTAACTTATCGATATAGGGGAATAACTATATTAAGGTTGTATTATATAAGGCTTTATCACATTTATATGACAATTTCGTTAAGGCTCTATTCAAAACTTACTTATTTGTGTATAATGAATTCAAGATATCTTTTTAAAACGATTTTAATCTGGGAATTAATCGTAGAAGATATTGAAGGATAAAACTTTTTAAATTGAGGGAGTGTGAATGGTTCATGGTAACTTTGTTCACTTCACCTAGCTGTACATCATGCAGGAAAGCTAAAGCCTGGTTGGAAGAACATGAGATTCCATATACAGAAAGAAACATCTTCTCTGAACCGCTAAGTATTGAGGAAATCAAAGAAGTGCTTCGAATGACTGAAGATGGAACAGATGAGATCATTTCTACAAGATCTAAAATCTTTCAAAAATTGAATGTCGATTTAGAATCTCTGCCATTGCAGGATCTATTCGAACTGATCCAGGAAAATCCGGGGTTATTGAGACGTCCGATTATTATGGACGAGAAACGTCTGCAGGTTGGTTATAATGAAGACGAAATCCGCAGATTCCTGCCAAGAAAAGTACGTACATTCCAGCTTCTTGAAGCGCAAAAAATGGTAAATTAACATTAGTTTCACCAGATAAAAAAGACTTGTCCCATTTTAGTAATAGGACAAGTCTTTTTGTATAAATACAATTGTGATTTGTTATCATTGCCTATTACTTTTTAAGGGTTTTGGACCGTTAATTAACCAGATATACAACAGCAATGAAAGACTCTTCACAATGAGCTGACCGTAACAATTTGTACTAATTCAACCTACAGTTAAGTTTGCAATTCAATAAGCTTCACTGCTTGAAATAATTGATGGAATAGTCTACACTCAAGTGACAATCCTTTAAATAATTAGACGCCATATAATTTCCCTTTATGGCAGAATTATCATACAATATAAGAGTAGAAAGATCACCCTATTCTTTGAGTCCGATTGTACTACCTATGACTAGGGGGGAGATTCCCTTCATCCAACACATAGGAAGGGAGAGTTGAAAGATGGAAATTGAACGCATTAATGATCATACTGTAAAATTCTATATTTCTTATGGAGATATTGAAGACAGAGGGTTTGACAGAGAAGAAATCTGGTACAACCGTGATAAAAGTGAAGAACTCTTCTGGGAAATGATGGATGAGGTTCATCAGGAAGAAGACTTTACTGTTGAAGGTCCGCTTTGGATTCAGGTACAGGCGTTAGAGAAAGGCCTGGAAATTCTGGTTACAAAAGCACAGGTAACGAAGGATGGACAGAAATTTGAACTGCCGATGCAGGATGACAAAAACGGTGCCGGATTATCTAACCAGATTGAAGATTATCTTGATCAGCACTTTGATATGGAAGATGAGCAGCAGGATGAACTGGAGATGAAGCTTGTCATGCGTTTTCAGGATTTTGAAGATGTCATTGCCCTATCAAAGAGATTTGAATCAGAAGAACGCCTCATCACAAAGCTATTCTCGTATGAAAATCATTACTTTATGTATGTCGAGTTTCCTGAAAATCAGTTTGAAGAAGATGATTTTGAAAATATCTCAAGCCTTTTATATGAATACGGTAAGGAATCAAATGTTACTGTACACCGGCTTGAAGAGTATGGCAAAGTCATTATGAACGATCAGGTTTTTAACCAGATCGTTGAATACTTCGGCTAAAAAGATGACACTGTACTGCCCGCTTTATCACCTTTAAAGCAGCAGTACAGTTTTTTAAATTGAATTAATCAAAGGAGGAAAGACATGCTCATAGCTGAAACAATGCTTGGAAAGCCAATTTCTTTATACCTCGCACAGCATAATAGCCCCTTCATTAACCTTCTGCGAAAGCAGCAGCTCAGATGCCCATCCTGCAAATCCACCGTACTCGTAAAATCCGGACAAAAAGTGATTCCTCATTTTGCACATAAGTCTAAAGCTGCATGCAGCGGATTTTCAGAAAACGAATCTATTTTTCATTTATATGCAAAAACTGAATTAAATCGATGGTTGTCATTCCAGTCTTTGCACACAGAACTCGAAAAAACATATCCTCAAATTAATCGAAGAGCCGATATCAGTGTGAAATTGAAAAGTAATGAATACGCAGTTGAGTTTCAATGTTCACCAATTTCATCAGAACTACAGCATGCCCGATCATCAGACTATAGACAAATCGGTGTCATTCCTTTCTGGATCCTGCCAGCCGAATTGGTTAAAAAAGAAAAATTGATCAAGCTGACTGCATTTTATCAGCAATTTATCCGTTATTCACAAACCGCTAACCAGTTTTACCTCATCACATACTCCCCTGAAAAACAGTCATTTACGATCTATCATCATTTAATGCCTCTCAGTAAAACGTTTTTTTGTACAGACTATACGACCTACCCACAGAAAACAGTTCATTTTCCTTCATTCCCTGTATCCTCTTTCAAGATGACAGAGCAAACCTATCAGTTGCAGATTAAAATGAATGAAAAATGGCTGATCAATATATTTAAATACAGAAAGAGTGTCAGAGATCCACTTCTGAGAAAATTATACGAAAACAATCTATCATTATTTGAAGTACCGGTATGGGTGGGGCTTCCATTGAAAAGCAATATATATTTTGCTGATTCTCCGATGGAGTGGCAGTTTTATTTGTATCTGAAAATCAAAAAGAGTAAAGTGTTTGCTCAGCAACAGCTGGTTTATGAATTAAAGCAGCTTATTTATAAAAGAGTTTTAACTGTTAGAAGACTGATGGAACCTGCACCTTTTAATTTTGTAGAGATAGCCGTAGAGGAGATGCTTCACTTGCTTTTACAGTGTCATGTCATTCAAAAGGAAGGCAATAGATTCAGCGTTCATTCAACAGAAACCGGAAGAGAAATCGATGCACAGAACAGAAAAGAGCATATTGAAGTTTTTTATCGAAAAATGAAAGTAAAAATCATCCAAGAATATAATAGAAGATAGTTGCAAGTTATTTTAAAAAGAGAGAAAATAAAGAAAGTTCGAGTAATGAAATGATAGGGGGAGCAATATGTCTAGTCAAGCAGTAAAAAAATTAAAAGAAAGAAACGAAGTACCTGAAGAACTGACATGGAATTTAGAAGCCATCTTTGCAACAGATGAAGAGTGGCATCAGGAATATAAAGAGGTTCTGGAAGAATCTAAAAAGGCTGAGGGGGTTCAGGGTACGCTCGGCAACAGTGCAGATACATTTTACAAAGCACTTACTTTTCAGGATGCTGTGATGGAACGTCTGGAAAGACTATATACATATTCACATATGCGTCATGACCAGGATACGGGCAATTCAACTTATCAGGGAATGGATGACCGCGCAAAAAACCTTGTATCTCAGGTAAGCAGTGCTTTTGCTTTTATGCTTCCGGAAATTTTATCAATTGAGGAAGAGAAAATCCGCGGATTTCTTGAAGAAAAGCCTGAACTTGAAACGTACAGACATTCATTAGAGGTGCTCAATGCACAGAGACCTCATGTCTTAACAGCTGAAATGGAGGGCTTATTAGCTGAGGCATCTGAAGTGTTGAATGGATCTGCAAATACTTTTGGTACATTAAATAATGCAGATTTAACTTTCCCAACCATTAAAGATGAAAACGGAGAAGAGGTTGAAGTCACTCATGGAAGGTTTATTAATTTCCTTGAGAGTGGAGATCAGCGTGTTAGACGCGATGCATTTAAAGCTGTATACGAAACATACGGGAAATTCCGTAATACATTTGCTTCAACACTGGGCGGACAGGTGAAGAAAGATAATTTTACAGCAAGAATCAGAAAATACCGTTCTGCAAGACATGCTGCTTTATCAAATAACAGCATTCCAGAGGATGTATATGAGAACCTGACCGGGACAATTAATAAAAACCTTCATCTGCTGCACCGCTACGTGAAGCTGCGTAAGAAGGTGCTTGGACTTGAAGAGCTTCATATGTATGACCTGTATACACCACTTGTCAAAGATGCTGCGATGAAAGTGTCATATGATGAAGCGAAGAAGCTGATGACAGATGGATTACAGCCGCTTGGAGCAGAATACCTGAGTGTGGTTGAAGAGGGGCTCTCGAACCGCTGGGTAGACGTTGAAGAGAACAAAGGAAAAAGAAGCGGCGCTTATTCATCAGGTGCGTTCGGAACAAATCCTTACATTTTGATGAACTGGCAGGATAACGTCAATAATCTGTTTACGCTTGCGCACGAATTCGGTCACAGTGTTCACAGTTATTACTCACGATCAAACCAGCCTTATCACGACAGCGGGTACTCTATCTTTGTTGCAGAAGTCGCATCAACCTGTAATGAAGCCCTCTTGAATGACCACCTGCTTGCAACGATTGATGATGAGAAGAAACGCCTTTATATTCTGAATCACTTCCTTGAAGGCTTCAGAGGAACAGTATTCAGACAAACAATGTTTGCTGAGTTTGAACATAAAATTCATCAGATGGTGCAGGAAGGTGAAGCACTGACTGCAGATACCCTGACGAAGGAATACTATGAGCTGAATAAAAAGTACTTTGGAGACGACCTGGTGGTAGATGAAGAAATTGGCCTTGAGTGGGCAAGAATTCCACACTTCTACTACAATTATTATGTATACCAGTATGCAACAGGTTATAGTGCTGCAACTGCACTCAGTAAGAAAATTCTTGATGAAGGCGAACCGGCTGTAGAAAAGTATATCAACGAATTCCTGAAAGCCGGAAGCTCTGATTATCCGATTGAAGTACTGAAGAAAGCAGGAGTGGATATGACAACTGCCCAGCCAATTGAAGAAGCCTGCAAAGTTTTCGAAGAAAAACTGAACGAAATGGAAGCATTGCTTGAACGTATGAATTAAAGATTCAGGAAGTACTATATTAAAATTAAACTTATTAACTTACAGAAATAATTAAATAGATGATGAAATCTTAGTGTAGCGTAAGGCGGCTTGCGGGAAGCGTCCTCCTGAAGAGCAGCGAAACGCTTAACAGAGCCCGGAACTTGTATCGGGCTCTGTTTATTTTGGAATTTTACCTCCTAAACCTTCTCGGCTGATAAAACGTCCACAAAAACACTGTGATCGTTGTAAACAATATAAGGGAAGATAAAGTAACAGGATAGATCTCGAGCAGTGCAAACAAATGATAAATAAAAGCAGATGGGATTAAAAAAATCAGTAAAATGAATCTGAATAACTTCATATCAGAATCCTCCTGCTAATAAATATATGAACTTCCCGCAAAATTAAAACCTATTGACTTGTCACACTTGTAAATACATGATAAGATAATGGTGTGAAATTGATCACATACAAACATATACCCCTTTGTTTGACCGTGAAAAATTTCTCCCATCCCCTTTGTTCGTAAGAAAAGGCCCTCACATTTGTGAGGGCCTTTTCGTTATGAATATTAAAAGATATAACGCCAAAAAGTTCCGTTTACTGCATCAATTTTTTCGATCTTCTTATCAAACATCAGCTTTTTCAATTTCTTTTCAGCTTCTTTCATGGAAATGTTATAAACTTCAGCCACTTCGACCGTAGCTGCAATTTTAAACCTCATTAAAAATTCCTCTACAGTTGGAAGGTGCTTTTTAACTGGTGGTACCTCAAGCATCTGTTCAACAATCTGGGAATAGATTTCGTAAGGATATAACCCATCTACTTTAATTCCTTCATCCTCAATATTCTCATTAAAGAAAACTAAAGTAGGTGTACTATGAACTTCCATTTCACTTGCTATTTTCACATCGCATTGAAATGCTTTTGAAGCTGTCGCTGAATGCATATCGTGAGTGAACTCTTCAAGGTCCAGCCGTGACTTTTCAGCGCATTGCAGCAGCACGTCATAATCAGATATATTTTTTTGTTCAACAAACAGCTGTTCCTGAATGGATCTTAAAAATCTGCTGCCAGCTTTTTTCCCCTGCATTTCTGCTGCCTTGACTGCAACTGATGCAAGAAAGGGGGACTCTACAGGATTTTTAAGCCATTGATTGCCATCACATGGCATGCCGGATTTTTTGGCCGTATCATTCCATAACTTTGCGAGTTCCTTACGCTGCTTTTCAGTCTGGCAGTTCAGCGTATCCAGACTGCTGCTTAAGATGTGTTTAATTCGCAGGTATGGCTCATATTCAAGTAACAGCTTTTTAATTTTAGGTTCAAGTGCCCAGCAATCTGAACTGAGCGGATCGATAAATAGATAAATTTCCAAAGGCTTTTGGTCCTGGTTATACCAGCTTGCATCTGTCCATTTTTTTGCGCTCACCATTGATCACCTTCATGTTCAGGCGTGTTCACCATATGCTTCGCTGTAAGCGACAGACGATAATACAGCGCCTCTCTGAATTCTCCCTCAATGCCTGTTTCATCCATAGCGTCACTCATACAGCTTAACCATGCATCAGCCCGGGTTGGTGTAATTTCGTGGGGAAGGTGTCTTGCTCTCAGCATCGGATGACCGTGTTCTTCCGTGTATAGCTGAGGTCCTCCAAGGTACTGTGTCAAAAACTGCTTTTGTTTTCTTGCCGTTTCAGTAAGATCATCAGGAAAAATTAGTTTTAGTTCAGGATGATTGCCAACTCTGGTATAAAAAGCGTTAATGAGTTCAGTTAGCTTAGCTTCACCAATGTAATCGTATGGCGTTCTATTCTGTTCAGTCATAAAAAAACCCCTTTACGCCCGTAGTTCGAATGTATAACTATTGTAGCAACCACCCCTTCTTTTCTCAAATAGTTCGCTTGAGGACAAATTGAAAAAGCTGGGACATAGGAAATGTCTCAGCTTTTTTAATCGTTTCAGATTAAAGCTTTCCGGCCTGGAGTTCCGAAACTCCTGAGGCAAAGCCTTGCTGGGCCAAAGCTCTCAAGCTTTTGGTCCCGGAGTCGCCAACTTACTTAGCGGGTGATATAAAATTCTATGCTCCTGTCATTTTTATCAAATGATACAGGCTGTTAAGACAAATATGTATCCATCACTTTTCTCACATAATTGGTAGTTTCTTTAAATGGAGGAATCCCGTTATATTTATCTACATTCCCTGGCCCGGCATTATAGGCAGCAAGCGCCAGCTTTGGATCCTGATTATATTTGTTCAGCATGTCCCGGAGATATTTCACACCTGCATTTACGTTTTCAGCAGGGTCAAAGATATTCTTTACACCAAGCCATTTTGCAGTGCCTGGCATCAGCTGCATTAGGCCAGAAGCACCAGCATGACTGACTGCATCTGGATTATAGTTCGATTCGTGCTGAATCACAGATCTTACTAGTTTTTCCGGAACCTGATACTGTTCAGCAGCAGTCTTTATAATCTGATCCAGCGGTTGCGGGTTCTTCGATTTTATGTGAATCGCCTGAGCCGTTGTTTCGATTGGTGACTGGATATTAGGAATCTGCGTGCTCAGAGCGTTTTGCAGTTTGTGCTGCTCAACCAGACTGGCAACAGAACCGAGCAGGTTTGGGTTCACATCCATACTTTGCTGCATCAGCTGGAAAAAGTTCTGACTGCTTTTTTCCGGGTTCTCAGATCCAAGTGTGCGCATCGCCTGCATTTCCATCAGCTTATTAAGTGAATCAATATTCATACTTTTCCTCCTTCAGGATTCTGCATGAAACGGGCTTTATAAAACCGTTTTATTTTATTATCGGTTTCTCTGACTGGAATTTTGTAGGACGTTAGTAATGAGAGGAAATTTTCTTTGCCTTCATCATGTGAAGCGACTTCATATTCCAGTTCATAATCTTCATGACCAAGATAAACGCTATGGTCGAGCACTAACAGTCCATCTTTATAGTTCTTTTCTGTACGGTTTGTTTCGAGCGAGCCGAAGTGGACAATGTCCTGAGGAGGTATATTCAGTAACTCCAGTAAGTCCGAGATCTCTCCGCCAATCAGTCCTCCGCCGGATAGCATATCTTCCAGGTCTATTTTAGTGACCGGCTGATGAGTTTCCAATACCCCGTCTTCAACAGGCTGCTTTAAAGTTAAAGTCAGTTTGCCGGATTTTTCACGAATACGCAATGCTGAATGAGCATCCTTCAGGTGAAAAAGAGGCGTATCAAAATAATGATTAATCTGCTTGACCGGCTCATCCATTTCAAAATCCTCGTAAAGCTTGATATATTCACTTTTTGTAAGCAGATTTTTAAATTCTATTTCGAGTTCCTGCAAAGTAAACGCTCCCTTTCGTTAATACTTATATTATGGAGTGTTTACACTGAAACTTCAATGGGAAGGTGAAAGCGGCGGGCCTCTGTGATAAAATGTAAAGGCAACTAATGGACTAGAAAAACCTGAGTTAGATAAACTGACGGGGTGATGCTGATGAAATGGGAAACATTTCTGGAGCCTTATAAACAGGCTGTAGATGAATTGAAAATTAAATTAAAAGGAATGAGGACGCAATTTCAACTTGAACAGACTCATTCACCGATTGAATTTGTAACAGGAAGGGTAAAGCCCATTGCAAGTATTTTAGATAAAGCAAGGGAAAAAGACATCTCTGAGCATCAGTTTGATCGGCTTGCTTATCAGATACAGGATATCGCAGGACTCAGGATGATGTGTCAGTTTGTAGATGATATTGAAAAAGTGGTTAAACTGCTGAGACAGCGGAAAGATTTCATGATTGTCGAGGAGAAGGATTATATTTCTCATAAGAAATCAAGCGGCTACAGGTCTTATCATGTCGTGATTGAATATCCTGTGCAAACAATTAATGGAGAGAAAAAGATCCTTGCCGAGATTCAGATCAGAACGCTTGCCATGAATTTCTGGGCAACCATTGAGCACTCATTAAATTATAAGTACCAGGGGCAGTTTCCCGAAGATATTCAAAACAGACTGCAGCGCGCAGCAGAAGCAGCATTCAGACTGGATGAGGAAATGTCTGAGATCAGAGAAGAAATACAGGAAGCACAGGTATTCTTTCAGAAAAAGAAAGAAACGGGTAATAAGGATAACAGAAAAAATGGATGGAACGGGGGAGGGACACGATGAAATTTGCCATTACTTCAAAAGGCGATGCAAAATCAAACGCACTGATGCATAAAATGCGCACATATTTGAAAGATTTTAACCTTGAATATGATGAAAAAGAACCCGAAATTGTGATTTCAGTAGGCGGCGACGGTACTTTGCTTTACGCATTTCACAGATACAGCTCCCGTTTGTCCAAAACAGCCTTTGTAGGCGTACATACCGGGCACCTTGGTTTTTATGCTGACTGGGTACCGGATGAAATTGAAAAGCTTGTGATTGCAATCGCCAAAACACCCTATCAGATTATAGAATATCCGCTGATGGAAGCAATTATCCGCTATAAAAACGGTGGACGTGAAACCCGTTACTTAGCATTGAATGAATCAACTGTTAAAAGTGTGGATGGGACACTTGTAATGGATGTAGAAATCCGCGGCCAGCACTTTGAGGTTTTCAGAGGGGACGGGTTGTGTCTAAGTACACCGTCTGGCTCTACTGCCTATAATAAAGCACTTGGCGGTGCAATCATTCACCCATCATTACCTTCTATTCAATTAGCGGAAATGGCGTCAATTAATAACAGAGTGTTCAGAACGGTCGGATCCCCACTCATCATGCCGGCCCACCATACATGTATGTTAAAGCCTGTGAACCGTTCAGACTTTATGATTACAATTGATCATTTAACTCTTGTTCATAAAGATGTGAAATCAATTCAATATCGTGTAGCAGATGAAAAAATCAGGTTTGCGAGGTTCAGGCCGTTCCCATTCTGGAAGAGAGTACATGACTCATTTATCGATGGATAAACGCTTAATGATGGAATGGACGGTCAGAGCAGAAGAGCACAATCTGCTGCTGCGCGAATTTGCCGGCTTAAAAGGCATTTCCAAAAGAGGGCTGACAGCGATTAAATATGATGGTGGCGGTCTTTTCCTCAATGGGGAAGAGGTCACTGTGAGAAAAGCCTGTCAGACAGGGGATATAGTAAAAGTATACTTTCCGCCTGAGACAAGAAGTAAATCTTTAATTCCGGAAGATCTGGGGCTTGAGGTTTTGTATGAAGACAGCTGGCTGATCGCCGTTTATAAACCGGCCGGAATGAATACAATCCCTTCAAGAGATGCCCAGACAGGCTCACTTGCTAATGCGCTTGCAGGTTACTTTGACAGGCAAGAGATTGCAGCAGGTATACACATTGCAACGAGGCTTGATAAAGATACTTCAGGTGTAGTCCTGGCAGCAAAGTATGCCCACATTCATCATCTGTTAAGTGAGATGCAACAATCAAATCAGGTGAATAGAGAATACAATGCGATTGCAGAAGGGATCGTAACAGCAGTCAAAGGGACGATTGATCAGCCGATTGCACGTGAACCCGGAAGTATCATTACGCGAATGGTGGATAGTCATGGTCAGCGGGCAGTCACGCATTATGAGGTACTGGCAGTTGGAGACCGGCATACGATGCTGTCTTTTCGACTTGAGACTGGCAGGACTCATCAGATCAGGGTTCATGCTTCATGGCTTGGACATCCGCTTGCAGGAGACGATCTGTATGGCGGCCATTGTCATTTCATTTCAAGGCAGGCACTTCACTGCAGAAAGCTTCAGCTGCTTCATCCAGTCACACAGGAAAATCTTGAAGTTGAATCACCGCTTCCTGAAGACATGATCCAATGCATGAAAAGAACTGGCATGAATGGTTAACATTCATGCCAGTTCACTGTCTCTGAACTTCTCAGGGTTATAGGTCATTGTTGACGGGACAGAAATGGTCTCCATTTCAGGATACCTGAGTGCAGTTAGTTTATTTCCAAATACTGCGCCTGTATCAATATTGACTGTGCGGTTTTTGAACCTGGCCTCATGAACAGGCGTGTGACCATAGACAATCCACGGTTTTCCTTTATAGTGTCTTGCCCAGTCTTTTCTGACAGGCAGGCCTTTTTCATTTTTTTCTCCGGTAATATCACCATACAGCACAAAAACAGCAACGCGTTTGTTAAACTGTCCAATGTCTTCTTCCCGGATTCCTGCATGTGCAATCACGAGCCGCTTATGATCAAGTACATGGTATAAAGGAGCCTCTTCATAAAGTGACAAAAATTGATTTGTTACTTCTTTACGCTCTTTTTCAGAAAGAAGATTCAGCTCTGCGGCTGTTGTTTCAAGTCCGTGGATCAGCTTAACGTTGTTGCCTTTTAAATAACGATAGAGCTTATTGCAATGATTCCCGGGTACATAAAAAGCATGATGATCTTTCACTAACCGGTACACATCTTTTATCACCTGAACAGAATCCGGTCCTCTGTCAGTCAGATCTCCAACAAAAGCAAGCTGTCTTCCGCCGGGGTGAACAGGCAATCCGCTATCCCATGAATAACCGAGCTTTTTTGTTAATTTAACCCACTCATCATGACAACCATGAATATCGCCAATTATATCTATTTTCATGTCAGCCTCCTAAAAGGTGTGAATCATGGACCATTGATTTTTTCTGTAAAAAACGCTATCTATATAAAGTATGTTTTAATCATGTATGTCTTATTATTTCTCAGTGTACCACCAAAAGCGCTAAAATATCACTTAGAGGCTGCTTAAAATCAAAGTACATTGTTGTTTTTATACAGCTGTTGATTGGAGTGGAAGGGGGCGGCTCGCAGGAAGGGATAGGTGAGATCAAGCATGGCGAAGCCTGTGAGGTCACCGCCCGGCCGCGGAAAGCGTCCCCTGTAGCGGAAATCACCAGCCAATTTGAATAAAGCCAAAATGAAAGGAGTGTGGATTAAATGGCTGAACAGGAACTTGAAAGAGAAACAGTAATTGATGAAGAATATTTAATAAAATCACTTGAAAATAATGAGTTTGATGTTTTTAGGGACGAGTACTTTAATCTGCATCCTTATGACCGTGCACAGTTTTACTTCAGACTGGACCCAGAGCAGCGTGTAAAAATCTATGAGTATTTATCTCCCGAGGAAATGGGGGAAATTATAGAAAACATTGATGCAGATGATGAAGATTATGAACCGCTTTTTGCCGAGATGAACGCGCAGTATGCTGCAGATACGCTATCTCATATGTATACAGATGATGCGGTTGATGTATTAAATGAATTAAATAAAGATCAGGCAGCCAGTTATTTAACGATTATGGATCAGGAGTCAGCAAAAGAAATTAAAAACCTGCTGCACTACGAGGAATATACTGCCGGCTCTATTATGACGACAGAATTTATATCTATACCGGAACATTCAACTGTCCGGTCAGCAATGGCGATTTTAAGAAACAAAGCGCCGGATGCTGAAACCATTTACTATACATTTGTGATTAATGAAGACAGGCAGCTTGTGGGGGTTGTTTCCCTGAGAGATCTGATTACATCAGAGGAAGACAGGCTGATTAAAGAAATTATGTCAGACAGAGTGGTTTCTGTGTCAGTGAGTGAAGACCAGGAAAACGTTGCGAGAATGATGAAGGATTACGACTTTCTTGCTTTACCGGTAGTGGATTTCCAGCAGCATTTACTCGGAATTATCACAGTAGACGATATCATTGATGTGCTTGATGAAGAGGCATCTGATGACTACTCCAAGCTTGCCGGGGTATCAGATATGGATTCGCGTGACCGCACACCCTTGAGAGCAGCTAGAAAACGTCTCCCATGGCTGATTGCACTGCTCTTTTTAGGTATGTTGACTGCAAACCTGATTGGAAGCTTTGAGGATACGCTTGAACAGGTAGCCATCCTCGCAGTGTTTATTCCGCTGATTGCAGGTATGGCCGGTAATACAGGGACACAGGCGCTGGCTGTTGCTGTCAGAAGCATTGCAACAGGCGATATTAAAGATGAGAGTAAAATGAAGTTAATTATGCGGGAAGCGGGGACCGGATTAATTACGGGAACAGTCTGTGGAATATTGGTAACAGGAATCGTGTACGTCTGGCAGGGCTCATTTTTCCTTGGGCTCCTCGTCGGCTTCTCAATATTTGCGTCACTGATTGTTGCTACACTCGCGGGGTCACTTGTACCGCTTGTGATGCACAAATTTAACATCGACCCGGCCGTCGCATCAGGTCCATTCATCACAACAATCAATGACATCATCAGTATTTTGATTTACTTTGGCATCGCAACTTCGTTTATGAGTTATTTGTAGCTTTAGTGAAGGAAGAAAATTAGGTTCATTTTAAGTATTCCGGTAATTATTTTAGGTGAGCGAAGCGGAAGGCGGCGACTCCAACGGGATATGACGGACAGGTGAGACCCCGCAGGCAAAGCCGAGGAGGCTCACCGCCGTCCCAGTGGAAAGCGTCCGCCTGAAGCGCAGCGAGCCGGTTATAGATATATATTGCCTACCAACATTAAGATGTGTTAAGTTAGTATCAGGTACTAATAACTTGTTCTAAACAAGGAGGACAAAATGAGCTTATCATTAAAAGGAAAAACAATTGTCGTAATGGGTGTTGCCAATAAAAGAAGTATTGCCTGGGGCATTGCAAGATCGCTGGATGAAGCGGGGGCAAATTTAGTCTTTACATATGCAGGCGAACGTTTTGAAAAGCCTGTGCGCGACCTTGTCAGTACATTGAAAGGCAATCACGAATTAATTCTGCCATGCGATATTACAAACGATGAAGAGATTAAGTCATGCTTTAACACAATCAAAGAAAGTGTTGGCACAATCCACGGGTTTGCACACTGTATCGCATTTGCTGCAAAAGAAGATCTTCAGGGTGAGTATTCAAATACAAACCGTGATAATTTCCTTCTTGCACATAATATCAGTTCTTACTCACTGACTGCTGTAGCTAAAGAAGCTCGTCCTCTCATGACAGAAGGCGGAAGTATTGTTACACTGACTTACCTTGGAGGAGAGCGCGTCCTTCCTAACTATAATGTAATGGGCGTTGCAAAGGCTTCACTTGAAGCGAGTGTCCGCTATCTTGCAGGAGATCTTGGGAAAGACAATATCCGTGTTAACTCGATTTCAGCAGGACCAATCAGAACACTTTCAGCTAAAGGGATTAATGATTTTAACTCAATTCTGAAAGAGATTGAAGAAAAAGCACCGTTAAGAAGAAATACAACACCTGAAGAAGTAGGAGACACAGCAGCATTTCTGTTCAGTGACTATTCACGTGGCCTGACAGGGGAAAATCTGCATGTGGATTCAGGTTACCATATCGTAGGTTAATCAAAAGGCTTATCGGCATTTGCTGATAAGCCTTTCTCTTGTGAGCGGCATAATTGAAAAGACCCTGAGTGGCGAACGTGGCGGGTTTTACGTCGAACAAGAGTATCTAAGTCGCGAACCGAGAAAATTAAAGAACGAAAGCCGATCATTTCCCGTCGAACTGCACCACACCACATTACCTCAAACACCACATCAAACCTGCTCATTATCTTGAATACAACTTCGCCATCATACATATACTGAACCACTAACAGTTAAAGGGAGTGAGGTATTGCACAAAAAGGGGCGTCCGCTTCTTTATGTCAACCAGCCTGAGTTTCCTGAAATTAAGCCGGTCATGCAGCATTATTATCAGGCACCTTCGACACATGAAAAAACACCGGTTAAAAAGTCAAAAGTTCCACCACTTGGCTATGTAGAAGAAACATTCATTGAAAAGACTTCGTACGAGAAAGAGCCGGAAAAAAAAGCTGAAAAAGAAAAAGAGCCTAAAAAAGAAACATTCACGTTTAAAGAACTAAAGCCATTTAAAAAAATGACACTTCATGAAAAGATCGACTACCTGAGTGCGTTTGAAGGGCGCAGGGCACCATTTCAATGCCGTTTCATGAAAGAGGATGGAAGTGAACTGCATGGTGTCATATCAAAACAGGACCGACACGAGCTGACGATTAAGACACTTAAAGGTGAAGAGGTCAGTATCAGCAGAGATGAACTGGGAGAGATCCATATTTACTGAAGAGACCCCGGAAGGCAGTTGTTTTCTACCTGAGGAGGCCCGAGGTTCGTCCGCGGAAAGCGCAGGAATGAATGGGCACGGATTATAACATTCAACCACATGCCAAAAAGACATCCTGAATGCAGGATGTCTTTTTGCAGAGAAAGATCAGGGAGAATTCCCTAATTAGTCACAAACCCCAAGATATACGTCTTTAATACACTGAACCGCACAGAAGCAGCTCAAGTCAACAGTTACACAGCTGTCAGTAGAATCAAAATCAACAACCTTGCAAAGCTTGCTCAGCTTGATCTTTGTACCGCATTCGTTAAGAAGATCCACTTCTTTGCCGTGATGGTCTCTCGGCTCAAGCACGCGAAGTGTAGCACAGCACCCGTCAAAAATTGATTCGACTCTGAAAAATACTGAGATGCAATCATGGTCTTTAAAATCAGTATCCTTATAAAAAGCATGGAATGGCGAACCGTCTTTAGTCTTCAGTGTGAATACGCGTGTGTCTGCACGGCGTCTTCTTGAAGGTGCAACCAGATCCCCAAGCGGCTCTAAAAAGCAGTCTGTCAAACATGGCTGGCAGTCTACATCTACAGCATTGTCCTGAATATCTTTTATTGCGCGGACAACCTCACATACACAATTACGGTGGTGGTGATGATCCTCTGCTCCGCCGACATCATTTCTTTTGCCACAACTCATTTTTTCTCCTCCTTTTCTTGAATTCTATATACTTTATTCAAATCACGATTCCAAAGATTGGTCATTCGCCGTGTTTTTTAAAATTAGGCATAAAACCTTTCAGGTAAAGACAAACTATCTGTATTCATTACGGCAAAGAGGCGATGAGATGAAGAAGACGATTTTGCTGATGATCTGTTCATTTGTATTGTTCGGATGTGCAACGATTGAACGGACAGGCCCTGTACATGTCAAAATTCATGATTCTGAAAACGGAACAATTAAAGAGGTGGCACAGCACATTGAAGATACTAAAGAGCTGTATGATTCAGTAGTAGTTGCTGCCGACTCCACACTTGTAGTCAGCTATAAAGTAAAACACCTTCACCGCTTTCAGATGAAGGAAATCGAAAAGAAAATGAAAGCATGGCTGGAAGAGAAATATCCGGATAAAGAAATTGTGTTATCAAGCGATTATAAAATCTTCCTTGAGCTTTATGACCTTTCAGATCAGTGGGCATCTGATTCATTAAGTGAGAAGGAAGCGATGGAAGAAATTGAGAAAATCATAAAATTGAAAAAAGAAATGACGTAAGAGGTGATGAATGTGGCGAATACGTGGATCAAGGAAACGAAGGATGCAGCAGATCAGCATGAAATTAAACGGCCGGTCCTGAAAAACTGTCTGAAAGCATTTTTAGTAGGTGGCTTTATCTGTATGATTGGACAGCTTGTGACACTGTTTTTAATCAGTTATTTTCCTTTTACCGAGCAGACTGCTGGAAATCCCACTGTGGCAATCATGGTGTTTTTTTCTATGCTGCTCACAGGTTTTGGGCTCTATCAAAAACTTGGACAGTTTGCCGGAGCGGGAAGTGCAGTTCCGGTGACGGGGTTCGGTAATGCTGTTGTGAGCGCTGCAATTGAGCACAGAAGTGAAGGGCTGGTACTGGGTGTTGGAGGAAATATTTTTAAGCTTGCAGGATCTGTGATTGTATTTGGCGTCATTTCAGCTTTTTTTATTGCGCTGATTAAAACTATATTGATTCAGATAGGAGTCATCTGAATGAAAACCTGGCACTTCACATCACTCCCTTCTATTATATCTTCCGCAGTAGCGGCGGGTCCTTTTGAAAAGAACAGTCCATATTCATCTTCATTTGATACTTTTTTTGAAGATTTGTATATGGGTGAGAAAACATTTGAAAAAGCGCAGAGAAAATTAATGGAGACTGCTTCAAATAAGGTACTAGAAAAAGCAGCTCTCACCAAAGAGGACATTGATTGTCTGATCTCAGGAGATCTCATTAATCAAATTACACCGAGCAGTATGACTGCAAGAACACTGGAAATCCCGTACCTTGGGATCTTCAGCGCATGTGCAAGTTCAATGGAAGGACTGGCTTTAGCAGGAGCGCTTGTAGATGGTGGATTCACCGACCGTGTGTTAACAGGGGTATCAAGTCATAATGCTGCGACAGAAAAGCAGTTCAGATATCCAACTGAATATGGTGGACAGAAGCCACCGACAGCACAGTGGACAGTGACTGCTGCGGGTGCAGTAATCGTCAGTGGCAATCGTGAAGATTCATTGGCCCATATAGAAAAAGCCACAATAGGCAGGGTGCAGGATATCAATGTAACTGACCCTTTTAATATGGGGGCTGCCATGTCACTGGCTGCAGCTGATGTGATTGAAAGACACCTGACCCAGTGTGGTGAAACGCCTGATGATTATGATTACATCATTACTGGTGATCTGGCCGAAATCGGCTATGCGACTGTGAAGGATATACTGGAAAAGAAGAATATTCATCTGACAGACGATAAATACCTGGATTGCGGTAAATTAATTTATCAGGGAATAGATGAGGTTATGGCCGGAGGGAGCGGTCCGGCGTGTTCAGCAGCAATGGTCTACAGTTACTTTTTAAGTCAGTTAGCCGAAGGGTCCGTGAACCGGATCTTAGTGGTTGCGACAGGAGCACTCTTATCACCGCTTACTTTCCAGCAGAAAGAAACAATTCCCTGCATCGCTCATGCCGTATCACTGATCAGTCCGAAGAATGGGGGACAATAAGATGATTCCAATGTTTTTTTGGGCATTCGTAGTTGGTGGATTGATTTGTGTGATTGGACAATTAATGATGGACGTATTAAAACTCACACCTGCACATACGCTCAGCACGCTGGTTGTCAGCGGAGCTTTGCTTGAAGCGTTTGGATTATATGAACCGCTGATTGATTTTGCAGGTGCCGGCGCAACCGTTCCAATCACTTCATTTGGTAATGCATTGCTGCATGGTGCGATGCAGGAAGCAGAAAAGCATGGGGTCATCGGGGTTATGACTGGAATGTTTGAAGTGACAAGCTCAGGGATATCTGCAGCCATTATTTTTGGATTTATTGGTGCGCTTATATTTAAACCAAAAGCCTGAACGTTAAGCCCACTCTTTCTGATTCTCTTCTACATAGAATATAGAAGTCAGGGGGTGAAGGTATGTACGGCAACTGCGGTTATGGCAATTATGGCGGGTACAATGGCGGCTCTACGTTTGTGCTGATTGTTGTGCTTTTCATTCTGTTAGTTATTGTTGGCGCGAGCTTCTACTATTAAGCGTGAAAGCCACTCCGGAATGGGAGTGGCTTTTGACAATCAAAGGGAGGATTAAATATGAATGATGCTTTTTTTAAAAAAATAGAAAATAAAACCGGGGTTAAAATGGATCAGCTATTTGAACTTGCCAATGCATTTCAGCATGCTGACTTTAATGATGAACAAACCGTTAAAAAGCTCGTGAGACAGGTAGCATCTGCAGCCGGGAAGCCAATCACAAAAGATATGGAAGAAAAAATCGCTAAAACGGTTACTGCAAAAGGAGAAAAAATTGATTATCAGACACTGTCGAATATGATTAATAAAAAATGACCCCTGAAAAATTCAGAAGTTGACCGTAAAGTATATTAGAAAGTTTACATCAACGTAAAAAAGGTAATATAAATAATATTCGGAGGTGATAAGTTTGGGCTATATCGCGCCAGTAAATCAGCTGCAGTATCAGCAGTATGCCGAAAGAGTCACAATGAAGGATTATGATCCGTATTACTTAACACCTGTACAAAAAGTCAGTCCGCTACGCAGATCTGACAAAGATTTTGAAGAAGAGCTTGAGGAAAAAATGGACAGAAAAAGAAAAAAACGTGAAGCTGTTTTTAAGAGCGGGGATGCACCAATCTTTCACATCCAGACAATTCCGCCACATCTGATTCCAAAAGTAACAGGTAAAGGTCAAAACTTTAATGCATCAATTTGAATAGAATGTTAAAAGCAGCTGCTTATTTTACGCAGCTGCTTTATCTTTATATTTCTTTTTGCATGGTAAAGTGGGGGATTCCGGCATCCATAAATTCGTCAGAGATCACCTGATACCCGAGCTTTTTATAAAATCCAAGCGCATGTGTCTGAGCATTTAAAATCAGGGCTTCAACGCCTGATTCCCTCGCATGAATTTCAATTTCTTTCATGAGTAAAACGCCTGCATGTTGTCCGCGAAGTGTTTTCTTCACACATACTCGTTCAACTTTTCCTTTTCCGTCCTTGATTCTGAATCTGCCGGCTCCTGAAGGCTGATCTTCAGCATACAGCACGAAATGAGTGGCAGTCTGATCAAAAGCATCCAGCTCAAGATCTTCAGGCACCTGCTGTTCTTTTACAAATACTTCTTTTCTTACTTCAAATGCCTGGTTTAATTCCTTATCCGTTTCAACTTTCTTTACATACATCAGCTGTCGCCACCTAAACGGTAAGTTTCATATACGGTCCACGAGCCATTTTCAAGCTGATATAACAAGTGGAAGCGGTCAACAGTCTCTTCATGGTCAACACCTGCCATACGGAGTGAACCGTATACATCGGAGTGTTCATCATTAGATAACTTCTGAGCAATCGTAATATGCGGAACAAATGAATACTGAGATTCACCGCCAAAGTCACTGCTGTGAAGGGATTGATAAAGCGTCAACAGTTCAGGAACGGCATCAACCTTCATATAAATCACATTATTAACTGGCTGGAATGAACTGATTTTATATGCTCTTAATGTAAAAGGCTCAGCATTCTTAGCCACTTCACCTAACTTTTCAGCAATCACATTAATTTCATCATCTGTCGCTTCAAATGGCTCTTTCAAAGTCAAATGAGGCGGAATCAGCGAGTAATGAGGATCATAGCGTTTCCGGTAAGAGTTAGCAAGATCCTGTAATTTTTTTGAAGGGAATACTGCGATACCAAACTTCATAAATGTCAGCCTCCTCTTTTCACATCATAAAATAGTCACTGTCTCATACAATTATATCAGACAAATAGTTGAATATTGCTTGCTTAGTAAGAAGTTTTTCCAAACATTTTTTCCATCACGCGTTTAAGATCCGGCTGCCAGTATTTCCAGGAATGCTCGCCGTCAAACTCATCATAAAAAACGCTGTAATTCTTACCTTCCATCACCTGGTGCAGTTCCCTGTTTGGTTCAAGAAAGTTTGCTTCCGATCCATTGGTTGTCTTTACTGATGTTTCGCCTTTTCCAATAATATGATAAAAATTGATCAGCTGAACGTCTTTGAACTGCTCTGCATTTAGAATGACGTCATCATTGACAAGAGGGGACTGCATAATCACGCGTCCAAAAGTGTTCGGATATTTTAAAGCAGTCTGAAATGACACAGTGCCGGCAAGTGAATCACCGATCAGTGCGCGTCCGATACCAATATTGTAAGTAGGGTATAATTCATCAATAAATGGCACCAGTTCCCTTGCGATGAATCTGACGTATGCATCATGCTGACTGCCACTCGGATGATATTTATCATAACGGTCCTTTACATTTTTATAAGGCACCCCGACGAAAATCAGGTTTTCGATTTTTTCTTCTTCATTCAGCTGATCCAGCAGTCTTGGTACTCTGCCAAGCTGAAAATAATCTTTTCCATCCTGGGCGATCAGCACTGTGTATTTATATAAAGGCGAATAGTTATGAGGAAGATAGACGAGCAGATTCATCTCTTCCTGCAGTGCCTCACTGTATAGCTGATGTTCTTTTACTGTTCCGGTCTTAGGCATCAAAAATCCTCCCTGTTACAAAAAAAGTTTGAAGCGTTTACAAATAGATTGTATCATATCAGTCTATACAGTTCTCAAATTCAATTTACGCTGAATAGATTGAATGATGGCAACATAACGATTAAAGGAGATTTTATATGAAAAATGAAAGAGTTCACTCTCATGATGTAACACAGGCTGCTTATAACGTCCTGAAAGAACGTGGCGTTACGATTGATGATATTGCTGAAATCGTGTATGAAATGCAGGGACCTTATAATGAAAAACTGCAGCTTGATGAATGCGTTGAAAGCGTTGAAAAGGTGCTATTAAAAAGAGAAATGCAGCATGCAATTCTTGTTGCCGTTGAACTTGACCGCCTTGCAGAGCAAAAAAAACTGACAGAGCCTCTGCAGTCACTAGTAGAAACGGATGAAGGTCTTTTTGGAGTGGATGAAACGATTGCCCTCGGTGCTTCACTCGGCTACGGCAGTATCGCAGTCACAACATTTGGACATCTGGATAAAAATAAAATCGGTATTATTGAAAAGCTTGATACCAAAAGGGGTGGTGGCATCCATACATTCCTTGACGATATGGTTGCTGCTATTGCGGCAAATGCTTCATCCCGCCTTGCTCACAGACTGAGGGATATTGAAGAGAACCTGCCAAAAAATGAAAGAAGAATTATTGAAGACGAATAAATATATTCAAATTTTATACAAACCCTCCTATAAAATTGTATGAAAATTTACATCTGACGTCATAATTGTCATGAAATCGACAGCGTTTTCATAGTTGATTTGACAGCTTTTGATGTAAATTGGAACTTGTACAAAATGATTTAAGTTTGACACAAATGTAATATTGCGTGATAAAATAGTATACGTAGTTATGCAATTTTATAAGGAGGGGGAACTACGTTGAAAAACAAAAAGTTTTATTTGAGCATGATTCTGCTTCTTGCAGTATCTATGATTCTTGCAGCCTGCGGCGGTGAAGACAGCGGCAGCGGAGATGGTGAAGGCGGTTCAGAACAGCCTGAATTTATTAACATCGCTACTGGCGGTACTGGTGGTACATACTATCCGCTTGGTGGTACATTTGCACAGCTGATTGAAGATGAGACAGGCATTACAACAACTGCTAACACTTCAAACGCATCAGCTGAAAACATGGCAATGATCGACAATGAAGAAGTTGAAATTGCGTTCGTTCAGACGGATATCGCCTCTTACGCTGTTGAAGGAACACAAATGTTTGATGCACCAATCGAAACAATCCAGGGACTTGCTACACTTTACCCTGAAACAATTCAAATCGTAACAAGTGCTGATTCAGGTATCGAATCAGTTGAAGATCTTGCAGGTAAAACAGTTTCTGTAGGTGAGTCAGGTTCAGGTACACGTCTGAATGCTGAACAGATTCTTGAAGTTCATGGAATGTCATTTGACGATATGGACGTTCAGAACCTTTCATTCGATGATTCAACTACTGGAATTCAGGATGGATCAATTGATGCTGCATTTATCACTGGTGGAACACCAACTGGAGCTGTAGAAGGACTTGCTGCTCAGGTTGATGTAGTGATTGTTCCAATCGAAGCAGATATGGCTCAGGCACTGATGGATGAATATCCATTCTACTCAGAAGATGAAGTTGCTTCAGGTACTTACGGTCTTGAAGAAGCAGTTCCAACTGTAGCTGTACAGGCGATGCTTGCTGTATCTTCTGAACTGTCAGAAGATGTTGTTTACGACATTACAGCTGCAATCTTTGAAAATACTGACTCAATTACTCACCCTAAAGGTGAATTTATCACTGTAGATACTGCACTTGAGGGAATCGGAATCGATGTACACCCTGGTGCTCAGCGTTACTACGACGAGCAGTAATTGTATGATTGTATGAAATACGATGAGGCAAACAGGTCCTGACAGGGCCTGTTTGCCCATTCTTATGGAGTTGTAAAAGAAATGCAGAAGAAAAAAATGATTCCGGTCTTGATCATTGTCATAGCAGGAGTATTTTTTGCTGCTGTATTTCTGCCAGTCAGACAGGCAATCACATTTCACCATCAGCAGTCAGGAGAACTGATCAGTTATATCCCCGTATCAGACCAGAAAGATTTTCATTTAAGCTATACACATTCAATTCACAAATCAGAAGTAATTGATTTTTATGAGATTACAAAAGAAAACGAGATCAGACAAGTGGCACTGGAGTATGAGGATATGGCGATTGGTATGCCATCAAATGCAATGTACGAAGGTGAAGAATTTGTTGAAAAGGATGGGAAATACAGGATTGAACATATGAATCGTCTGTTTCCATCTATTAATCTGCATACAAGTCAGGTCGTAGTCAGTCATGTATTTCACTACCATGACAAGGATTATGCCCTGGATGACTATATTGAACCTGGAACATTTATTACAATATCTATTAAAAAATTGACATTAGCAGAGTTATTGAGAGGAGTTGGGATGGATGACTGAGGAAAAAAACAAGGCTGAAATGGAGCACAAAGATGAAGAGCAGTTTGGTGAAAAAGAGCAGAAGGACCTGCTTGCGAAGTACGATCCGGATGCAAGAACCAAGCAATATGAAGGCCTTTTAAACTGGGTTGTCTTTATCGGGCTGATTGCTTTTTCGGTTTTTCAGATCTACGCAGCAATTACACAGTCTATTCCGAGACAAACGCTATTATCTATTCACTTAGGTTTTGCACTTACTTTAGTATTTCTTCTTTTCCCTGTTACAAAAAAGAAGGTTGGACACAACAAACTCACTTGGTACGACAGCATCCTGGCGCTGTTATCTATCTGGGTAGGTGCATATTACCCATTAAATGAAGACCGGATTGTCAATACGATCGGTTCGATTTCACCAATGGACTTCTGGACAGGTCTGATTGCCATCCTGTTGGTCCTTGAAGCGACAAGACGTGCAGTAGGTCTTCCAATTATGATCATTGCTGTAACCTTTATGGCGTATGCTTATTTTGGTCCTCAAATGCCAGGTTTCCTGAGACACAGAGGATTAGACCTTGAAGCACTTGTTAATACAATGTTCATTTCTTCAGAAGGTATATTCGGAACACCGTTATACGTATCTGCAACATTTATTTTCTTATTCCTGTTATTCGGGGCATTCCTCGTTAAAACAGGAATTGGGCAGTACTTTAATGACCTTGCTGTTGCATTTGCAGGGAAAGCGATCGGCGGACCTGCAAAAGTCGCTATTTTCTCAAGTGCGATGCAGGGAACAATCAGCGGTAGTTCAGTTGCAAACGTAGTAACTTCCGGTTCATTTACAATTCCAATGATGAAAAGGCTTGGCTACCGTAAAGAGTTTGCCGGCGGGGTAGAGGCGGCAGCTTCTACCGGTGGACAGCTCATGCCGCCGATCATGGGGGCTGCAGCGTTCCTGATGGTTGAATTTATCGGTGGGGTTACTTACTGGGAAATTGCCAAAGCAGCTACAATTCCTGCTTTACTGTACTTCGCAGGGATCTGGATCATTACACACTTTGAAGCAAAAAGAATCGGTCTGACCGGTTTGCCTGACTCAGAAATTCCAAAAAAGTCAGAAGTACTTAAAAAGATTTACTTACTTACACCAATCTTTGCTGTTATTTTCTTACTGCTCGATGGTAATTCAATTATCAGAGCAGCGCTTTATTCAATTGTCATCACAATTCTAGTCAGCATGATCCGAAAGGATACTAGAATCAACATCAGAAAGTTTTTCGATGGTCTTGCAGATGGTGCAAGAACGGCATTATCAGTTGCTGTAGCAACCGCTTGTGCCGGTATCATTGTAGGGGTTGTAACACGTACGGGACTTGGTCTTAAGCTTGCAAACGGGCTTGTAGAACTATCCGGCGGTATTTTGTTACTGACATTATTCTTCACAATGTTTGCGGCGATCATCCTTGGTATGGGATCACCAACAACTGCAAACTATGTTATTACAGCTACGATTGCAGCACCGGCTCTGATTTTGCTTGACGTGCCGCCGCTTGCAGCTCACCTGTTTGTATTCTATTTTGGTATTGTAGCTGATATTACACCACCTGTTGCGCTCGCAGCGTTCGCCGCCGCAGGGGTATCGGGCGGGGAACCGATACGAACCGGAGTGAATGCCGCCAAGCTTGCCATTGGTGCATTTATCATCCCGTACATGTTTGTACTTTCTCCTCAGCTCTTACTGATTGATACGAATGCAGGGGAGATCACACTTTCAGTCATCACTGCACTTGCTGGTATGACAGCGATTGGTGCTGCTGTAATCGGATACTGGTATCGACCGGTTCATCCGGTTGAAAGAATTCTTGCGCTGGCAGCAGGAATTATGCTGATCTATCCGGAAGGAATTACAGATTTACTGGGTGCTGGACTATTTGTTGCACTTCTGATCATCCAGTTCGTCTGGAAGAGAAAAGGGAAGGACAACCTCCAAACCGCTAAAGCATAAAATAAGCATCCCGTTGTCGGCCGTAAAGCCGATAACGGGATGCTTTTTAAATATGTTAAGACGCCTGTGTCTATTTACATTTTGAATGTTTTTCTCCTAACCTTGTAGCCCAGGATTCACACCAGAAATCATCATAAGGTTTAAGCATGATTCCTTTTGCTGCCTGAATATTTCTTACGTGATAACGGATAGCGGAAGGGATGGTTACGGCAAAAATCATGAATGGTCCCAATAGCAGGTTTTGAAAACTGTGTCCATATTCGTGCGATTTAAGCCTGTCTGAGGCATTTTTCTGAACAAATAAGAACCCTCCGAAGTTAACACCGCCCCATTTTTCTCCAATCTCAAAATAAACGGCATGGTTATATCTTTCAGGTTTTATACCCAGACATAACAAAATCACAGTTATCAATAAACCAAACAGATTAATCACGATGCCCCAGGATAACTGAATGAACCAGAAAAGATAAATGTTCATTTTGATCTCCTTTTTTAAGAACTTGAGTTTATTTTAGCGGTAAAAAGGCATAAAAAAAAGCACTTTTATAAAAGTGCTTGCGGATGACCTGTGAGGGACTTGAACCCCCGACCCCTTCCCTGTCAAGGAAGTGCTCTCCCACTGAGCTAACAGGTCATATTTAAATATTGATGAGGTTTCATATGTATGAAGACAAATATTATATTACCTTTTAGACAATTCATTGTCAATCAGTTATTGTTTTAAAAGAGAAGATTTAAACGAGGTGTCAGTATGAAAAGTTATATTGTGATTGGCGGCGGCATTGCAGGTGCGTCAGCTGCCTACTATTTATCCAGGCAAGATTGTTCAGTTACATTAATTGATCGTGAGGATGCCGGCCAGGCAACAGGTGCTGCAGCAGGTATTATTTGTCCCTGGCTGTCACAGAGAAGAAATAAAAAATGGTACTTTCTTGTGAAGGAGGGGGCAGCATATTATCCTGAGTTAATTGAAATGCTGAAAGAAGATGGTGAAACTGATACAGGCTATAAAAAAACCGGCGGGATTGCCCTTCACAAAGAAGAAGCAAAAAGAGATAAAATGATCGAACGTGCATTGAAGAAGAAAGAAGAGGCCCCTGAAATCGGTGAAATTACTGCTTTAACCCCTTCAGAAGTAAAAGAACAATTTCCTTATCTGACCGAAATGTTTTATGGGGTCAATGTTTCCGGTGCTGCAAGAGTTGACGGCAGGAAGCTGAGAGCATCACTTGTAAGAGGATTGAAAAAAAATGGTGGCAGACTTGTCACAGGAGATGCAGCACTTACGATTGAGCGTAACCGGGCGACCGGTGCCCGGGTCAATGGTGAGAAGCTGCAAGCTGACCTGGTCATTCTCGCTGCAGGCGCCTGGGCACCGGAGGTTTTAGCATCAGCTGGTATTGATGTGGATGTATCCTATCAGAAAGCGCAAATTGTTCATCTGGGTGTTGAAGAAGATACAGACAGGCTTCCTGTTGTATTGCCGCCTGGAGATCAGTATTTACTTGCATTTGATGATGGACGGATTGTAGCAGGTACAACACATGAAAATGACCGGCCAATGGATGATAAAGTTACAGCAGGGGGTGTAGCTGACATTTTGAGTAAGACTTTAAACATCGCTGCAGGTCTGCATCACGCTGAGTTAATTGAGACAAGGGTTGGTTATAGACCGTTCACACAAGGTTTTTTGCCTGTTGCAGGGGCTTTCCGTCAAATAGAGCAGCTTCTATTTATTAATGGGCTGGGCTCTTCAGGACTGACTTCAGGACCGTTTATCGGGAAGGAAGTAGCAAAAATGGCGATCGGTGAGGAGTCGATGATTGACCCGGATGACTATCCGGTTGAAAATATCATAAAAGAGCGCTGAATTGCGCTCTTTTACGGTGCTTTATAGACGGGTAGCTGTATTTCGAAGGTTGTCCCATGATTTTTTACACTTGTTACTTTTACGGAGCCGCCGATTGCCCTGATAATACTGTATGAAACCATCAGGCCTAAACCTGTTCCTTTTTCCTTTGTTGAAAAGTAGGGCTCGCCAAGTCTGTTAACTTCTTCGTCACTCATTCCGTAACCCTGATCTTTTACAATCAATACATATCCATTCTGTTGCTGTGATGCTTCGATGGTTAGTATGCCGCCGTCTGGCATTGCTTCAATTCCATTTTTAAAGATATTAATCAGGCTTTGCTGGAATTGCTTTTTCTCTGCCAGCAGCAGTGCACGTTCCGGGAGCTGATCCTTGAGAAGGATATTTACATTGTTCATATTGGCAAGAGGCTGGATCACGTTGACTGAATGATTCAGTTCTTCCTTCATTTTAATCATATCCTGTTGATCAGATGCAGGCTTTGCGAATGTAAGGTAATCGTTAATGATATCAGTCGCATGATCGATCTCTTTCAGTGCGGTATTTAAATAATAACGCTGCTGCTCATCCTGATCACGGTCCTGCACCGCCATCTGGATAAATCCTCTGCTGACTGTAAGCGGGTTTCTTACTTCGTGAGAAATGCTCGCAGCCAGGTGGCTCACCACTGATAATTTTTCCGCTCTGATTAAATCATTCAATATTAAAAAGTTTGTTCTGATGATTTCCCATAAAATCAACGCAACAATTAATCCAACTACATTAATAATTGTAAAAGTAATCCAGACATCAAGAGGCATTAATACATCAAAAATTAAATAAGATAATGTCAGGTTGCAAATTACAAGAAAAGATACGAGAAAGGTACCGATGCATATTTTCCCCGGAATCTTTGAGCGCTGAAACTGCTTCATAAAAATAAAATAAAAAATCCAGATGACACACAGGGTTATGGTTGACACAAGTACACCATCACCGCCGAGGATTGCTCTGCTGATGAGTGCAACTGCAGTTAAGAAAATACCCATTGGATAACCGCCATATAATGTCCCTAACACAATGGGCACAGCTCTCAGGTCCCAAAGAAATCCTTCATTGATGGTAAATGGGAAGGAGAGGCATAAGAGAATGGAAATGGCAGGAAAAATCGCAGCAAACTTTCCCTCTTTTTTCTGAAGACGGTTCCGGTAAGAATAAAAATAAACGATCTGTATAAATAATAAGGGAAGAATCATTAATAAAAAATTTACAAGCAGGTCTTTTGTTAAAACATCCATATATCATACTCCATACTATTAGTCAGTACGTATCATATCATAAATTTAAGCATTAAGATTGAAAAAATCCTGATGGTACGCTATGATTCTAATTCAGGCTGCGTTGTTCGTATGTTCTAAGTAAGTTTTAACCTTTGATCTGTTAACGGGAGTTTTAAATAAAAGCCGGATTGTCATGCCTCATCAGCGTATGAGGACGCGCATGAACGCTTTTGCGAACACCCACTTTGAGGAGTGGTGGTTTAAAAACTTTCTTAATTAAACTACGGCAAAGGCGGCTGTTAAACCGGGGGATACCCCGGTTTTTTTGCGTCTGAAAGCTTACTTTACAGTTCAGTTCTCAAATCCCAAAGCTCAGGGAAGAAGTATGAATCCAGAACACTTTTTAAGTAATTGACTCCTGATGAACCGCCCGTTCCTTTCTTAAATCCGATAATCCTTTCAACTGTTTTCATATGACGGAAACGCCACTGCTGATGCCAGTCTTCAAGGTCAACTAATTTTTCAGCGAGCTGGTAAAGAGTCCAGTATGTCTGACTATCTTTATAAACCGCACTCCATGCAGCTTTTACTTCTTCACTTTTTACATAAGGCTTTGAGAAATCTCTATTCAGTAATTCCTCAGGGATTTGAAAGCCTGCCTCATATAACTTATCAATCGCGATATCATAAAGTCCTTTTTCCTGATAAGCCTGATTAAGCACATCATAAATCTCCTGATCCTGTTCGTAGATTTTCAGGATATGCGGAATTTTATAGCCAAGTGAAAATTCAATTAAGCGGTACTGATAGGATTGAAAGCCTGAAGCTTTACCAAGAGAGTCCCGGAACTCAATATATTCTGATGGCGTCATGGTAGCCAGCACGTCCCAGGCTTTAATGATCTGCTCCTGAATTTTTGACACGCGTGCAAGCTGCTTGAAAGCCGGCTCAAACTGGTTATGCTTCAGCGAATCACATGCTGCTTGTATTTCATGGATAATCAGCTTCATCCAGAGCTCACTGACCTGATGGATAATGATAAAGAGCATTTCATCATGATGCCCGGAAAGCCGGTTTTGTGAAGCGAGTAATTGATCAAGAGATAAATAATCTGCATAAGTCATCTCATTTTTAAAGTCTGTATATACATTTTGATCGCTCATTGGTTCCACTTCCTTTTTAAATAATGTACGTCGATTATCATTTTAACAAATCGATCGAAGTGCAGAGGGAAAATTAAAAATAATATAAAACTAATGTAAGTGTTGTGGTAAAATTTATTCATTACATAAAAACATTTGGGTCTTTATCATCATTTTAACTCAATTAAATCTGAAGAAGGTGTAAATACAGTGTCCACGATGAATCATTCCCTTTTTAGAATTCAGCAGCAGCGGCTTTTTCAGCTCGCTAAGGCAAAAAGAATATCAGCACTCGAACTTCAATCAACTGTTGAACAGCTCTGTGAAGCGATGTCTGAGATGATCCAATGTGAGCGGGTCAGTGTGTGGATTTTTGATCAGGAGAGACCTGCCTTAACAGCTGTGAATATTTTTAACGGCAGTCATTCAAAAGGGGCTGTGTTACATAAAGAGGATTTTCCAGCTTACTTCAGTCTGCTTCAAGGAACCAGGGTGCTGTCAATTTGTGATGTTTCAACTGATCAGAGAGTAGAAGAACTGTATCCTCATTATTTCAGGGAAGCCGGAAATATCAAATCAATGATTGATGCACCGATTGTGATGGCGAATGGTGTGATCGGTGTGATATGCTGCGAAACTTCAAAACAGATCGAGTGGGGCAAGCTGGACGAGTCATTGGCAGGAAGCTTTGCAGATCTGATCGCTTTTCTATTTGACAGTATCCAGCAGCAGGAACTTGAACAAAAACTCGAACATCTTGCTTATTATGATCCGCTAACAGGATTGCCTAACCTGAATCTGTTTTATAAAGAAGCAGCTCACAGGATGGAAAGGCTATCCCCCTGCGTTTGTTATATTGAAATCGATCAGCTTCATCAGATGATTGATGCACTGGGGTATGATTCAGGAGATCTCATCGTAAAAAAGATAGCTGACCGTTTTAGCCGGCTGTTAAAAGAGGGTGAATTCCTGGCTAAAGCGGATCAGGCCCATTTCATCTTTTTCACAGACCGTAAAAATATTGAAGAAAGAATTCATCAAATTCAATTTTTACTGACTACACCATTTAAAGTGAATAATTTTGATGTTGCCGCTTCATTCAGTTTTGGTATCAGTCAAACAGGATGTTCTGCAAAAGAACTGCTTCAGACAGCTCAGATTGCACTTAATAAGGGTAAAGAAAAAACCTCAAGAAACGGTCTGACTTACTTTACAGGTGAGATGAAGGATTCGAGCAGAGACCACTTTGAAATTGAAATGAACCTAAGAAAAGGGTTGGAGCTCAATCAGTTTATATTGTACTATCAGCCCCAAATTAACACGTCCAGCGGAGAAATTACCGGTTTTGAAGCGCTGGTCAGATGGAATCATCCCGAGATTGGACTCGTAGCGCCGGATGTTTTTATCCCGCTGGCTGAATCCACAGGGTTCATTGTGCCACTGGGAGAGTGGATTATAGAGGAATCAATCCAGAAGATCAGTGAACTCCAGCGTACAGGTATGAAGGATGCGATGATCTCAGTCAATATTTCACCAAGACAGTTCATTCATGAAAATCTGCCTGATATGATACTGAGAACACTGAAACTGCATGAAGTCTCACCGGATAAGCTGTGTCTTGAAATTACTGAATCAGTTGCAATGGAAGAAAATTCTCTTGTCATTGAGCGGTTAAATCTTTTTAGTAAAAAAGGGATCAGGCTCTCTATTGATGATTTTGGTACAGGGTTTTCAGCATTTGTCTATTTACAGGACTATCCTGTGAATGAAATTAAAGTGGACAGGGAATTTATCAGGCTGCTGACAAAGAATAAAAAGAGTGAGGCATTAGTGAAAACGATTATTGACCTTGCAGAAAATCTTGAGCTTTCTGTGATCGCTGAAGGGGTAGAATCTTTTGAACAGCTGACGCTACTCAAAAGCCTGGGGTGTGATTGTTTCCAGGGTTATCTGATAGGGAGACCGATGCCTGCTGAGGAGCTGGATGAGTGGGTTAGGGAGTTCAGTTTTGACTTGTGATTGAAAAATCGAAATGTCCCGTTTTCTGAGTGTCAGCCGGACATATTCCGGCAGGAGAGGCGGTTTGCAGCTCCAACCGGAATGCACAGGCTTCATATCATAAAGCTCAGCTCGATGCGGACACCAGTGGCCGCATTGGGATGCACGAAGCTGACTTTTAAGTAAAGTACGCTGTTATGTCATGATGCACAGAATCACTCAAATGACTGAAATGTAACGTTTCTTGGGTTTTTGTAGATTATACGGCCTGCGATTTTATTGATGATATGAATATTTCTGTTCACAGCCATGCCCATATTCGTTGCTTCTGCACCATGGGTTTTTTCGATTGCCGTCAGCAGGTAGACATTTTCATGGCGATCTTTATTAAACAGAAGATGGTAATTCCTTGATACGACAAAGTGCCCGTTTTCTTTTTCAGCATGATCAAATGCCTGTTGGAAAAATGAAGGCAGGTTTGGCTGATAGCCGGTAGCTGCAATGATCCTCTGGAATGAGCGGGTGAATTCCCTGTTTGACAGCTTATGCTCAAAAGTACAGTTGAGTTGTTCGCCGTCATTTTTAATATTGATCAGTTCAGCGTTCGGCTGAATTGTAATGGCCAGTTCTCTGCCGCCTGATGAACGGTGATACATCCATCTGTAGATCGAATTAAGTGTGTCCGGCGCGATTCCGTTTCTGACATAATCAAGCATCGATAAGGCATGCTCTCGTTGCTGAAGGGGGAGGTCATGGAAATAATCAGTAAAATCGGGCGTGAAAAATTCCTGCCCGAACTTTGATGACTCCAGCTGAAGTATGCCGGGTGAGCGTGTATACCATGAAAGGTGGTATTGGTGATAAGGCTGTGATTCCAGCAGGTCGAGAAAGATCTCAGCTGCACTTTGACCTGATCCAATCACTGCGATTGAGTCAGTCTGCTTATATTCTTCCTTTTTGTGAAGGTAATCTGATGAATGAGTGAGTCCGGAAACCTTTTGTGCAGCATCGGGTAAAAAAGGTTTGCTACCGGTACCCAGACTAATATTTTTTGCATAATAAGTCTCGTTTTCACCGGTTCCAGTCAACACTCTGACTTCATAATAACCATGGCTTGTCTGATCGCTTAAAGAAATGACATTGCGTTCATAAAGGCAATTTTCCAAAAGGGATGCAGTCCATTTTGCATAATGATTATATTCAGAGCGGGGCATTTCAAATTCCTTAAATGAAAAAAATTGATAGAGCCGCTGGTGCTCATGTAAGTAATTCAGGTAAGTAAAGCGGCTTTTTGGATTGGCAAATGTTACTAGGTCAGCTAGGAAAGCTACCTGCAGATCAGTGCCATCAATCAACATTCCAGGGTGCCAGTCAAATTCAGCTTCTTTCTCAAAGAATAGCGCATCAAAAGCACCGGCTTCCTGAATTAGTGCAGCCATTCCAAGGTTATACGGACCCAGACCAATTCCGATTAAATCATAAATCTTCATATTATCAACTCCTGCAGGATCATATAAAAATGACTCCTGCCTCATGAGCAGAAGTCATTGTTAGCTGATATTATTGTAATTCATTAAATACTTGTAAGAAAGAGTAGAATAGCAGTAATAACCCCGGTTCCGGCAAATCCTGTAAGTATATCCGACTTTGTATATGAAACGTTTTCTTCTCTCATGATGATGTCCTCCTATGTTAAACGTTTTGTTTTTAGTGATATTAGTCTATTCCCGGAAGTCAAATGATTAAACAGGACACATATAAAAGAAGAAAAAAGACCCACACTTTTATGAGGTGTGAGTCTTTTTGATTATTATTCTGTTTTGTACTGCATGTAAGCAACGTGTGTAACCAGGAAGTCATCGAGACCGTGCTTTCCGTCTGCACCACCAAGTCCTGATTTACGCACACCTGCATGGTATCCCTGCAATGCCTCAAAGTTTTCGCGATTTACGAATGTTTCACCAAACTTCAGTCCATTAATGACTCTCATTGTTTCATGATAATTCTCTGTATACACAGAAGACGAAAGTCCATATTCTGTATCATTACTCATTTCAATTGCTTCATCAAGCGTTTTATATGTCACGACAGGAAGGACAGGACCGAATATTTCTTCCTTAATGATCGACATTTCATGCTTCACATTTCCTAATACAGTCGGAGCATAGAAAAACCCTTTTTCACGGTCAAGCGGTTTTCCGCCTGTAAGAATTTCAGCGCCTTCTTCAACTGCTTTCTGCACCATCTCATGGACAGTATCAAGACGGTCTTTACTGACAAGCGGTCCGAGGTCCAGGCTTGACTCTTCGTTCGGGTTGCCGGCCTGTGATTGCTCCATCGCTTCAGTCAACTTTTTCGTAAATGCTTCAGCTACTGACTCCTGTACGTATACACGTTCTGCGTTCGTACAGGCCTGGCCGGAGTTTGTCAGGCGTGAAGTCACAATATGTTTTACGGCAAGATCAAGGTCAGCATTTTCGGTTACGATTGCCGGCGCTTTACCACCAAGTTCAAGATTCACTTTAGTGATATTCTGTGCGGCAGCTTCCATTACCTTTGTACCTGCCCCTACACTGCCTGTCATTGTAATAATGCCGACTTTAGGATGTGACGCCATGACATTCCCGATTGTAGAGCCTGTACCGGTTACATAGTTATAAACACCCTTTGGAATCTCATCCATGCCGTCTACGATTTTGGTGAACTCAGCAGCAGTATTAGGTGTCTGCTGGCTAGGTTTAAGTACGATTGAACAGCCTGCAATCAGGGCAGTTGCTACTTTTCTCGCAAGAATAAATACCGGGAAGTTCCATGGTACGATCCCCGCTACAACACCAATCGGTTTTTTATAAATCAATATGTTTTCATTCGGACGGTCACTTGGCAGGATTTCTCCTTCTATTCTGCGTGCCCATTCTGACATGTAATAGAAGTAATCAATCGCTGTATCCACTTCATCGCTGGCCTGATCTTTTGGTTTGCCCTGTTCCTCGATCAGTAGGTCAATAAATGTTTCACGCTTTTCCTTGATTTTATCTCCAAGCTTTCTGACAATCTGACCCCGCTCATTTGAAGGAACCTTTTCCCATTGTTTCTGCGCTTCAAAGGCAGCATCAATGGCTTTATTGACGTCTTCCTCAGTCCCTTTAGGCGTTCTTGAAATCACTTCTTCTGTAGCTGGATTAATAATGTCAATCCATTCATCACTGGTTGAATCTGTGTATTGTCCGTTAATGTATAGTTTATGCTGGTTCATAAAAAATCCTCCTAAATGTGGAATAGTTTATGTTTTCCACATTCAGAAGGATAGAAACCTTTTAATGCGCTATACAGCTTCAAAATGTTTTTCAAGCCTGATTTCCACGTTCCCTTTCAGTGCACGTGAAATCATACAGCTCTGTTCTGACTGATCCATATAACGTTCTATTTTCTCCCTGAAGGCTGCATCTGCTTTCACATATGGGCGGTGAATGATCGTCCTATACGTGATGACACCTCTGTCATCCACCTCAACAATCCCTTCTGAAGACAAAGACATTTCCTCAGGTACAATGTTGGCACGCTCAAGCTTTGCCGCAAGTGTAATAATATAGCAGGTTGCAGCAGCACCGAGCAGCATTTCGTCAGGATTTGTACCGATCCCCGGTCCGTTCATTTCGGGAGGGATTGAAATCTCTGTTTTTAAATTTCCCGCTTCAATTGACCCGACTGTATTACGGCCACCAGGCCATTCGGCATTTAAATGAAAAGAATGTTCAGCCATCAAATCTTCCTTTCTAAATGAAAATTCATCATTATTTTAACACTGAAGCTGAAAAAGGTAGATCAATTCAACCTGTGCTACAATATTTTTAAAAAGATGCAGGAGAGATCATCATGAAAAAGAGAGTGCTGATCGTTGAAGATGAAGAGAAAATTGCCCGCGTGCTTGAGCTTGAGCTAGGATTCGAAGGCTACGAAACTGAAAAAGCATTTTCAGGTTATGATGCATTAGAGAAATACAGAGAAGACGGCTGGGACTTGATCTTACTTGATGTCATGCTGCCGGAGATGACAGGGATTGAGCTGTTGAGAAGAATCCGCTCAGGAGATGCAGATACTCCGGTCATTTTACTTACAGCAAAAGATTCGGTGGAGGATAAAGTGTCCGGTCTTGACCTGGGAGCAAATGATTATATAACAAAGCCGTTCCAGATTGAAGAGCTTCTGGCAAGAGTGCGGGCAGTCCTCAGAACGAAAAAGACGGATGATCCTGCTGTACTTAAAGCCGGAGATCTCGTCTTGAATGAACAAACAAGAGAGGTCACAAGAGGCGCATATGAAATAGATCTGACACCGCGGGAATTTGATTTGCTCGTATATCTTCTTAAGAACATGAGACAGGTTTTGAACAGGGAACAGATTCTGAATGCAGTGTGGGGTTATGATTATTACGGGGATACAAATGTTGTGGATGTCTATATCAGATACATCCGTAAAAAAATTGATCTGGAGGGTCATGCGTCTCTCATTCATACAGTAAGAGGCGTTGGTTATGTACTGAAGGTGAATGAATGAAGCTGCAGAATAAAATTCATCTTTTTACTTCCGGTGTGTTTGCCATCCTGCTTTTACTGATCAGTATTGCGATCTATGTGATTTTCAGCAACCTTACCTATAGCAGTGAATTGAATTCCGCTGAATTAAATGCTGCCAGTACGGCTTCAGGTATGATCTCCAGTGCCGGCGTCATCCAGGAAGGGGACCTGCTCAGATCATTCGGTCCGCTTGATGGAGCTACTTCTATAATCAGGGAAGACGGCAGTTCACTCGGGACCGTCACATCCTCTGGGCAAAACTCATTAAACAACATTGAGCGTACATTTTATAACAATCAGTATGCAGAAATTATAGAGCTCGAAAATGCAAGATACACGTTTGTTTCCATTCCCATGATCTGGACTGATGGCTCTATCGTGAATCTGCAAATATTTGAGAGCATTGATACTACAGTATCGAATCTTCAGATACTGAGAAATACGCTGATCGTAGTGGTCATTTTAGCGCTGATCCCTGTTTTTATCTCGGGCCGCCTTCTCGGGAATGTCATCATGGGGCCGATCAGGTCAATGACCGGAACAATGAAGGAAATTCAAAGAAGCGGTGAATTTAAAAGAATCCCACTGGAAGAAAAGTCGAGAGATGAACTGTATCAAATGGGTGAGAGTTTTAATCATATGATGAACCTCCTTGAGACGAACTATGATAAGCAGAAGCAATTTGTAGCGAATGCTTCACACGAGCTGAAAACGCCGCTTACCGTGATTGAAAGCTACGCCAACCTGATTAAGCGAAGAGGAATTGATAATCCGGAGGTTGTAGCTGAATCTGTTGAGGCGATTCACTCTGAAGCGATCAGGATGAAGGACCTGACTCAGCAGCTGCTTTTACTTGCAAAGCATGGTGAACAGTGGAAGCTGTCATTAGAGCGGTTTGATCTATATCCTTTGCTGAAGGAGTCGGTACAGGCATTCAGAAACGCTTACAGCAGGGAAATTACACTGCAGGGTGAGGAAATCATAGCGTATGCAGATAAGCAAAAACTCAAACAGCTGATCTATATTCTGATAGACAATGCCATTAAATACAGTGAGCAGGAGATCAGGGTCTCATTAGTCAGAGATGGGGCAAAAGGCAGAATTGATGTCGAGGACAACGGGATCGGCATCCCCGAAAGCGATCTGCCTAAGGTATTTGACAGGTTTTACAGGGTGGACAAAGCAAGAACACGAAAATCCGGTGGTTCAGGTCTTGGTCTGTCGCTTGCGAAAGAATTGTCTGAAGCACTCGGAATGAAGCTTACTTTAGAAAGTACAGAAGGTAAAGGTACAACCGCGTCTATTCATTTTCAGGCTGAATCTTAATTGAATTCTCATCAAATTCTAATCTGAAAAGGCTAAGATAAAAGAAAAACGCTGAGGTGAAAATGGTGAAAAAACAAAGAATCATCTGGATGACAGGCGGCGCGCTGATCGCAGTCGTGTTAATCGTTATTGTTCAGCAATTAATGACTTCAGGGACTTCAGCGGCTCCAATGACTGAAGGAGAAGCCATTCAATTCATTAATGAGCAGTACCCTGGAAGCACACCTGAGCTGATTGATGAAAGTGGAAGCACCTTTTTGTTCAACCTGACAAACCAAAACGGCGAGTATGAGCTCGAGATAGACCGGGAAAATAAAAGTGTTGCTTATCTTAATAACGTCTCAATGAATGAACCGGCAGAAGACGGGCAGAATGCCTCTGAGGAATTAACAGAGGAAGAAGCAATCGCGGTTGCAGGGGAAACAAGTAATGGAGAAGTTGTATCCTCAACCCTGCTTGCAGATGAAGGGAATAAGCGTTATGAGGTGGTTCTTGAGGAGGAAAATCGTATCCTTACAATAGAGGTAGATGCAGCTTCAGGAGAATCCCGGGTCACAGCTGAAGAGACAAAAAACACTGAAGAGCCTGCAAGAATTTTATCTGAACAGGAAGCAATAGATATTGCCCTTGGTACAGTGTCGGGTGAAGTGGATGATGTTGACCTGGAACAACAAGACGGCGTTCCCTATTTTTTGATAGAGATTGAAACTGAAGAAGGTGATGCAACAGTGCAGATCAATGCCATATCAGGTGAGATCATGTCTACAATATGGGATGATTAGACAAAGCGGGCAGATGAGCCCGCTTTGTCTTTTTATCAGTGTATAGTAAACTGATACTTAGATGAATTTTACAGGAGGAATTGCAATGAAGCCGAATACACTTGAAACTATGGCGCTGTTAAAAGAATTAGTATCGATACCCAGCCCTTCAGGACATACATCTGAAATCATTACATATATTAAGAACTGGTTTGCAGAAAGAAACATACCATCAAGAGTAACAAATAAAGGCGGCCTGATCGTGACTTTACAAGGTGAAGACACGCATCAGCACAGAGTCCTGACTGCACATGTAGATACACTTGGTGCGATGGTGAAAACCATTAAGCCGGATGGCAGATTAAGTATGACGATGATCGGCGGATTTCGCTGGAACGCTGTAGAAGGCGAATATTGTACCGTTGAAACATCAGAAGGAACTAAGTATACGGGTACAATTCTGCTCCATCAGGCGTCAGTTCACACATATAAAGACGCAGGCTCTGCTGATCGCAGTGAACAGAATATGGAAGTCAGGCTCGATGAGGTTGTAAAGTCTAAAGAGGATGCAGAAGCGCTTGGCATTTCTGTTGGAGATTTCATTTCATTTGACCCGCGTCCGGAAATCACACCGAGTGGCTTTTTCAAATCACGCCACATTGATGATAAAGCCAGTGTTGCGATGTTAATGAAGACTGTAGAACAACTTGCAGGCGACGGGCTTACACTACCCTTTACGACCCACTTTATTATCGCAAATAATGAAGAAATCGGTTTTGGAGGGAATTCAAATATCCCATTTGAAACAGTTGAGTATATTGCTGTAGATATGGGGGCACTTGGTGATGGACAAAGCTCAGATGAATATACAGTGTCAATTTGTGCGAAGGACAGCTCAGGACCTTATCATTATGGTTTGAGAAAGCACCTGGTGCAGCTTGCAAAAGAGAATCAGATTGATTATAAAGTGGATATCTATAATTACTACGGTTCTGATGCGTCAGCCGCTGTCAGAGCCGGTGCAGATATCAGACATGGTTTAATTGGTGCAGGCGTAGATGCATCTCATGCAAATGAACGGACACATGAAAAATCACTTTACCATACTGAATCTCTTATCCTTACATATCTTCAGTCACCATTAAGTGAGGATTGAAGAATGAGAAAAAAAGAGTAAAATAGCTAATGAACAAATCATCTAATGAGCGAGGAATTTTGAGATGAAAACAATTGAATGTATAAAAAATCTATCAGTTATTAAACAAATAGGCACAATACCTGAAGAAATACATGCACTTGAAATTGATTCACGTGCTGTAACAGAAGGAGCGGCATTTATCTGTCAGAAAGGCTATACAGTCGATGGACATGATTATGCAGGACAGGCTGTTAAGCAGGGGGCAAGACTGATTATCACAGAAAAAGAACTGGAGCTGCCTGCAGATGAGTGTGCACAGCTGGTTGTGAAAAATTCATCACGTGCGCTTGCAGTGCTTGCAGACAGTTTTTATGGTTCGCCATCTGAAAGAATGACTGTATTTGGTGTCACCGGGACAAATGGTAAAACTTCAGTTTCCAATTTAATTCATGAATTGATCAGAAAGTTAAACGGACGATCTGCTTTATCCGGTACAATCGGATTTGATCTGGACGGTGACCTTCGTCAAAGTGCAAATACAACCAGTGACCTGTTAACGACACAGCGTATGATCCGTACTGCTGAAGAAGAGGGCATCAGTAATATGATATTTGAGGTATCTTCCCATGGTTTAGTTGAGGGAAGACTGTGGGGGATTGACTTTGATGTAGCGGTCTTTACCAACCTGAGTCATGATCATCTCGATTATCATCACACAATGGAGCATTACGGATATGCCAAAGGGCTGCTGTTCTCTCAGCTAGGTCAGGATCTGACGAAAAAGAAAGCAGCAGTATTGAACCTTGATGATGAGTGGTATGAGCGATATGAGCAAATGACGCCGCACGAAGTGATCAGCTACAGCATGGAAAAGCCGGCAGATTTTTATGCAGAAGACATTCAGTATATGGCTGACCGGACTTACTATAAGCTTATTTCACCTGAAGGGGAATATCAGCTTGAAACACAGCTTCTCGGCACATTTAATGTATCAAATACCCTCGCGGCAATTGCAGCACTTTATGCGAGAGGATATCAGGTATCTGATCTTGTAGAAGCCTTAAAAGAAATTGCGCCGGTATCAGGCAGAATGCAGCTTGTTCCGACAAGTGCGCCGCTGTCTATTTATATTGATTATGCGCATACTCCTGATGCAATTGAAAAGGCGATCAGATCTGTTATGCCATTTAAGAAAAACAGAATCCTTTTCCTGATTGGCACAGGCGGTAACCGTGATAAATCCAAGCGTCCTGCAATGGCTGAAATGGCTTCACTTGCAGATTATGTTGTTTTAACTACAGATGATCCGCGTTATGAGAGCTATGACAGTATCACATCTGATCTTGAAAAAGGCATGATGCATGACGATTACGCATGTATCGGTGACAGAGCAGCAGCAGTCAGACACCTCATGCAGCAGGCAGAGCCTGACGATATCATTATCTTTGCCGGTAAAGGTCATGAAGACTACCAGATCATCGAAAACACCAAGTACCCCCACAGCGACAGCGAAATCGCACTGGAAGTCATTGCTGAGAGGTTTTAAATGGTGTTAATTTAATAAAACTTTTTAATGATGCTTCTTGAGCTGACCCCGCAGCGGAGAACGTAGACTCCTGCACCGGGGAAGGGCAGGCGAGACTCCGCAAGCGAAGCTTAGGAGGTTCGGCGCCCGGGTGCGGAAAGCGGAGTTCTCCACTGCGGGGGCAGTGTTTGTTGAAAGCAAAAAGGGTTGTCCATTTTCAGGACAACCCTTTTTCAACATCTAATTAGAAGAACATTCCTGCAATAGAAGCAGAAAGCATTGATGCAAGTGCACCAGCTGCAACTGCACGGATACCCATACGTGCAATATCAGGACGTCTGTTAGGCGCAAGATTACCAAGACCGCCAAGCAGAATTGCAAGAGAAGAAATATTAGCAAATCCACAAAGCGCGAATGTGATAATTGCCACAGATTTATCAGAGAATGTCTCTATCTCAGGAGCAAAATTCGCATAAGCAACAAATTCATTCAGGACAAGTTTTTGACCAATGAAGTTACCTGCACGTATTGCCTCATCCCATGGAATTCCAATCGCAAATGCCAATGGAGCAAATACATAGCCAAGAATTAATTCAATTGATAACTGTTCGAATCCAAACCAGCCGCCAATTCCACCGAGAATACCGTTGAGCATTGCGATTAGAGCGATAAAGGCAATTAGCATAGCCCCTACGTTCAAAGCAAGTTGCAAACCTGTAGAAGCTCCTTTTGCGGCAGCATCAACGACGTTAGAAGCATCTTCATCCGCTTCCATTTTGAAGTCATCCGGATCAGGCGTATTATCTGTCTCAGGTACAAACATTTTTGCCATAACAAGCCCGGCAGGAGCAGCCATGAAGCTTGCGGCTAACAAATATTCCAGTGGTACACCAAGCGCGGCAACCCCTACTAAAACCGCACCAGCTACTGATGCAAGTCCACCAGTCATTACTGCAAAAAGCTCTGAATTAGTCATGTTTTTAAGATAAGGCTTAATAACAAGTGGTGCTTCAGTCTGTCCAACAAATATGTTCGCAGCTGCAGACATAGACTCTGCTTTTCGTGTGCCAAGCAACCACGAGAGTCCCCCGCCGAGAAATTTAACAACGACTTGCATTATTTTCAAATAATATAGTACAGAAATAAGAGAAGAGAAGAAAATAATGATTGTTAATACATTAAATGCGAAAACCATAGGATTGTCTGGGTTTGCGTAAGCAAATCCTCCAAGAACAAAATCAATACCAGCATTTGCATAATTGATGATGTTATTAACGCCAAGAGTTAAAGTTTCTAAAAACTGTGCTCCAAAACTTGTCTGAAGAACAATAAAAGCAAAAGTCAACTGAATGGCCAGTCCACCCAGTACAGGACGCCACTTGATCCGTGATCTATTATTTGAAAAGATAAAGGCGATACCAAGGACAGTTAAAATCCCTGCAAATCCCCATAAAATGTTCATGTTGCCAGCTCCTAACAATTGATAAATTAGTGTGTTGCTAAATTGCTTTTCTCATTCTACAATGCAATTGCAAGCGTTTCAATAAACGTCACAGAAACGTCAAACAAATGTATGATGTCTGACATCTGAGGAGGTGAAAACTTGAAAATCAGAAAAAGCTATGGTTCGAATGGGGAAAGAACTGTATACATCCATGAGAATAAAAAAGAGGAATCCATTCTGGTTGCGATTCCTTCACTAGAGTGGTCCTGCTTTTTTACATATGAAGAAGCAGGAGAGGAACTCAACCGTCAAATCGCTGAGTCATTATCTAATAGAACAGTTGAGTCAGAGGCTTCAGAGCTTTCTTCACGCATCCGCGGCTGGACCGGAGAAATGTAACCATATTAAAGGCTGATCAGCTCTGATCAGCCTTTAATTCTGTATAGACTACTAATCTTTCAACATATCCGCCATTACTACGGTCAAAATAACCGGTACATGTAATCAGATTCAACCCTCTTTCAGGAGATGAACCAAAAATCTCTTCAATTGGTGCTTCCCCGGTTTCATAAGCGACTGAATCCTTTACCACAAAAACGAGTGATTCCCCGTTAGGATCAGTTACAGTAATCTCATCGCCGGGAGAGAGCTCCTTTAGATCCCAAAAAACAGCAGGTGCCTTTTCACTATCAACGTGTCCTGCAAGTACTGCATTACCTCTTTGACCAGGCTTATACCCCGGCTCAAACCAGGCAACCTCTTCACCATTGTCAGGTACAGCCATACCGCCTGAATTGTCAAGTCCATATGGATTAACCACTGCGTCAACGCCAATTGCAGGAATTGTTACTCTGCTCGGTGTAAGAGAGACATCACGGACAATGGATGTGACAGTTGCTTCACCTGTATCAGATGAAACGTCATTTTCAATATTTTCTTCCACTGAAGTATCGGGTTCCGGCGTTTCAGCATTCTCAACATTTTCTTCCGTTTCTTCTGCAGGAGGAGCAGCCGTATCTGCAGAAAAAAGCTGATCAGATGATGAGCAGCCGCCCATCATCAAAATCAGCCCTGTAAATATCAATAATCTTTTCATTTTTAATTATGATTGGAATACGCGCTTGCGGAATACAATCAGTAGTGCTGCTCCAGCAGCAATTGCTGCTACTGCCATCATACCTGCATTAGACTGGTTTGCTGCTCCGCCCATACCTGTTTCAGGCATTTCAGAAGGCATGCTTTCTGATGCAGATGCAGTAACCACTAATGGCTCAATGCTATCAAGTGTATTAACTGCATAAACACTGTATGCTGTTCCAGCTTCTAGTGCTGTACCAGACAGATCAAGTACCTGATCTCCTTCTGGTGTACGTACTTCAAGGTCATATGTGCCAGCTTCAAGCTCTGCAAAATCAGTAACTCCAGGGAATTCTGCTCCAGAGAATACTGCGTCTCCATCAATCAGACCAACATCTACTGCCGGTGCATCAGGAGAGAAGTGTCCTGCACGAACTTTTGTCATTCCTTCACCAATTGTAAGGTCATCTTGTGTCACGTTAAGTTCAATGCTATCAAGTGTTCCTACAGCAGCTGCAGTATAGTACATACCTTCTTCAACTGTAAGTGTTTCAGAAATGACAGCTGTTTCTGTGTCTCCAGCAGGGAAGATTTCTACTTCATGGTCGCCTGCAGGGAGTGCTAAGTAATCTGTGAATGCTTTGAATTCTGCGCCTTCAACAACTGCTTCGCCATTTACATAAACATCTACTGCCGGTGCGTCAGGTGATGCGTGAATGACTCGAACCCAGCCTTCTCCACCTTCATGATTGTCAGCCAGTGCTGCGCCGCCCATCATAGCCATTACCATGATTGCTGCAGCGATCGAACTAAAAAGTTTCTTCACAAAAATCACGCTCCTTTTTTTAATTGGTACAAGTAGTGTACAACTTATTTATACAATGTGTTAATGAGTTGTACAACTCTGGATGTGCTTTTTAACATTTTGCGTTGGATTGCATTATGTTATAGAAACTAATATGATGTTAAAGGTAGAAATTCATACATGAGAGGAAATGGATATGACACTTATAGATGAGGTACAATCACGCAGAACGTTTGCAATTATTTCTCACCCGGATGCCGGTAAAACAACTTTGACAGAGCAACTGTTATTATTCGGTGGGGCAATCAGAGCAGCTGGGACAGTCAAAGGGAAAAAGACTGGAAAGTTTGCAACGTCTGACTGGATGGAAATTGAGAAGCAGCGTGGAATTTCGGTGACTTCTTCAGTGATGCAATTCGACTATCTGGGAAAAAGAATTAATATACTCGATACACCGGGTCACCAGGACTTCAGTGAAGACACATACCGTACACTGATGGCAGTTGACAGTGCGGTCATGATTATAGATGCAGCAAAAGGGATTGAAGCACAGACATTGAAGCTGTTTAAAGTTTGTAAAATGAGAGGAATTCCAATCTTTACATTCGTTAATAAGCTTGACCGTCAGGGTAGAGAGCCGCTTGAAATTATGGAGGAATTAGAGGAAGTACTTGGAATTGAGTCCTATGCAATGAACTGGCCGATCGGAATGGGTAAAGAATTTCTGGGCATTTATGACCGTCACCATAACCGGATCGAACAGTTCAGAGTAGATGAAAACCAGCGTTTTCTTCCATTAAATGAAGAAGGTGAACTTGATGGGGACTATGACATCAAAAAAACTTCTCTATATGATCAGGCGTTAGAAGACGTAATGCTTCTTAATGAAGCTGGAAATGAGTTTACAACTGAGAGGCTGAAGAAAGGTGAAGTAACACCTGTATTCTTTGGAAGTGCTTTAACAAACTTTGGTGTACAGACGTTCCTGGAAACTTATCTGCAGTTTGCTCCATCACCGCAGCCAAGACAGACAGATCAAGGTGAAGTAGAAGCAACAGAAGAAGAATTCTCAGGCTTCATCTTTAAGATTCAGGCCAATATGAACCCTGCTCACCGTGACAGAATCGCTTTCCTTAGAATCTGTTCAGGTCAATTTGAACGGGGAATGCCTGTGCAGCTGAGCAGAACCGGAAAGACGATTAAGCTGAGTTCTTCCACGTCTTTCCTTGCAGATGACCGTAACACAGTTGATAATGCGGTAAGTGGTGACATTATCGGGATCCACGATACAGGAAACTATCAGATAGGCGACACGCTGACCGGCGGGAAAAAGAATTTTGCATTCGAAAAGCTGCCACAGTTTACGCCTGAGTTATTTATGAGAGTAACTGCAAAGAATGTAATGAAGCAAAAACATTTCCATAAAGGAATTAACCAGCTGGTACAGGAAGGTGCGATCCAGCTCTATAAAACCTACAGAACAGATGAAATCATTCTTGGCGCAGTAGGGCAGCTTCAGTTTGAAGTGTTCGAGCACCGCATGAAGAATGAATACAATACTGATGTGATGATGGAAAACATCGGATCCAAAATTGCCCGCTGGATTGAAAATGAAGAAGATGTGAAAGATGCCATGTCATCACAAAGAAGTATGCTTGTGAAAGACAGATACGGAAAGCTTGTGTTCTTATTTGAAAATGATTTTGCGATGAGATGGTTTTCTGATAAGCACCCAGAGATTAAATTATACAGTCTCTTATAGAAAAGAAAAATATCCTGCCGGAGGCCCGGCAGGATATTTTTTAATAAAAAACAATATAAATTTACTAAAGAGTAGGAATAAAGTATGCTTTTGTAGGGTAGATAAATAGCAGCATGAAAGAAAAATGAAGGTGGGGCGAATGAATGGTTACCAAGTGTGTAAACTGCGGAGTTAGTATGAGATTTTCAGAAGAGGGCACTTTTCATCTGAAAAATGTCAGTGAAAGTGAAATAAAATCGCTGTCTTTCCCGGTCATTGGTTTGGGTGGTGCATATAAAGCCGGTTATGAAAACCTGAATCAGCTTGAAAGTATGGCAGATGAAGTGATTCAGGTGAACAATCACATTGAATGTGGAATTTCATCGAAGAATCACTATGCTCAATATATGAATGCTGACTTGTTTAAAATAAGGCTTGAAAACAGGGAAACAGTCGAATTTATACAGGATGGAAAGCTGGTCAGCCATCTTCAGCCGATTGTTAATATTTCCTCAGGAGAGCTGTATGCATATGAGTCACTGCTGAGAGCTGACAGCAGTGAAAAGAAAATCTCGCCTTATGAACTGTTCCAGGTAGCCAATCAGGCTGAAATGCACTCGCTGCTTGATCAGAGAGCAAGAGAGGAAGCGATACGTGCAAGGAAAAACCACATTCCTTCAGGTATTAAAAGCTTTATTAATTTTCTTCCTTCTACTATTTATAATCCTGAATACTGCCTGCAGCATACATTCCATGTTGTAAATAAGTATCAGGTTGACCCTGCCGACCTTGTTTTTGAAGTTGTTGAGACTGAAAAAATCCAGGATGTAGATCATTTAAAGAAAGTATTTAAAACATATAAGCGTGAGGGAATGAAGGTTGCACTTGATGATGTAGGAGCGGGTTTTTCAACGATTGAGATGCTGAAAATGCTCGAACCTAATTATGTGAAAATAGACCGTTCATTTGTTGACCGCTGTGATGAAGATATGAAAAAACAGGAATTTCTGGCTGAAGTCAATCACATTTCAAAAGAACTTGGTATTACTGTATTAGCAGAAGGCCTTGAGAGAGTGGAAGAGTTAAGAATCTGTAAAGAGATCGGTATTGATCTCTGTCAGGGATACTTAATCGGTAAGCCTGAGCCGACAGCAACAACACCAATCATTAATACATCAGTCGCATCCTGAAGGTTGTGACTTGACGGTTGAACCGAATCCGTATAAAATCATCGTATACTTTATCACTTAAAAGCGTTTAAGTAAAACAGTATATTGCGATGATCCGGCAGAGAAAGTAGATGTTTGACCTGCAGCACAAAGAGACTGGGAGGATGGTGAGATCCCAGGCAGTTCACTGATCGAATTACAACTGTCTTATGGATGTACGGTTTGAGTGAGTGTAATACTAATTTGGGTGGTACCGCGGAGTTAACTTCGTCCCTTTTGTGGGGGCGGAGTTTTTTGCGTCTACATTGTCTGGTTTGGAGGACTTTTTATGAAAAAGATTCATCAGGAAATTCTGCCTTCTTTAACAGAGGGAGCACTGATTGTTGTAATGATCATTGCCATTATGAGTGTAAGTATGATTGGTTTTGGTTCCGTGCCTCATATGCCAATTATGATATCGATCCTACTTTTAATTTTATTCGGATTGATTAAAAAAGCACCATTCAAAAAGTTGCAGGAAGGAATGATTTCAGGCGCAGCTTCCGGAATGGCAGCAATTTTTATCTTTTTGTTTATAGGTGTGTTAATCAGTTCATTTATGCTGTCGGGCACAATTCCGACACTCATGTACTACGGGTTGTATTTAACTGATTTTCCATTTTTCTTTACCGCTGTATTTGCGATTACAGCCATTATCGGAATCAGTATAGGCAGCTCTCTGACTACTGTTGCAACAGTCGGTGTGGTATTCATTAGTATTGCCGGTTCACTTGATCTATCTCTGGCGGTAACAGCGGGTGCGATTGTATCAGGTGCTTTTTTCGGTGATAAAATGTCTCCGCTGTCTGATACAACGAACTTAGCTTCATCCGTTGTGGGTGTCGATCTCTTTACCCATATCCGCCATATGTCATGGACAACGATTCCGGCATTTGTTTTAACGGCAGTATTTTTTATGCTTTTTTCATCTGATCAGAAAGCCGGAAATAGCGGAATCTCGGCAATCAGAGACCAATTGTTGGACACAGGGTTGGTCCATTTATACAGCCTGCTGCCGATTCTCTTACTGTTTATTTTTGCAGCTAAAAAAATTCCAGCGCTGATGACACTCATATCAGCCATTCTGTTCAGTATTGTGATTACTTATTTTCACAGTACTGTACCAGTATCAGAGCTCTTTCAGGTTTTATTTTCAGGTTATTCAGCTTCATCCGAGAACGAGCAGATTAATGAACTGCTGAACCGAGGTGGGGTTGAGTCAATGATGTTCACGATTTCACTTGTATTCCTTGCCCTGGGACTCGGTGGATTATTATTTACGACAGGTGTAATTCCTGCGCTCTTTGAGAAAATAAATCATTCAAAAAATACGCTCGTTAAAGCAGCGGGTACAGCTGTTGGAACAAACGTGCTGATCGGTGAACAGTATTTATCAATTCTTCTGACAGGCGAAACATTTGCCCATAAAGTGGATGAAGAAAAAATTGAAAGAAAGAATCTGTCAAGGGTACTTGAAGATGCCGGCACGGTGATCAATCCGCTGGTACCATGGGGCGTGTGCGGTGTATTCATTACAGGTGTTTTAGGCGTTGAGGTGATTGATTACCTTCCTTTTGCTTTCTTTTGCCTGATCTCTCCGGTCCTGACATTGCTTTATGTTTTCACTGGATGGACTGTTACGAGAGCCGAATGATTTGATGATATTGTGAACGGGACATTTTAAAATTGATTAGCGACAGGTTTGTCGGTATAGTGAAAAGTACAGTAAAATGCTGGTTTATTTAGACTGGCGGAAGGAGCGTTTCACTTGAACATCAGTCGTTTTTCAATCAGACGGCCCGTATTTACAATCGTAACAATGCTGATTGTTCTTTTAATAGGTACAATCTCGTTAACCAGGATCCCGCTTCAGCTGATCCCGAACATTAATGCGCCGGTCTCAGTTGTCGTTACATCCTATCCGGGGGCAGGCCCGACAGAAGTGCTTGAAAAAGTTACAAAGCCCATTGAGGCACAGGTGGCACAGCTTCCCGGGCTTGAAAATGTCCAGTCTACTTCAACAGAGGGATCTAACCTGGTCCTGCTTGAGTTTAACTTTTCAACAGATATTGATGAGGTTGAAGGGGATATCAGACGGGCAGTGGAGCAGGTGCAATTGCCGGATGATGCAAATCAGCCCCGTGTTCTTAAATTTGACCCGTCTCAGTTCCCTGTTATACAGATGAGTCTCAGATCTTCAGATGAAGAAACGAATATCCGTAATCTTGCTGAAGAACTTGAAGTGGAACTCTCAAGAACAGAAGGCGTTGCGAGTGTAGATATCTCAAACTCTCTTGCTGAGGAAGTCAGAATTTCACTTGATCAGGACGAGCTTCAGACATTTGGTCTGACTCAGACAGATATCTCAAATGTAATCCAGGCTAATAATGTTTCGTTCCCTGGTGACACTGTTGAAACAGATGGTAAGAGCCTGACCACAAGGATTTTGAGCACATTAACTTCAGTAGAGGAAATTGAAGATCTTGTTGTCTCAGCAGATCCTGCCACAGGTGATGATATAACGCTTGCGGATGTCGCAAGCGTAGAGCTCGGAGAACCGGAGCAGTCAGTGATCACACGTGCAAATGATGAAAGTGCCGTCCTGATCAGTGTTTTACAGGAAGCAGATGCAAACACAGCGGACGTTTCCACTGCATTTCAAGATGCGCTTAATGAATTACTTGAAGAAGAACAGTATGAAAGCGTAACAGCAGATGTGCTCTTTGATCAGGGGGATTACATCCAGCTTGCGATAGGGAATATTGCCAGTTCATTAATTTTCGGTGGACTTTTCGCGATGGCAGTATTGTTCTTATTTCTGAGAAATATTAAGAGTCCGATTATTATTGGTGTGGCAATCCCATATTCAGTCATTGTGACTTTTGTATTGATGTACTTTGCAGATTTCTCACTTAATATTTTCACGCTCGGTGCATTGGCACTTGGAATTGGGATGCTGGTCGATAATGCGATCGTTGTACTTGAAAATATTTACAGACATCTGGGAATGAAAAAAGATCCTAAGACAGCTGCAAGAGATGGTGCTAAAGAGGTAGCAAGTGCGATTACAGCATCTACTCTTACCACGATTGCTGTTTTTATACCAGTCGTATTCATAGAAGGATTAATTGGTGATTTATTTACTGAATTTGCCTTAACTATTTCATTCAGTTTATTTGCCTCACTGGTCGTCGCTTTAACAGTTATTCCGATGCTCGCGAGCAAAATGCTGAAAGAACCAAAAGAAGACCTTGAGAAAAAGAGAAGGCAATCTCCATTTACAAAACGCTTTATGGGGTCGGTTAAATGGTCTCTCAGACACAGATGGGTGCCAATTCTTATTACATTTATCCTGCTGGGTGCAGGTGGTTTCGGCATTGCATCAGTCGGAACTCAATTCCTTCCGGCCACTGATGAAGGTTTCTTTGATATCAGTGTCTCACTTGAAAATGGTACTGCTTTAGAAGAAACTGAAGCGGTCATCTCGGCAATTGAAGATGAATTAAGACAGGAGGGCTCAATTGAAGTTTATCTGAGTCAGGCTGGCTCCTCCGGTCAGGGTGGAATTGATAATTCACCTGATGGTTCGTCAGGTAATATCTTTGTCAAGATGAAGCCGCTTGAAGATCGTGACATATCAGTATTCGAACTGATTGAAAAGATCACACCTGAAATAGAAGAGGCAGCAACTTCAGTAAACGAAACTGCAGAAGTGTCTGCTTCTCTGCAGACTGCAACAGGTACTTCACCACAAACTTTATCATTCAGTGTAAGGGATACAAATGAAACCCGTCTGAATGAATCTGTTGATCAGATCAGAGATGCATTACTGGAGCTCAATACGATCACTGAGGTTGAAACTGACCTTGAAGATACAGTTGAAGAAGTTCAAATTGAGATTAACCGTGAAGATGCAAGAGCAGCTGGACTGTCTCCTGCCCAGATTTCCCAGGAAGTGAATGCTGTTACAAGAGGGGCATTGACAACCCAGATTATCACGGACGATTCAGACGTTTATGACGTATATATTCAATATGAAGAAGAAATTGCCAATACAATTGAAGGACTTGAAGATCTAGCGCTAAGGACACCATCAGGAGAGTTTGTAACTCTTAGTGAGGTTGCAGAGATCTCGATTGGGGAAGGTCCTGTATCGATACAGAGAATAGACCAGCAGGCCGCAGTAGGATTTACAGCTTCCTATACGACAAATACAAACCTTGGTGCGGTCTCGCAGGAAGTGGATGATGCAATTGCAGATCTGAATCTTGCTGATGAAACTGAAGTAGTATTTGGTGGAGACAGAGAGCTGCTTGAAGATTCAATTATGGATATGCTTTTAGCAGTAGGTCTTGCAGTTGTATTAGTGTACTTTGTAATGGCTGCACAGTTTGAGTCATTTAAGTACCCGTTTGTTATTATGTTTACAGTACCGCTAATGGTTATCGGTGTTGCGATTGCGCAATTCGTTACGCAAACACCTGTCAGCGTAACCTCGATTATCGGGTTGTTGATCCTGACCGGTATTGTTGTAAATAATGGAATCGTACTTGTTGACTATATTAATCAGCGAAAAGCTGCCGGTATGGCAAGTTACGATGCGATTTATACATCCGTCAGAGACCGTGCACGTCCAATTCTGATGACTGCACTAACAACCATCCTTGGGCTGGTGCCATTAGCACTCGGAATCGGTGAAGGAACGGAAATTAATCAGCCGATGGCCATTACAGTGATTGGAGGACTTATCAGTTCGACATTCCTGACACTGTTCATTGTGCCGATCGTCTATAGTTTCCTTGATCCGGAAACAAGAAAAATGAATAAGAAGCAGAAGGCGAAATAACAGTAGGACCTGAGACAAAATGTCTCGGGTTCTTTTTCGTAAAGTGTTTTTTTCTGTATAATCAGAATAAGAGGAGTGATCATATGAAAACTGGCTATTTTGTAACTGGATTTCCAGGGTTTATCGGTGAAAAATTATTAAGAAAATGGCTCAATGAAAAAGATGAAAAGCATATCTACCTGCTCGTATTGCCTTCGATGCAGCAAAAAGCTGCTGAAAGGATTGAAAAGATCAGAAATGAAATCAAGACGACGTCAACTATTCATATTGTTCAGGGAGATATTACAAAAAGTAATATGGGTTTATCATCAACAGTCTCCGCTTATTTAAAAGATAAGATTCACTATGTCTGGCATCTTGCAGCAGCATATGACCTGGCAATCGAAAAACCAATTGCCTACAGAGTGAATGTGACAGGTACGTACCATGTTAATGAATGGGTAAAATCATTATCTGATCTGAAACGCTATATCTATTTTAGTACTGCTTATGTCGCCGGCCGCAGAACCGGGGTCATTAAAGAAACTGAGCTGATCAGACCTGACCATTTCAGAAATTACTATGAGGAAACAAAGTTTGAGGCAGAGGTATTGGTCGATCAGCTGAAAAAGGATATGCCTGTGACCATTTTGCGCCCCGGTATTGTAAAAGGGGACACCGTTACAGGCGAAACAAGTAAGTTTGATGGTCCTTATTATTTACTGAATATATTTGATAAAACGAAAAATCTATCCAGACTCCCATATATCAGCAAAAGCCGTGCGAAGCTGAATGTCGTACCGGTTGAATATGTGATTGAAGCTGCCTGTTACTTAGGACGAAATGGAGACAGTGCAGGGAAAACCTATCATCTGACAGATCCAAATCCATATCCGGCAAGAGAAATATACCGTTTTCTCCTGCAGAAACAAACTGGAAAGACACCTTCGGGATTTGTTTCGCATAAGTTAATGGATAAAGCTCTCGCTATCCCAAAGGTCAGAAAGCATCTGGGGGCTGAAAGAGAAGGGCTTGAGTACTTCTTCTGGGAAGGAGAGTTTGATCAGTCTGAGACTGCACGGGATCTCAATGGATCAGGTATTCAATGTGCAGACTTTTTAGAAGGACTTGACGCCATGGTGGACTTTTATAATCGCCATAAGCATGAAAAAAATTACCATACATTTATAAAATAGTATTGTCACCATTCCAGAGAATGGTATAATGAACATAATTCAATAGCGCTTTGACTGGTTGTCAAGGGGGAGTAGCTTTAGCTGTGCAGACAGCTAATTATGATCGTCACGACATGAACACAGCGGTTCATCGGTCATAATGGCATGATAAATGCTTTGCAAGACCTTTGCCTTTTATTAGGTGAAGGTCTTTTTGCGTTTTTAACCACTGAAAAGAGCTTCATGATTAATTCATCGGTTATTGGAGAAAATGAAGATAGAAAAGAGGAGGAAATAAAGAATGGATGCAGCGTTATTATTGGAATATGGCTGGGTACTTCTCATTCTGATTGGACTTGAAGGGATCCTTGCAGCAGATAATGCGGTAGTAATGGCTGTCATGGTTAAACACCTGCCACCTGAACAGCGTAAAAAAGCATTATTCTATGGTTTATTCGGAGCATTTGTTTTCCGTTTTGCATCATTATTTTTAATTGCGGTTTTAATTGATGTCTGGCAGGTACAGGCAATAGGCGCGGCTTATCTGTTATACATTTCAATCAGTCATGTGACAAAACAGATTATGACTAAAAAAGATGAATCTGTTGAAGCTGAAGAAGCAGAAAAAAATGCGAAAGGTTCTGGATTCTGGATGACTGTCTTAAAAGTTGAGCTGGCGGACATTGCTTTCGCCGTTGACTCAATGCTTGCTGCAGTTGCACTGGCGCTGACGCTGCCTGCAGTTGGCGCATTTGAAATCGGCGGGATGGACGGAGGACAATTTATCGTCATTTTCCTGGGTGGTTTAATTGGACTAATCATCATGCGTTTCGCGGCTCACTGGTTTGTGAAGCTGCTTGGTAAATATCCACTACTTGAAACAACAGCATTCCTGATTGTTGGCTGGGTGGGTGTAAAGCTGGCGGTGCTGACACTGGGTCACCCGAATGTACAGCTGATTGATACACACTTCCCGCACTCAACTGAATGGAAAATTATTTTCTGGTCAGTGCTTGTATTAATTGCTGGTGGAGGATATATTCTGGCAAAGAAGCGTGGTCAGGAAAGTACTGTTTATTAATGTGTAAGGTCTGCTCTTTAAAGGGAGCAGGCTTTTTTTGTGCCTCTATCCAGAAAGATTAAATAAATTGAAAACCACCCCCTCATATTACAAACATATTACGTAAGCTTTATTAAAAGGCGACATCTTCCATTCAGCACAATTTACCGGTACAATTTATCTATGACGTGTTGAATAGAGGTGGAGAGGTTGCTATCTTTCCTGTTATTTGGATTATATAAGTTTTCTTCTAAAATGACGCTTGAAGAAAAAGTGGTTCATATACAAAGTGGGGATACACAGCTTTTATCTGAAGTGCTTGAGGATTATAAGCCTTTTGTGAAAAAAGCTGCATCGAAAATTTGTCATCGATACATTTATGACTCTGATGATGAATTTAGTATCGCATTAATCGCATTTAATGATGCGTTAATGAAATATCAGCCGGAGAAGGGTGCTTCAGTGATCAGTTTTTCAGAAATCGTCATCAAAAGGCGAATGATTGACTATATCAGAACCCACCGGAAAGAAAAGCAGGAAATGCTCTTCGAACCGGGTGGGGAATCACTTGAAACTGCCCGTTATTTGGAAAATGATCAATCGATGAAGCAGTATCAATCCGAGCTGGAATCGGAATTAAGAAAAGAAGAAATTGCGCAATACACTCTTACACTTAAAGCATTTGGGCTCACATTCAGCGAACTGGTGAACTGTTCTCCAAAGCACCAGGATGCCAGAAAAAATGCGATTTTTATCGCAAAGCTGGTCAGCTCGAATAAAGAATGGTTTGCAGAATTAAAGGATAAAAAAAGGCTGCCGATAAAAAAAATTGAAAAAGAAGTTGAAGTCAGCAGAAAAACGATTGAACGGAACCGGAAATACATTATTGCGGTAGCCGTTTTGCTGAATGGCCGTTTTCCTTATCTATATGAGTATGTGAAGGAGCAGTTATGATGAAAAAAGGAATTGTGATGGAAGTAAAGAGGAGGCACCTTGTTCTTTTAACTGGAGAAGGCGAGTTTTGCAGGGTGAAAAAGCCTGCTGAACAAGTTGGCGTGGGTGATGAAGTAGTCTCGAGTGAATTGACGGTCAGATCCTATAACCAACTGATTGCTACAGGTGCAATGGCAGCTATATTTATGATTGCATTTGTTATCCTTCAACCTTTTTTAAATCAGAAAACCTATGCACATGTCTCAATAGATATTAATCCAAGCTTTGAGATTGAATTAAATAAAAATAATGAAGCGGTTATGCTTGAGCCGGTGAATGACGATGCGCATGCGATTTTTGAAAATCTGGATTGGGAAAACAAGCCGGTTGGAGATGTCATTGCATCAATCGTCCAGGAAAGCATCCGGGCAGGCTTTTTAGCATCGGAGGATGGAGCCGTGACTATTTCAACAGCTGTATCTGAAGAAGCAGACGATGCGTTTGAAAAAGAGCTTCAGTCTTTACTTAAAAGCTGGTCTCAAACGTCGAATGTATCACAGGTTGCTTTCCTGAAAGGGGATATGCAGGATGTGATAAGAGCAGATGAAAGAGGTATTTCTTTTGGACAGCTGCTGGCTGAGCAAAAAAGTGAAAATGAGCAGCTGATTACACCGGAAAAACCTGCGTCAATCACTGAGCAAAAAGATGATCTGGTAGAGACAGTTGAAGAGCCGGTTGATATACCGGAAGAGGATCCGGCACCACCTGCTTCTGTCCCTGATGAGGAAACTCCAACAGAAACAGTGCCTGCTAACAGTCAGGGTATGAATAAAAAAGAAGAGAATCAGGAAAAGCAGGAGCAAAAGAAAGTGGAGCAACAGGAGAAAAAAGAACAAAAGCAGGAAGAGAAGGAAGAATCAAAAAACAAAAACACCGGAAACAGTGGGAATAACGGTAATGGCGGAAACAACGGAAACAACGGAAACAACGGAAATAGCGGAAATAGCGGAAATAGCGGGAATAACGGGAATAACGGGAATGGCGGCAACAATGGCAATAATGGGAACAACGGAAATAATGGAAATGTGGGCAACAACGGCAATGGCAATGGCGGTAACAATGGTAACGGAAAGAATAATGGAAACTAAAGCAGGTGAACCCCTGCTTTTTTTTGAGCAGAAATACTGGGCAACTGTTTACAGTTTTTAAATTCCTATTTAATTATTACCGGTTTTCGTATAAGCTAATGATAGATTTCACAGAAGGGAATTAAAAACCATGTGGCAGATGCTGAAAGACAGAATTAGAAAGCTAAAACCTGCCCAGCTGATTGTTACGTATTATTTTCTGGCAATCAGTTTGTCATTCGGGCTATTAAGACTGCCATGGGTACACCAGCCTGGGCAGGAAGTCTCCTTAATTGATTCATTATTTACTGCTGTAAGCGCAGTGAGTGTAACAGGACTCACCGTCATACAAATTTCAGATACATACACTGTTTTTGGGATCGTGATGGTTATGCTGATTTTGCAGCTTGGCGGAATTGGTATTATGTCTCTGGGAACTTTTGTATGGCTGTTAATAGGTAAAAGAATCGGATTGAGAGAACGGCAGCTGATTATGCTGGATCATAATCAATATAACTTATCCGGTGTAGTTAAGCTTATTATTGAAATCATTAAAATCCTGCTGCTTATTGAGGCAATCGGGGCCTTATTATTAAGTCTTTATTTTACCCAGTTTTATGAAACGTGGGCTGAAGCGGTTCTGCACGGCGTATTCGCTTCGGTTTCAGCTACGACTAATGGCGGTTTTGATATAACAGGACAATCAATGATTCCGTATGCAAATGATTACTTCGTACAAATCATCACAATACTACTGATTATTTTAGGTGCGATTGGATTTCCTGTACTGATTGAGTTAAAGCAGTTTTTAAGTCATAAATCAGGTCCGTTCCGGTTTTCTTTGTTTACAAAATTAACGACGATTACATTTGGAATCTTACTTATTATTGGGACGCTGCTTATTTACTTAATTGAATTCAATGAGCGATTTGCTGATATAAGCTGGCACCAGGGGCTTTTTTATGCGCTTTTTCAATCAGTCTCCACCCGATCAGGAGGTCTTGTTACGATCGAGGTAAGTTCATTTACAGAGCCAACTCAGTTAATATTAAGCCTTTTAATGTTTATCGGTGCTTCTCCAAGTTCTGTAGGCGGTGGGATCAGAACAACAACGTTGGCTATAGCGGTTCTTTTTCTGATCAATTTCTCGAGAGGAAGACACCACATCCAGGTGTTCGGAAGAGAGATCCATCTGATTGATATTTTCAGATCATACGTTGTCATTATCCTGGCAGTATTGATGTCTATGGTTTCTGTTATTACAATCATGATTCTTGAAGATCTGGATGTGATTGCTGTTATATTTGAAGTCACATCTGCATTCGGGACTTCCGGAATGTCTATGGGGATTACCCCGACACTATCAACGCCAAGTAAGATAATCCTGATGATTCTGATGTTTATCGGACGTGTTGGTCTGATCTCATTCCTGTTTATGATTGGCGGTAACAATAAAAAAGAGAAATTCCATTATCCAAAAGAAAGAGTCATTATCGGATAATGAAAAGATCCTTAGCGCGAAAGGCGCTAAGGATCTTTTTGTGTGAGCGGTTATTACCTCGTCAGACTCTGAACCTGGTCTTTTGAAAACTCAAATATGGCAGCCTCACCGTTTTTAGGATCATAATAAGCCAGCAGGTACATTGCAACCGGCTGCCCGTTAAGAAGCTTCAAACCTTCTTCAAGTACAGTGTGCTTATGAAGTTCTTTTTGGTTCAGATCAAGTGATACAAAAGTTTTTCCTGCCATCTGTGGACTTGAAAGAAGACTGTCATAGACATTGCTGGACCGTTTTTCTTCTTTATTCCACCAGGCTTTTCTAGGCTTGAATTTATGTTTTTGCAGGTAATCTTTTTTCATCAGATAAGACACATACGGAAGCACTTCAGGCTTATATTCTTCAATAAACTGGTAGAGTCTTTTGAATAGATCCTCAAGTTGGTGACCGATGCGGGACCATCCTTTTTCATCCCAGTAGGTTCCGAAATCCTGATAAAAATCAAATGGTGTAGCAAAGACTTCAGTTGTCAGATAATCAATTGTTTCGTCCAGTCTGTGATCATTCCAGTACTTTTCAAGGACATCTTCAACCTGTTTGATGCGCAGAATCTCATCAAAAGAAAGCTGGTTATTTCCGAGAATTTCATACGGCGCATGGTCCATAAAAACATATTGGTGATCTGCTGCATTGATTCTCAGACCGGTTCCCCTCAGCATCTTTAAAAACCCGAGCTGAAGCTCTTCAGGACCAAGCGTATAGACATCGTTAAATGTCTGCTTAAAGGATTGATAATTTTCTTCAGGAAGCCCTGCAATCAGGTCAAGGTGCTGATCAATTTTACCGCCTTCTTTTACCATTGTGACGGTTCTCTTCAGCTTCTCAAAATTCTGTTTTCTTTTAACAAGCTCATTTGTGTGGTCATTAGTGGATTGGACGCCGATTTCAAAACGGAATAATCCTGCAGGCGCATGGTCATTTAAGTACTGAATCACTTCAGGTCTCATAATATCCCCGGTGATTTCAAATTGAAACACTGTTCCAGGAAGATGCTCTTTAATCAGAAATTCAAACATTTCCATCGCATAGCTTCTGCTGATGTTAAAGGTTCTGTCTACAAATTTAAATACTCTGGCGCCATGCTGCATTAAATAGCGGATGTCATCCTTTACAGCTTCCCGGTCAAAATATCTTACGCCAACTTCAATTGACGACAGACAGAATTGACATTGAAACGGACAGCCTCTGCTTGTTTCAAGATAAGTAATTCTTTTTCTCAAGTCAGCCCGGTCTTCTTCAAATCTGAAAGGGGAAGGGAGCGTCTTTAAATCTGTCTTTTGCGGCTGGGGAATAAGATGCATTTTATCATTCACAAGGCATGCAGCGCCGTGAACCTGATTAAAATCAATTTTACCTGAGAAGTAATCAAGCAATTCCGTAAATGTCGCTTCCCCCTCACCAACTGCAATAAAGTCGACGTCGTCACGCAGACGCTTCAACCAATACTGCACATCATAGGTCACCTCAGGGCCGCCCAGGATGATTTTGACTTCAGGTAAAATCTTTCTCAGCATGCGGATCACCTGAATCGTTTCTTCAATGTTCCAGATATAACAGCTGAAACCTATGATATCCGGCTTTTTGGCATAAAGATCTCCTACGATATTTAAAATTGGATCATTAATGGTGTATTCAGCAAGTTCAATATCATGCTCAGCCGCTGCTGCTTTCAGATATCGGATCGCAAGGTTTGTGTGTATATATTTGGCATTTAATGAAGCCAGTACTGTATTCATATTTCTGCTCCTTTATCAACAAATCAACCCCTATTCTACATGAGAGAATAGGGGTTGACAATAAATGTTCGTTATAATGAAGTGAAAGGTAAAAATGGTTTATTTTATCAAAAACAAATGTTAAAATAAGACAACGACGTGTCGGAAATTTCAAAAAACATCATTCTTTATGATTTAACATTTTTCTTGCTTTTGAAGCCCTTAATTCGACAATTGGCTGTCCAGCTGCCGCTACCAGTCTTGATGACAGGAAGATCGTCAGTAATAGGGAAGCTGCCATAATGATGAGCAGAGACACATAAGGATTGACGATTAATCCAAGACCGCTCTCACGGTAAAACTGAATGATAAACCCATGGAAGAGGTAGACATACAAAGTATTCAGTCCCCATCTTGTGAAAAAGGTTTTTGAGACAGGTGCCAGTGAGAAAAATGCAACAACCAGCCCGAAGCTGACAGCATAAATTAAAAGTCTGAGTAAAGGGCTCGCTTCTACCGGCGTTCCCAGGTCTTCATAAGAATGAGATCCGAACAGCCATCTGCTGCTCCAGTCCGGTAAATAATAGATCGAAATAAACGCCACTGCAAGTGAAAGCACTGAAATGATTTTTATTCTCTTATCTTTTAATTGACTGAAGAAATCCCTGTTCAGATAATGACCTGCAAGGAAAAATGGAAAAAAGACAAATGTTCTTGATAAGCTTAACGTGGACGTATAGTCATTCACAAAACCAATCATCACACCGAGAATAATACTGATCAGCATAGCTGCCTTCCACTTCAATTTCAATACGTCTCTGAACAAAATTAACAGCAGACTCCAGAAAAACAGACTGACTAAAAACCATAGTGCCCACTGCGGATTCAGTGGATCAATCTCAAGGTTATTCTGATTTCTGAGGAAGTAATAATAAATCGTATAGATCAGCTGAAAGATCAGATAAGGAACAATCAGCTTCTTTAAAAGCTTTAAAAACAGGCCTTTTGAATAGGATGATTTTGCAAAGTAGCCGGCAATTAAAATAAATGCAGGCATATGGAAAAAGTAGATTGTCTGATAAGTAGTCATGAGAATCGGATCTTCCTCTATACTGCTTTGAATCGCATGACCAAAGACAACTAAAAAGATTAATATAAATTTCGCATTATCAAAATAATAATCACGTTTCGACATTGTTACACCGCTTTCTATTACAGTTCATTCATCATACATACCCTTTTTTATAATTAATAAATCTGGTGAAATTGGCATAATTATTAATGAACATCATTCTAACGAAAAGTAGGGATACAATCATGCTCTCCAGACATTTGTCTCAATTGGATTCAATTCATAATCGTGCGGATCAGTCAAAACCCGACTCACAATCTGACCGGCTGCTAAAATATATAAATGAATGTGCAATTGTCCTGAATCCCGATGGAATTATACTCAATTTTAATGAGCAGAGCAAATGTCAATTTCATCCTGAGAGCGGAACTGCGATTTCAAAACATCTGAAAAGTGAACATATGGCGTGGTTAAAGGCTTGTATGCTCGGTGAAGAACAACGTGTGGAAGATCTTCAATTTTTTACGGGATGGAATGTGATGGATTGTAAGGGTGAATGTATTCCTGTCTCTGGAGAGGATGCATTTATTCTGATCCTGAAAGACTCCGGTCGTATACCGGAAGAATTGATCTACGCAAATGTATTTAAAAAAGCGATTCATGGCCTGCTAATTGTAAAAGAAGATGGGGTTATTGTCAGATCAAATTTATTTGCTGACAAACTGTTAGATCTAAAAAAAGATGAAGAGGTAAACTTTTTTCAACAAATGGATCAATTTGAGACTAAAGAGAATTTACCCGGATTTGCTCAGCAGCTTGCACCACATAATGAAAGCAGTATGCTCAGCCAAATCGTTACAATTGGCGAAAGAAGCTATGAATTTACAAAAGTAAATCATGTAACTGACGGATATCACTTAATTGTGATCAGGGATATCAGTCATGTAATTGAATACATGGACCGTGCAGATCAGCAGGATACACTCAAAGTCGTTGGTCAGCTGGCAGCGGGTATCGCGCATGAGATCAGGAATCCGATGACTTCACTGAAAGGTTTTGTTCAGCTGCTTGAAGCGGATCTGCGAGACAGTCAGAAGATGTATTTTGAAGTGATTCATTCGGAGCTGAACCGACTTGAGAAGACGATGACTGAGTTTCTAATGCTGGCAAAGCCAAAAAACAGTTTGCTGCAGAAAATTAATATGACGAAGGTACTTGAAGAAACAGTTCATATCATGCAGCCGCAGGCACTTTTGCATGGGATTGAACTTTGTTTTACAGCTTCTGATCATGAGAACTGGACCTTTGGAGATGCTAACCGTCTGAAACAGGTGTTTATTAATCTGATAAAAAATGCAATAGAAGCCACGACAGGCAGAGGCAGGATAGAGATTTCGATTCATCAGAAAACAAAAGAATTAATTGCATCAGTCCGTGATAACGGGTGTGGAATTCCAAAAGAAAAGCTGGACAAATTGAATGAGCCCTTTTATACGACGAAAGAAAATGGAACCGGACTCGGTTTACCTGTCAGTATGAAGATAATTGAAGAACATAGAGGCTCTGTTGAAGTCATCACCAGGGAAAATGAAGGGACTCAGTTTAACATTTCACTCCCGTTAATCAGTTGAGGAGCAATAAAAGATCACAGTAAAAAGCGGCCGCATTTGCGGCCGCTTATCGCTTTGGATCAGTAAAAGTCAGCTCTCCGGTCATCAAAGATCGGAATTCTCTTGCGGATTTCCTCCACTTCCTCCGGATCAATCTCACCATAAATGATTTCTTCCCGGTCAGAACCTTCTGCGATTACTTTACCCCAGGGGTCAATGATGAGGGAATGACCGCCAAATTCATTCGCATGATCACGCCCGACCCTGTTACAGGCAATGACATATACCTGATTTTCTATCGCTCTTGCCTTTAGTAATGTAATCCAGTGATCAATTCTCGGTGCCGGCCATTCAGCAGGTACGACAACTGCTTTAGCACCGTTCAGGACAGATTTTCTAATCCATTCGGGGAATCTGATGTCATAACAGATAAAGCCGGCAAAATGAATGGGGCCAAGCTTAAATGCCGGGTCATCATTACCCTCTTTTAAGTGCAGGTGTTCATCCATCAGTTTGAATAAATGCAATTTGCTGTATTCATGAATCAAACTGCCTTTATGATCGATCACCGGCATTGTATTATAAATATGACCATCTTCAGATTTTGCTACCGAACCGCCTATAAAATGAATGTTATGTTTAATTGCCAGGTCTTTTAAAACGGCCACTGTCTGATTAAAGTGATCATTCATATTTTTAAGATTTGGCAGGTCATACCCTGTGGTCCAGAGTTCAGGCAGGATAATCACATCCGCCGGCTCCATTTTCTCAATCCAGCTCTTCACTTTCTTAACATTTTCTTCAGGAGATCCAAAAGTTATATCCATTTGGAATATCGCTATTTTCACGTGCTTCACCCACTTTTCAGAATCATCTTTACAATTATACATTTACGTTATAACATTTAGGGCAATAATTTGAAAGAGGGGAATTTTTGTGAAAACGTTTGAACAATCGGATCGTCTGAATCATTTACCTGAGCAATTCTTTGCTAAGCTTTCATCAAAAGTAATGGAAAAGGTAGCAGCAGGGCACGATATTATTAACCTTGGGCAGGGAAATCCTGACCTGCCGACACCTGAACATATTGTCAGCAGACTTCAAAGCGCTGCTGAAAATCCGGTGAATCATAAATATTCTCCTTTTAAAGGAATGAAGTATGTAAGAGAGGCTGCAGCAGCTTTTTATAAGCGTGAGTATGGTGTGGACCTTGACCCTGATCACGAGGTGGCACTGCTGTTTGGCGGAAAAGCAGGGCTTGTGGAATTACCGCAGTGCCTTGTAAATCCAGGAGATGTGGTTCTGGTACCGGATCCGGGCTATCCAGATTACTGGTCAGGTGTTTCACTGGCTGAAGCTCAGATGGTCATGATGCCACTGCTTGAGAAGAATCAGTTTCTTCCAGATTTAAATAAGATTGATGAAGAGTCTGCAAAAAAAGCAAAGCTGATGTTTTTAAATTATCCTAATAATCCTACCGGAGCGCTTGCAGATCAATCATTTTTCGACGAAGTCATTGCTTTTGCTGAAAAGTACGATATCTGTGTGGTGCATGATTTTGCTTACGGCTCCATCGGTTTTGATGGAAACCGGCCGGTCAGCTATCTGCAGTCTGAGCGCGCGAAAGAAAATGGTGTGGAAATCTATACTTTATCTAAAACCTTTAATATGGCAGGATGGCGAGTAGCTTTTGCTGTAGGGAACCCTTCAGTTATAAAGGCGCTGAACCTTCTGCAGGATCATTTACATGTCAGTTTATTCGGCGCGGTGCAGGAAGCAGCTGAGTCAGCATTAATTGAATCATATGAACCTGCATTGGCGCTGTCTGATACTTATGAAAAAAGAAGAAATACAATGGTCCAGGCATTTAACGAAGCAGGATGGCAGGTGGAAGCGCCTAAAGGGTCATTTTTTGCCTGGTTCAAAGTGCCGAAAGGGTATACGTCAGAAAGCTTCAGTGATCTGCTTCTTGAAAAAGCGGGCGTTGTTGTGGCACCAGGAATCGGCTTTGGTGAGAGCGGGGAAGGCTACGTCAGAGTAGCGCTGCTCGCTGATGAAGAAAGAATTGAAGAAGCCGCTGCAAGACTATCAAAGCTCAATATTTTTAATACATAAACAGATATGCTGCAAATGAGGTGAAGCGATTGGCAAATGATCATGTTCAGTTAACAATTCTGCAGACGAGTGATATTCATGGGCATGTGAGGTCTACTTCTCACTGGGGTACAGATGACACACACGGTATGGCACGGCTGTCTTCCCTGATTAAAAAGATACGTCAGAATGATCCTGATCTATTATTGCTTGATACAGGAGATATGTTAAAAGGAAGTCCCTTAACGTACCATTACGCAAAATATAATGATCATATGCCGAATCCGATGATTTCTATCATGAATCATCTTGAATATGATTGTGCTGCAATTGGAGAATATGATTTTGATTATGGTCTTCCTTTTCTCAGCAGAGCGGTTGGAAGGTCTTTCTTCCCCTGGCTTGCGGCAAACGTTGTGCATAAGACAACAAAAGAACCCTATTTTGGTTTTCCTTACACAGTGAAAACTGTAAACGGTGTTAAGGTCGCGATACTTGGTATTTCGGCGACCAGAAAAAATGGAGAAGAACCATTTGTGTTTAAAGACATTCTGTTTGAAGATGCCTATGTTGCTGCAAAGCGCTGGGTCGGTTTTATTCATGAGACAGAAAGCCCCGACCTTGTCGTTGTGAATTATCACGGCGGATTTAATGGTGCTTCTTCCCGCAGCATCGATCAGGGAGAGGCAATATGTTCAATTGATGGAATTGACATTCTTTTAACCGGCAGGGAGCACGAGAAAATCAGTGAGATTAAAAACGGGAAATTTGTTATGCAATCCGGTGGTTACGGAGAAGTGCTAGGAGAGGTTAAAGTGTCACTTTCCGGTTTTGGGTCTTCATTTAAAATTGAAGCGATCGAGGGATTATTTCATTCAGCCCGTGAAACTGAGCCTGACGCTGAGATCGAAAAGCTGATTCATTTCCAGGAGCTTGAAACAATTAACTGGAGTTTGCGTGAAAAGGTGCCGGATCATTTTAAGGCTGCAAAATCAAAGGATCAGACAGTAAACGATTGGTTGAAAAAAATGAGACTAAAGGATTATATTGACTTCTTTTAGTGCTCATCGCTATACTTTAAAAGATGAATCTGACAAAAGGAATGACTGAACATGACAGATGGAGCGGATTATAACCAATCATTAAAGCTGTTTATTGTATTATCGAGAGCGTACAAAGCAATAAATGAAACCAGCAGCAAGTTTTTTCAGGAGCACGGGCTGAACCCTACTGAATTTGGCGTGCTTGAATTACTTTACCACAAAGGAAAGCAGCCTCTTCAGAAAATCGGCGGTAAGATTCTGCTTGCAAGCGGGAGTATTACCTATGTTGTAGACAAGCTTGAAAAAAAGGGATTGATCACAAGGATTGCTTCTCCAGAAGACAGAAGGGTTACATATGCTGAGATTTCAGAGGAAGGTCACCGGTTTATGAGTGAAATTTTTCCTGAACATGAAAAAAACCTGCATGAGCTGATGACGGCCTTGTCAGACGAAGAGCAGAAACAGGCAATTGATCTTCTTAAAAAACTCGGACTTTCCATTAAGGATCTTTCGTATTAACCTGAATCAGCGGCAAACCCGAGAACTTTACACCGGATCATTCCGGTGTTTTTTTCTGGGAAGATGAAGGAAGGTACACACTGTCAGTCGAAATATATTTATAGACCAATAGGTAAGGAGAATGTATATGTTGAAGTTTAGTGACTATGAATATAAACGTCCTGATCTGGAGCAGATAAAAGCTGAATTTAATCAGCAGCTTGAAGCATTTCGAGATGCACAGGCACTCAAGGAACAGGAACAGATTATTTTAAAGATTAACCAGCTGAGAGATGATGTTTCCACTCAGGGAAACCTGGCATTTATCAGAGCGTCAATTAATACAAAAGATGAATTTTATGAGAATGAAAGAAATTTTTTCGACGAAGCCGGACCTGAGTTTGAGGAGTTAAGTACGCTGTTTTATCAGGAACTAGTAAAGTCACCTTACCGGAGAGAGCTGGAGGAGAAATGGGGCACTCAGTTCTTTGATCTGGCTGACTTCTCAATTAAATCTTTTAAACCGGAAATTATTCCATTACTTCAGGAAGAAAACCGTCTGTCATCCGAATATTCCAGGCTGGTGGCATCAGCTGAGATCCAGTTTGAAGGGGAAGTGCTGACACTTGCGCAGATTGATCCTTATACTGAGTCTACTGATCGTCAAATCCGGGAAAAAGCTGTAAAAGCAAAATTTGATTTTTTTGCGGAAAATGAGAAAAAATTTGATGAACTGTATGACAAACTGGTGAAAACGAGACATCAGATTGCACAAAAGCTGGGGTATAAAAACTTCGTGGATGTCGGTTACCTGAGGATGCTGAGAGTGGATTATAACGCAGAGAAAGTTGCGAAATTCAGAGATCAGGTACGTACATATATCGTTCCTCTTGCCACAAAGCTCAGAGAACGGCAAAAAGAGAGAATCGGTGTGCAGGATTTAATGTTCTGGGATGAATCACTGGCATTTTTAACAGGGAATGCAAATCCTGAAGGTGGTCCTGAATGGATTATTGAAAAAGGAAAACAGATGTATCAGGAGCTCTCGCCTGAAACAAATGAGTTTTTTACTTTTATGAATGAACGTGAATTGATGGATCTTGAAGCCAAGAAGGGAAAGGAAGCGGGCGGTTACTGCACGTTTATTGAAAACTATGAAGCCCCGTTTATTTTCTCAAACTTTAACGGAACTTCAGGTGATATTGATGTCTTAACGCATGAAGCAGGACATGCATTCCAGGTCTATATGAGCAGACATACAGACATTCCGGAATATGTCTGGCCGACGCATGAAGCGGCAGAAATCCATTCAATGAGTATGGAATTTTTGACGTGGCCGTGGATGGAAAATTTCTTTGGGGAACAAACAGAGAAGTATAAGTTTGCACATTTAAGCAGTGGTATTTTATTCTTGCCTTATGGGGTTGCCGTTGATGAGTTTCAGCACCGCATTTATGAAAAGCCGGATATGACACCTGCTGAGAGAAAAGCAGTATGGAAAGAGCTTGAGGAAATCTATTTGCCGCACCGTAATTACGGGGATCACAACTATTTAAACAGCGGCGGTGTATGGCAGCGCCAGGGTCATATCTATGAAGCGCCATTCTACTATATTGACTATACACTTGCCCAGATTTGTGCATTTCAATTCTGGAAAAAATCAAGAGAAGATTTTGACGCGGCCTGGAAGGACTATGTACATTTATGCAAGCTTGGCGGTTCGAAATCATTCACAGAACTGGTGAAAGAAGCAAATCTCAAATCACCTTTTGAAGAAGGTAGTCTTGAGTCGGTTGTGAAAGAAATTGAGAATTGGCTTGATGGCGTGGATGATAAAAAGCTTTAATTTTAAAAGAGGATGGGACAATAAGTTGTCTCATCCTCTTACTCGTTTCGCTGCGCTTCAGGCGGACGCTTTCCCCGGGGACGGCGGTGAGCCTCCTCGTCGCTGCGCGCCTGCGGGGTCTCACCTGTCCGTCACATCCCGGTGGAGTCGCCGCCTTACGCTACGCTGCACTTAAATGTTTATTATAAAATTGTTTAACTCAACAAAATAGATTGTTAAATCACAACATTTATTTTAAAACCTTTTCAATTTTAATTTCCTCACCAACAAGCACGGCTCTCAGCTGCTTTTCTTCAGGGTAATCGTACATAAAGTCAGTAACCTGATCTTCAATTTTCTCCTGAATCACTCTTCTGAGCGGACGTGCACCAAATGATGGATGATAGCCGAGATCAGCAATTTTTGCTTTGACTTCCTCTGTCACCTCGAGTGTCATCTGCTGTTCTTCAATCAGCTCATTTAACTCATTCAACATCAGGTCAACAATCTTGATCAGGTGCTCTTTTCCAAGTGAATCGAATTCAATAATACTATCGAATCTGTTCAGGAATTCCGGCTTGAAAAAGTCGCTGAGTGATTCAAGAATGGATGCTTCATCAGCTGCCTGTGTTGCACCAAAGCCTACAGCTTTCTTTCTTGTTCCAACTCCGGCGTTACTTGTCATGATGATCACCGTTTCTTTAAAGCTGACTGTGCGGCCCTGACTGTCAGTCAATCGTCCATCTTCCATAATCTGAAGGAACATATGCATGACGTCAGGATGCGCTTTTTCAATCTCGTCCAGCAGCAGGATGGTATAAGGAGAACGGCGGACTTTTTCAGTCAGCTGTCCAGCCTGATCATGTCCTACATATCCAGGCGGTGAACCGATCAGTTTTGATACGCTGTGTTTCTCCATGTATTCACTCATATCAAGACGGATCATATGGTCTTTTGAACCAAATAATTCTTCTGCGAGTGTTTTGGATAATTCAGTTTTACCAACACCGGTCGGACCAACAAAGAGGAATGAACCAGCTGGGCGATTTTTAGATTTAAGACCTGCACGGCTTCTGCGTACAGCTTTTGCAACACGTTTTACGGCTTCGTTTTGTCCGATTACATGTGTGCGCAGATTTTCTTCAAGCTCAGTCATTTTCTTATGCTCATCCTGTTCTAGCTTTCCGACAGGAATTCCTGTTTTCCGTTCTATGAGTTTCTGTATTAATTCAATACCAACGACAGGCTTTTCTGAAGTCGCAGGCTTGTTCAACGCTTTTTCAAGTTCTTCTTCTTCATCTCTTAATTTAGCTGCTTTTTCGTATTCCTCATGTTTAAGCGCTTCTTCTTTCTCAGCGTAAATCGCTTTTAACCGTTTCTCCACAGCAGCCAGATCAGCGTTGTCTAATGTTAGATTCAGCTTCGAACCTGCTTCATCCATCAGATCAATTGCTTTATCAGGAAGGAACCGGTCCTGAATGTAACGTTTTGATAATGTCACCGTCGCTTCAATTGCTTCAGGGCTGTATTGTACGCTGTGAAACTCTTCATATCTCGGTGCGAGTCCTTTAAGAATCTCAATTGCTTCTGGAATAGAAGGCTCTTTTAAATGAATCGGCTGGAAACGGCGCTCCAGTGCGGCATCCTTTTCAATCTTTCTGTATTCACTTAGTGTTGTAGCACCGACCAGCTGCATTTCACCGCGTGCAAGAGCAGGTTTTAAAATGTTTCCTGCATCCATTGAACCTTCTGCTGAGCCTGCACCGACAATCTGGTGAATCTCATCAATAAACAGGATCACGTTTTTACGCTGCTGCAGCTCACTGATCAGCTGTTTCATTCTCTCTTCAAATTGTCCTCTGATCCCTGTATTTGAAACAAGGGAGGCTACGTCTAACAGAATCACTTCTTTTTGCTTCAGCTTCTGCGGAACAGTACCTTCAGCAATTTTCAGTGCAAGTCCTTCAGCGGCAGCGGTTTTACCGATACCCGGCTCACCAATTAAGACAGGGTTATTTTTGTTTCTTCTGTTCAGAATCTCAATCATTTGTTCTATTTCAGCATCACGGCCAATCACAGGGTCAATTAGACCTGCATCAGCCAGGTTAGTCAGATTTCTTCCATACTCCTCTAACAGTCCTTCATGAGACTGTGCTTCAGACTCCTGCTGCTTCGCCTGTCCGAAAGGCTGGAATTGATCATTGCCTTTTTTATTCATTGCAGCATGAAGCTTTGAGCGCTCTTCTTTATAGCAAGCGGAGCACAAATGAAAATCCTGAACCTGATCATTTAATTGAACTCTGAATTGTATATTTGCAGGCTTACTCTGGCATTTTTGACAAATCATTGTGACTCCTCCTTCAGTAGTTTTGATCAAAGAAAGTTTGACTAACTTTGACTTTCTGATTTCAGTATACTTTGACCTTTATTGACTTTCAAGTATTTTGTTTCGGTTGTAAATTTTGCAGAGTGGAAGTGGTTTTTTGCGAGCTCTGTTAGCTGTTCGCGGTTGTGGAGTGGAGGGTTTACATGTTAACTGTTTAAAATAATGCAAAAAAACCACTCCCTTAATAAGGAAGTGGTCAAGTCTTTTATTCAATTGTTTCTGCCATCTTAATAAATGCATCCTCGAAACCGGTACCTGCTTTTGTATGAATCGCAATTCTTACATATAGATCATTTTTTTCATAGAAATAAGTTTTAAACTGTTCTTCACCGGCAGCTGCTTCATAGCCTGCGATGATCTCATTCGCACTGCTTTCAGGTGTCCACTCTCCGGCAGCTTCTCCTTGAATGGCATCAGCCTGACCCTTCATCTGCTCTTCAATTAAAGCAGTCTCAGCCTCAGCCTTAGGATATGTGTAAATCCGCATAAATTGAGAGCCGTCCTCATCATAAAAAACCTGGTCTACAGTCGGTTCTTCAGGTGTAAAAGTAAAGCCTTCAGCTAAGTAGAAGCTGTAATTGTTTTCTCCGCTTTCCTGTAGAAATGCAGTGCGTTCAGTTTCTTCACCGTTAATTGAAAGTATCATTGGCTGTTCGAGCAGTCTCATTTCAGTGCCTGCTTCAGTTTCCTCAGCTTCTTCTTCATTTCCTTTTTCAGCGGACTCTTCTTCAACAGGAGATTCTGATTCCTCAGCTTCTTCCATCTCTTCAGCAGGCTGTTCCTCCTCAGTCACCTCATCAGGTTCCCCGGAAGGCGTCTCCGTTTCCTCAGTAGCCTCAGTCTCTTCAGTTGCTTCTTCCTGAGCCTGTTCACCGTTCGAGCCTTCTTCAGCGTTATTCGTACCGCATGCCGCCATAAAAGCAGTAAGCATGAGTACAAGCATGAATATCATCAGCTTTTTCATCTTCATTCCTCCATTCGGTATGTATGCGGTTATATCAAGTAGACGGTATAAGTTTGTAAAAGTTTCAAAAAAACCATAAAGTGATATAGACAATAAATATGTTAAAAGCAGGTGAATCAATTTGATGAAAGAAGAAGCTGGTGAGCTACTCGAGAAATTAAAAAATGGAGAGGTAAAAGAGGTTACAGTAGCAAAGGAAGACTTTGATCTTTTCAGAAGTGTGCTGACTGAAAGAGATGACTTTAAACATTTTCGCGGGATCGCAGGACACTTTGGGAAAACAGTGTATCAATATCTTGAAGAGCCAAGAAGCTAAGGGGGAATTTGATGAAAACCGTAGTCGTAACAGGTGCTGCAAATGGAATCGGACTGGCTATTGCAAAAGCTTATGTGAATGAAGGCGCTTTTGTCTATATGGCAGATATCAATTCAGACAAGCTGACAGAAGAAGCCGGTAAATTAGAAAATGCAGAGGCAATGACAGCTGATGTGTCTAAATATGAAGACGTCAAAAAACTTTTCACTCATGTAAAAGAACAGTCTGGTTCAATTGATATTCTAATTAACAATGCAGGGATTTCAAAGTTCAAATCGATCTGGGAAGTCACAGTTGAAGACTGGGAAAGCATTCTGCATACAAACCTTTCGAGTGTTTTTTACTGTTCCAGAGAAGCAGCTTTATTAATGGATCAGGGAGGATCAATCGTCAATCTCTGTTCCACACGTGCCCATATGTCTGAGCCGAACACTGAAGGCTATGCAGCGACTAAAGGAGGCATTTTTGCACTCACTCACTCGCTGGCAGTGACCCTGTCTGAAAAAGATATTACGGTTAATGCAATCAGTCCCGGCTGGATTCATACGGGTGATTATGAAGAACTGAGGGAAGTAGATCACGGTCAGCATCTTTCCAACAGAGTCGGAAAGCCGGAGGATATTGCGAGAGCATGCCTGTTTTTGACAGATGAAGCGAATAACTTCATTAATGGTGAAAATCTTGTCATTGATGGCGGGATGACGAGAAAAATGATTTATGAGCACTAAATAATATTGTAGGTGATGAACTTCCGGATATTTGATCCGGAGGTTTTTTTATAGGTGTGAAAAAAATTAAATTTTATTAAACTAAATTAACTATGCTCTCATATGCCTACTGTCTTCCAAAAAACATGAAACCTTTTTTCAGAATGTTAAGTATACTATGGATAAGACTATTTATAAGAGGAGCGGTAAGATGAAAAACGCACTGATCGAAGAAGTTGGAAAAGCAGTCGTAGGAAGAGAAAAAGAAGTAGAATTATTAACGATCGCACTCCTGCAGGGTGGACATGTACTGCTTGAGAGTGTTCCAGGCACGGGGAAAACGCTGCTGGCTAAATCATTTGCTAAAGCATGTGGAGGGGACTTTGCACGTGTACAGTTTACACCGGATGTGCTGCCATCTGACGTGACAGGGCTTCATTATTTTAATCCTGAAACAAGAACCTTTGAACTGAAAAAAGGACCTGTGATGACGAATTTTCTGCTTGCTGATGAAATTAACAGGGCTACTCCGAGAACACAGTCTAGTCTTCTTGAAGTAATGGAAGAAAAGCAGGTCACGATTGATGGGGAAACGCTGACTTCTGCATTTCCTTTTATGGTCATTGCAACCCAAAACCCGGTTGAGTCTCAGCAGGGAACTTTTCCGCTTCCCTATGCTCAGCTGGACCGTTTCATGTTCAAACTGCCTTCTGATTATCCGGACTATGAAGATGAAGCCGGCATTTTAAAGCAATGGGTGTCTAAACGTGAACTTCCTCTTTTGAAAGAAGTGGTTGCAATAGAAGAGATAAAGAAGGCATCTAGAGAAGTAAGAGACGTGACCGTACATAACGAAATAACAGATTATATTCTGACGCTGATCAGGGCAACGCGATCCCATGAGTCAATCGAGTACGGGGCCAGCCCGAGAGCTGCTGTGACGCTGCTTAAGGCAGCACAGGGCTCAGCCTATCTGCAGAACAGAAGCTATGTGCTTCCGGAAGATGTGAAAAAATTGTTTCATTACGTGCTTGGACACCGGATCCAGCTGACTCCTGAAGCATCATTAATGAAAAATAATGAGCAGGTCTTAGACGATGTAATCGCTTCAGCTGATGCACCGGTTGAATTGAGGCTTTAAGTCATGTGGCTTGAAGCAAGGTCTTCAAACAGACATATCCTGGTTTTAGAAGTTCTGACATTCATCAGCGGTCTTTTATTCTTTTTAGGCAGCCAGTTCGCAGTCAGTGCTGTATTTATCATCATTCTTATTTTCATCAGGTTTTATCTTCATTACAGTCAAAACGCTGGTTCTGATCTTGTTCTGGTTGATGAGGAGCCAGTTGAGAGGCTTACTGTGAATGATGAGTCTGAGTGGTCAGTCGTTTTTAAAAATGGGAAATATCCGCTAAGAAACGTTTCACTAACACTTGGATTTACTAATCATGCAGTATTTATGGATCACGAAACGGAGAAGGCAGGCAATGCGATTCACTGGAATGGCCACCTTTCACTTGATCAGTATGAGGAAGTCAGAATCAGTATCCCTTTTGAAGCAATTAGGAGGGGTAAGATGAAAATGGTGTCCTGTCAGCTTTACGTGCCGCATCTATTTGGATATGGTTATAAAATTCTACAGTATAAAGGGCATTTTAAACAGGAAAAGCGGATATATCCTGAAATTGAAAAGGTGAATCTTTTACCTGTTCCTGCATCACAAAAACCTGGGGAAGAAGCTGCCTCTTTTTCACTGTATGAAGATCTGACGCTGCCTGCAGGTACGAGGGAATACAGAATGGGTGACACCATGCAGCGCATTAACTGGTCAGCATTTGCTAAGACCGGACAGCTGCAGACAAATCTATATGAACCTGTTATTGAAGAAAAATATATGCTGATATTAAATGTGACTTATAAGCACGCGAAAAACATCCATTTTGAAAAATTTATTAAGCAGGCTGCCTATATCATGACTGAGGCTCACAGAAAAAATCAGCCCTTTGGTCTGTGTGTAAATGTCAGAACAAAAGCATCGCCGAATTTCTATTTTATCGCTCCTGACAGAGGAGTCAGTCACACGAGAAGATGTCTTGAGATGCTCAGTGTACTGTCACTCGGTGATGCAACACTTCCTGTGAATGTCCTGCTGAATCAGCTTGCGATTATGCAGGTTCCTGCAACGGATTATATTCTGATCGGGGATATTGGCTCTGCAGAAAGGCTGTTATCTTTAAAAGGCAGAGTCTGGACAGTGAGCGGAGGTGCGACGGGCATATGGAAACAGCAGTCAGGCATTCACTAAAATTATCATCAGCATTATTATTTGATTCTCTTTTTCCTCTTATGATTCTTACAGTCATTGCAGCAGGGGGAATATTTCCGATCCATTATGCTGCTCTGCTATATGGTTCAGGTTTGTTTATCCTTGCATTATTTATAAGAAATATCCGTCAGGCAGGAACTCTGCTAATTGTTTTTGGCTCCCTTCTTGCGCTGTTTTTCAGCGGCTGGTCAGCGCTACCTGTTATTGCGCTTGGTATATTTTTATTCTGGCGTTTGCTGGCGAGGTCTTATCATCAGGATACACAAGACATCACAACCGTTCAGCTTATTCTTTTAATGATTGTTTTCATCAGTGTCTACAATTTTCAGTTAACCTATGAAGTCTATCCCCCGGGACTTGTGATTCTTTCACTGATTGGAGGCTTTATGTTATATAGCGCTGCTCCTTACTTCAGCAGTTATACCGGAACGAAGGCTTTGAAGCTGTATACCAAATGGTCAGGTTTATTTCTGGCCAGTGCAATCATCCTTTATCTTTTGATCAGTCCTTTCAGGCTTCTTCTTATAGAAGGAGTCAATCTAATGATCTCATGGGTAACACTTCTTCTTTACCAGACAGGCATTGATATTGATGTGCCGGAGATTGTTTTGGAGGAAGCTGAACCATCTGAAGGAGGGGACCTGTTCAGCCCTAATCCTTTCGGAGTGACTGAGATTGAACAAACAGTCAGGGTTGGTACCGTGGAGCTTGTTGCATTAATCGCGGGTCTGCTGGTACTGACTCTCTTCACATGGAAAATAGTGAAAAAATTTAGAGGGCCGCTTCAATATAAGCAGAATAATCAAAGTGGAATGGTCATACGCAGAAAAGATGCTGATCAGCCAGCCTCATTAAAAATGGCAGTACCAAATCATGTGATCAGAAAAGAAATGCTGAAGCTGGAGAAAAAAGCGCAAAAAAAGGATGCAGGAAGGCGGAAGTCAGAAACAGTCCGGGAATGGTTTACACGATTGAATGTTCAGCACGCACAGGATTTTGCAGTTATCTATGAAAAGATCCGTTATGCCGGGAAAGAATTAACAGAGTCTGAATATAAAGCTTTTGAACAATTTGTTAAGGATTTTGAAAAAAGGGTAAATAATTTCTGAATAAATGGGCAGGTCTGTGTGTCAAATTCATTGTGATTATGCCGACGTCATGCTATTCTTATGATTTAAAGAGGAAGTTTTCACTCATCACTTTAAAGTGAATGATTTTTATTGACGGCAACGTCTGAATTCGTTAACTTATTAAAGTGATGTTGTAAATACAAGTGTAGAAAAGGAGAAGATTAATCATGACACAAAAAACTTTTACAGTAACAGCAGAAACTGGGATTCATGCACGTCCAGCTACTATTCTGGTACAAAACGCAAGTAAATTCGATTCTGATATCCAGCTTGAGTACAAGGGGAAGAAAGTAAACCTTAAATCAATCATGGGTGTTATGTCTCTAGGTGTAGGGAAAGACGCTGAAATCACAATTTATGCTGATGGAAGCGATGAAGAGGAAGCGCTGGCAAGTCTTGAAGAAACACTAAAGAACGAAGGTTTGGCGTAAGAATGTCTTCAGTATTAAAAGGAATTGCGGCATCAAGCGGGATTGCAATTGCAAAGGCTTACCGTCTTGTAGAGCCTGATTTGTCTTTCGAGCAGAAGAAGGTTGAAAATGCAGATCAGGAAGTACAGCGCTTCCAGGAAGCACTACAGACATCAAAGCAGGAGCTTGAAGTCATCCGTGACCGTGCCAAAACAGAACTTGGTGAAGATAAAGCGGCAATCTTTGAAGCGCATCTGCTTGTTTTAAGTGATCCTGAACTGGTTTCTCCAATTGAGGACAAGATCAAAAACGAGCAGGTTAACGCAGAAGCAGCACTTAAAGAGACGGCAGATATGTTTGTTATGATGTTTGAACAGATGGATAACGAGTACATGAAAGAACGTGCTGCTGATATCCGTGACGTTACAAAACGCGTACTATCGCATCTGCTTGGTGTAAAGGTACTTAATCCGAGCATGATCTCAGAAGAAGTTGTTGTCATTGCTGACGACTTAACACCTTCCGACACTGCTCAGTTAAACCGTGAATTTGTTAAAGGTTTTACAACAAACATCGGAGGCCGTACGTCACACTCAGCGATTATGGCACGCTCAATGGAAATTCCTGCAGTAGTAGGAACGAAAGAAGCGACTGTAACAATTGAAAATGGCGATATGGTGATTGTTGATGGACTGAATGGTGAAGTTCATGTAAATCCAACTGAAGAAATCATCAGTAAATACAAGCAGGAGGCTGCTGACTTCGCTGATCAGAAGGCAGAGTGGGCAAAGCTTGTTGATGAAAAGACAGTAACAGCAAATGGCCGTCACGTGGAACTCGCTGCAAACATCGGAACACCTGGAGACCTTCAGGGTGTAACAAACAACGGTGGTGAGGGCATTGGTCTTTACCGTACAGAGTTTTTATACATGGGAAGAACTGAACTTCCTTCAGAGGATGAGCAGTTCGAATCTTATAAAGCAGTGTTAGAAGGAATGAAAGGTAAGCCTGTTGTTGTCCGTACGCTTGATATCGGCGGAGACAAAGAGCTTCCTTATCTGAACCTGCCTGAAGAAATGAATCCATTCCTTGGTTTCCGTGCGATCAGACTTTGCCTTGAGCAGACTGATCTGTTCCGTACACAGCTGCGAGCACTGCTTCGTGCAAGCTCATACGGAAATCTTAAAGTCATGTTCCCGATGATTTCAAACCTTCAGGAATTCAGAGCGGCAAAATCGCTCCTTCTTGAAGTAAAAGAAGAGCTGATTGCTGAAGGCACAGAAGTGTCTGATTCAATTGAAGTCGGAATCATGGTGGAGATTCCATCAACTGCAGTTATGGCTGACCAGTTTGCGAAAGAAGTAGATTTCTTCAGCATTGGTACAAATGACCTGATTCAGTACACGATGGCTGCTGACCGCATGAATGAAAGAGTGTCATATCTTTATCAGCCATATAACCCGGCGATTCTTCGTCTGATTAAAATGGTGATTGATGCTTCTCATAAAGAAGGTAAGTGGACTGGTATGTGTGGAGAAATGGCTGGAGATGAAATTGCGATTCCGATCCTGCTTGGACTTGGACTTGATGAATTCTCTATGAGCGCAACTTCTATTCTGCCTGCACGTACTCAGATTAAACAGCTTTCAGATGATAAAATGAAGGCACTGGCTGAGCATGTGTTAACACTTTCAACAAATGAAGAAGTGATTGAAGCTGTAAAAAAGAAATAAATTTGTAATAAAAATGTTACTTAAATAGGGATTAAATGAATGAACAGGGGGAAGTATATTAGTAGTACAAGCATACTTTTTCATTCTGATTTCCCTTTTTTGAACCGGATTCCCCCCATAATCCGGTTCTTTTTTTATGTCATAAAAGGGTTTTTCCATGTCATCAGCACAGCACAGTCTGCTGAATCTTCATCCTCAAGGTAGTTCTTCATCAGCCGCTCAGGCATTCTGCCGGACTTCATCAGAAATGTCACGACCGGATCATTTAATTCTCCTTTAACAACCTTTTCATAATACTTTTCAACAGTCATCTGATCCTGTACTTTTTTGTAGCCGGGCATTCTGCTCCCGCCGGCGAGTTTTTTAACACCAAGATAGACGACGGTTTCATACATTGCTCTCATTAATTCTTTTCCAAGCCCGAGACCTCTGTAATCAGGATCAATACAAATATCCACAATATAGAGCACTTCGCCATCATCTTCATGGTTTTTAATATAACCGTCTGAAGTGATTTGTTCCCAGGTATGGCTTTCGTTTGGGTGATTTGTTCTGAGTGCAGTAATAGATCCTGCTGTCCGGCCGTCAACCTGAATGCAGAGTGCGCCTTCAGGAAATCTCGTAATATGTGAAGTCAGCTGTTCATGATTCCACAAAAGGTCCGGTGGAAAGGGTGGAGGAAATGCTTTTCGCTGCAGGTCAATTAAATCCTCAAAATCCTGTTCATGATAATTTCGTATTAATACATCATATCTTTTATTATTTTTGAAAACATATAGATTTTTATTCATGACACCCTCCTTTTTGCCAATCTTACCAACAGAATCTTTCATTTGCAATTTTCAAAAAGTGAGTCACAATGAATGAGAGGAGGGATGAGGATGAAAATTGGTTTTATTGGTACAGGCGTAATGGGGAAGTCGATTGTTTTACATCTTTTAAAAGATCAAACAGTACATATTTATACGCGGACAAAACAGAAAGCGCAGGATTTAATTGATCGTGGGGCGGTATGGGAAGAGACGCCTTCAGCACTTGCTTCAAACTGTGACGTAATTTTTACAATGGTCGGATATCCTGATGATGTGCTCGAGGTCTATACAGGCGGTGAAGGCATTTTTAAATCTGCTGCTGCAGGGTCAATTTGTATTGATCTGACAACTTCAAAGCCGGAACTGGCGTATGATCTGTTTGAAAAAGGCAGACAAAACGGTATTCACATGATTGATGCACCGGTTTCAGGTGGTGATACCGGCGCTAAAAATGGAACACTTTCTATTATGGCAGGTGGAGAAGAAAATATTTTTCAGCAGGTCCTTCCCCTGCTGCAAAAATTTGGATCCAATATTGTTTTCCATGGGGAAGCAGGAAGCGGGCAGCATACGAAGATGAGCAATCAGATTGTGATCGGCTCAACAATGATGGGGGTTTGTGAAGCGCTGACGTATGCGGTGAAGTCAGGTCTTGATCCGGAAAAGGTACTTGCAAGCATTTCCCAGGGGGCAGCAGGCAGCTGGAGTCTGAGTCATCTTGCACCGCGTATTTTAAAGAGTGATTATGAACCAGGGTTTTATATTCATCATTTTATTAAGGATCTTAAAATAGCATTGGAAGAATCAAAAAGAATGGGCCTTTCACTGCCGGGTCTTGAGCTTGCACTTAAAACTTATGAGCAGGCAAAAGATATCGGCCTGGCTGAAAAAGGAACGCAGGCTTTATATAAAGTTTACGAGGACCAGATATAAAAAAACACCTTTTGCTTCCCGGCCAGAGCCGGGGATTGCAAAAGGTGTTTTCATTATAATGAGTCCAGATAGTTTTTAATCCGTTTAAAGGCCTCCTGCAGCTGCTCCTCAGAACAGGCATAAGAAACCCTTATATAGCCTTCCCCCTCAGAGCCAAATGCCGTACCTGGAACCACACCGACTTTCGCATGTTCTGCGAGAGCGAGTGCAAACTGTTCAGCGCTTTTACTTCCCGGTATACCTGCAAAGAAATAAAATGCTCCATCCGGTTTTACAACGTCAAATCCAAGTTCAGTCAGCTTTTCCTCTGTCAATGCTCTTCTTTTCCTGTACGCTTCTTTCATCGGCTGAGCATCATCTTTTCCGGCTGTGTACGCAGCAAGGGCTGCATACTGAGAGATGGATGAAGCGCACGAAACGTTATACTGATGAACCTTCAGACACTGCTCAGCTATTACTGAAGGAGCCATTAATACACCGATTCTCCACCCGGTCATTGAATGTGATTTCGATAGCCCGTTGATTACGATTGTCCGGTCTCTGGCAAGTGTCCCAATCGACACATGCGGTTCATCATAGGTAAGCTCGCTGTAAATTTCATCTGCTATGATGTATAGATTATGCGTTTTTGCAAGGTCAGCAATTTCCTTTAATTCTGAACCATTCAGGCTGACGCCAGTTGGGTTGGACGGGTATGGGAGAATGATGCAGGCAGTCTTTTCTGTAATGTGGGGCCGGATCATCTCAGCAGTCATTTTAAAATGGTGCTCAGTCGTATCAACGAAAACGGGCACAGCGCCGCATTGTTTAATAACAGGTGTGTATCCCGGATAGACAGGTGCCGGTAAAATGACTTCCTGCCCCTGAGATAAAATGGTTCGAAGTGCCGTATCAATCGCCTGTGAAGCCCCGTTTGTCACGATGATCTCATTCTCAGCCGCGTAACGCAGGTTATATTTATCTTTCATATAAGCAGAGATCGCGCTTCTCAGATCCATAATACCAGCGTTATGTGTGTAGTTTGTATGGTTCTGGTCAATCGCTTCTTTAGCGGCATCCTTAATATGTGAGGGTGTCGGAAAGTCCGGCTGTCCAATTGTGAGTGAAATCATTCCATCGATATGCTGGATTTGGTTGAAAAACTTTCTGATACCTGAAATCTCTATATTTTTTACTGCTTCATTCATTGGTGTCACTTCCTTTAGCATATATGTATAACAGCTATTGTATCGCAAAAATAAGTGAGGGTGAAATTTCTGAAAGGAAATCTGATTAAAACTGATGGATTGAGGATAAATAACAGTTATGAAGATACGGGAGGTGAGTCAAGTGATCAGAGTAATGGGCATGACAGCAGGTGGAAGCCTGAATCAATTTAAGACGATAAAAGAAGCCAGAAAAGCAAACCTGCGCTGGATATGGGTGGACTTTTCCCAGCCTACTGAACGGGAAGGGAAAGAGCTGTCCAGAACTTTTTCCTTTCATCCGCTCGCAATTGAGGATTGTGTGGAAAAAGGATATCAGCGTCCGAAATTTGACAGCTATCATCAATATATTTTTCTTGTCCTGCATCATTTATCAAAGGATACATATGAAGCTGAAGAAATAGATATCTTTGTCAATGACAAGATGATCGTAACCTGGCATTATGATCAGTTGAAAATGGTTGATGAAATATGGAACAGGCAGCTGACAGGAGAGGGTCTGGCAGAAGAACATAATCCGATCGGGCTGCTTCATTCAATATTGGATATTACAGTTGATGATTATTTTCCATCTGTATACGGAATTGAAGATGTGCTGAACAGCATTGAGGAAAAAACGGATGAGAATTCATCGCATGATCTCATGGACAGACTTTTTGATGTCAGACACGATATGCAGAAGCTGAGAAGGTCGCTTGTGCCAACGAGGGATCTGCTGTACAGGTTATTAAACGGTACAAATGTGGCGCTGACAAGAGAGCAGCAATTATATTTCTCAGATGTTTATGATCATGTGATTAAACTGACAGAGATGCTCGAATCTTACCGGGAATTTTCATCAGATATCCGGGATAATTATATCTCAGTGAGCTCTGATAAAATGAATAATATTATGATGACGTTAACAGTCATCACAACTATTTTTATGCCGCTGTCTTTTCTGGCAGGGTTATATGGGATGAACTTTGTCTATATTCCTGAGCTTGAGTTTGAATACGGGTACTTTGTATTGCTTAGTGTAATGATGTTCATTGCCATTGTGATGTTTATTGTATTCAGAAAGATCGGCTGGCTTCAGTTCTCAAGATCTAAAAAGAAAAAACGGCGCAGAATATTCAGACGTTAACAGTGATGCAGGTCATGATCCAATCTTGACCTGCATTTTTTAGTGTGTGTGGTGTCTACACAAAATAAATAAAAATAATAAAGGGTTTTGAATGAAGATGATGGAAGTGTAGAGGAAAGAAATGGGGGTTAGTCATATGAACCGGACTGAACAGGTACCAAGAAGCGGGATGAAATTATTTTTTACGCTGCCAATTTTATCGTGGGCTTTATATGATTTTGCAAATACGATTTTTTCCTCAAATATTAATACAGTGTTTTTTCCGTTCTATCTGGATGCACAAATTGGCGGAAGTGCTGAAATGGAGCAGGTTGCAAGTACATTTATTTCTTATGCCAATGCATTTGCAAGCTTTTTACTTGTCGTGTTTTCTCCTCTTTATGGCGTATGGATAGACCGGACAGGGCAAAAAAAGAAGTATATTGTGTGGCTGGCTTCCTTATCGATCGTTGGAACATTTCTAATGGGGATTTTTGCTTCAACAAATATGGCCGGGGAATGGTTTAACCTGCCGATCAATTTATTTTTTGTAGTCATTGCATTTGTCGCTGCAAAATTCTTTTTTAACAGCAGTCTGGTTTTTTATGACACGATGCTCGGTGACCTCGGTACGAAAGAAGAGATTCCGCTTATCTCAGGTTTTGGTGTAGCCGTTGGATATTTAGGAACCATTGTTGGCCTTTCAGTTTATTTATTTGTCCAGGAAGGAAGTCCCGAGCAGGCATTTATCCCGACTGCTGTCATGTACCTGCTGTTTTCACTGCCATTATTCTTTTTTCTGAAAGACACGCCGGCTAAGGAAGTAAAAAAAGAGCACTTTCTGACAGGTTACAAAGAAATTTATGCAACATTTAAGGAAATGAAATCATATAAGAACACCTTTACCTTTATGCTGTCTTACTTCTTTTTAAATGATGCCATTGCAACCACAATTGCAATTATGGCGATCTACGCCACCGCTGTTGTAGGCTTTTCAAGCGGTCAGTTTATTATTTTATATCTGGGCTCAACGATATTTGCCGTAATAGGATCTTTTATTTTTGGATACATTACAAAAAAGACCGGTGCGAAAATTGGTGTTATGCTGGTATCGGTTATTTTAATAACAGCGCTTACGATTGCAGCGCTTGCAACTGCACAGTGGATGTTCTGGATTGCAGGTGCGCTCATCGGGGTTGCGCTTGGATCTATGTGGGTTACGTCCAGAACGCTGATTATTGATCTGACCCCCTATGAAAAACGAGGTCAATTCTTTGGTCTGTTTGCCTTCTCAGGGAAAGTGTCATCCATTATCGGTCCGGCAATTTACGGAACGATCACACTTAATCTGAGGGAGTATGGAGAACTTGCAAGCAGAATAGCACTATCTTCATTAATTGTCATGGCAGTGATTGGAATGATTCTGCTGATAAAAGTAAAGCAGCCTGAACCTGATGCCAATACTTGACTCTGAGGACAGTCATTCCTATAATGGAAATTGTGTTTTTTAATAATGATTTTAAATTGTAGAACCTGTTAGTAAATTATTTATCTAACGAAACCTATCGTTTTTGCACAGCTGATGATTCTCGATGCAGGGGGCGACTCCTGCGCCAGGAAGGGACGTGTGAGGCCTAGGCGGAGCCTGAGGGCTCACCGCCAGGCCGCGGAAAGCGTCCCCCTGTCGCGGAAATCTTCAGCCGGCTTTTGAAAAGTTTAATGGGTTCAAAGTTGCCAGGAGGAATTGTCATGAAATTAAGAGCACCAATGCCTGAATTAGACGGCGCAGTAAAATGGTTAAACAGTGAAGTCAGCAGAGAAGAGCTTGTTGGAGAAAAGCCGACACTCATTCATTTCTGGTCAGTCAGCTGTCATCTTTGCAAAGAAGCGATGCCTGATATTAATGAACTGCGTGACGAATATGAAGATGATCTGAATGTAGTGGCTGTTCACATGCCGCGTTCTGAAGATGATCTGGACATGCAAGTGATTGAACAGGTGGCACAGGGCCACGATATCTCACAGCCGATCTATGTGGACAGTGAGCATAAACTGACTGAAGCATTTGAAAACCAATATGTACCGGCTTATTATGTATTTGATAAAGAAGGTCAGCTCCGCCATTTCCAGGCTGGAGGCAGTGGTATGAAAATGCTGCGTAAGCGTCTGAACAGAGTGCTTGATACTGAAGAAAAATAATATCCCTATTCAATAAGAGCTTCCTTTACCCGATATATAAGGTGAAGGAAGCTTTTTTTGAACGGGTAAAGGAGAGAGAAAAATGGCAGAGCATAATGGGATTTTACTTGAGAGCGGTACAAATGAGCTTGAAATTGTAGAATTTGAAGTAAACGGCAGTAAATATGGTATTAACGTCATTAAGGTGAAGGAAATCATTCAGCCTGTAGCTGTTAATCCGATTCCACACTCGCATCAATACATAAAAGGAATTATTCAGCTGAGAGGTGAAGTACTTCCTGTGATTGATATGAGGCAGGTACTCGGCAGTCACCCGGCTGAAACAAACACCCAGGAAAAATATATCGTCTCAGAATTTAACCAGCAGAAAGTTGTCTTTCATGTAGATAACGTTTCTATGATTCACAGAGTGTCATGGGATCAGATTGAAAAGCCGTCTGATATGTATCAGAGTAATCATACAAAAGTGATCGGTGTAATTAAAAGAAAAGATGAGATGCTGCTTCTATTGGACTTTGAAAGTATCATTCTTGAGATCAATCCTGAGACAGGGATCAATGTGGGAATGGTAAAAAAATTGGGACCAAGGGAACGGTCAGTGAAGAAGCTGGTAGTTGCTGAAGATTCACCACTGCTCAGGCAGCTTCTTTCAGATACATTAACAGAAGCAGGGTATGACCAGGCGGAGTTTTTCGAGAATGGTCAGGATGCGCTAAGTTATCTGGAATCGTTAGCTGCCGGCCAGTCAAAAGTTGAAGATCATGTACAGCTGGTCATTACAGATATTGAAATGCCGCAGATGGACGGACACTATTTGACCAGAAAAATTAAAGAGCATCAGGCACTGAAGAAACTGCCAGTCGTTATCTTTTCATCACTGATTACAGATGATTTAAAGCATAAAGGCAATAAAGTAGGGGCTGATGATCAGATCAGTAAGCCTGAAATTAATCAGCTGATTCATTCAATCGACCGGTATATTCTATAATAAAAAACCGGAGCAGTTAAATAATTGAACTGCTCCGGTTTTTTATATATGCAGTAAAGGGAAGAGATAACTATCAGTTATTCTCCAAGTCTTTTGAATACCGGGCGCTGATAGGCCGGCTTCTGTTTTTGTACAGGAGAGGATTTCAGTCCGGTATAGGATTGAAGAATGGTTTTTGCTTCTCTGAGATTCATTCTGGTTTTTGGATTTCTTACATTGTCTGAAAGCTTACCGAGATGCGGGAGTTCTTTGAAGTCTTCCTTTTGGGGAGGGATGTGAAACATATAGTTTGCACATTCTACAAGTAAGTCTGAACGCTGCTGGCTGAGTCCCGGGTTCCTTGAATACTGAAGTCCGACTTTCTTTGCTTTACCTTCTTTCAGCATCTGGTCGATTGCAGCTTTTTTCATTTGATAAAGAAATCTTGAATCCGGTGCTGTTTTTGCGTGTTTGTTCACTGTAAATATTGCCTGGGCAATTTTCTCTGAAGAAAGTTCTGAGGGGTCACTCATTTTTTCACTCACCTTTTTAGTTGATTTGGACAAGTATACCTTAAATAATTGAAAATTTAAAGCTGGAGCGTGATGCAGGTTGAAGAATAAAACGGCTGTAATTGATATCGGTTCAAATACAATCAGACTGGTCCTCTATGAATATGATCCTGACAAAGGGATGAAAGAAATCGAAAACATTAAAACAGTCGCCCGTTTGAAAATGTATCTCGATGATCAGCAGAACCTGACCGATGAGGGGGCGGCCATTCTTGAAGAAGCACTTCTGGCATTTAATGAGATCATTGATTTTCATCAGATAAAAGATGTAAGAGCAGCAGCGACGGCTGCGGTGCGCCAGGCTGAAAACAGTGATGAAATTGTCAGCAGTATGAAAAAGAAAACCGGCATCAGCATTAAGATTTTAACTGAAGAGGAAGAAGCTTATTTTGGATATCTGGCTGTCGTGCACTCAACTCCTGTGATGTCAGCAGTAACGATTGATATCGGTGGCGGCAGTACAGAGGTGACTTATTATGAACATAAGCAGCTTCAGCATTCACATAGCTTTCCCTTTGGTGCTGTTTCACTGAAAAAGGATTTTGTATCGGGTGAGCAGATCACGAAAAGTGAAAGGAAAAAATTAATTAAATTTATCAGGGAATCCTTCTTAAGTCTTGAATGGCTTTCGGATAAAAAAGTACCGATTGTTGCGATTGGCGGAAGTGCGAGAAATATTGCGCAGATCCATCAGCAGTCTGTGAATTACCCGATTGCAGGTGTCCATCAATACTGGATGACAGAAAAAAACCTTCAGGAAGTAAATGATGAGCTTATTGAGATGACAGAGGAGGAACTTGAAAAGCTTGACGGACTATCAAGTGACCGGACAGATATTATTGCGCCGGCTTCCCAGGTGTTCTGTGAGCTCTATGACATTGTGGATGCCAAAGGATTTATGTTCAGCAGAAAGGGCTTGAGGGACGGCATTGTGTTTAAGGAGTTAATGAAGAAATATGCTGCTCCACTGGATAAAGAAAAAGTGTTTTTATCGAGTATGAAGGAGCTGGCATTTGATTATGCAATTGAGCGTGAAGAAGCTGAGTATATGATCTCGCTTGCTTCTGAATTATATTCTCACCTTGGGGCACTTGGTGAACTGAAGGAGACTGAAAAGGGTCTACAGCTACTGAAGAGAGCTGCTTTTCTATATTATCTTGGTGAATATATTGATTCTGATTCAAGCAGTCAGCATACTTTTTATATCATTGCAAATCGGTCAATTGATGGCGTATTACATAAAGACCGTATTGCACTTGCACTGGCTGCTTCCTTTAAGAGTAAATCAATGTTCAATCAGTTTCTGGAACCGTTTGACGACTGGTTCAGTGATGAAGAGCTGCATGAAATCCGGCTGATCGGCTCAATTATTAAGCTTGCTTATAGTCTTAATGGTTCGAAAAGAAATCTGGTCAATCAGATTGAGATGAGAAGAAAAGGTGATGAGCTGCATTTACGCTTGTATGCAGAAGGGAGAACACTGGCTGAAGAATATCAGGCAGGTAAACAGAAAAAACATTTAGAAAAAACGTTGAAGAAAACGATTGTACTGGACTTTATTCCGATTACACAGAAAGTTTAGGAGAGATCAATATGGGACATCAGGATAAAAAATTCAGTAAGCCGGAATACTTTAATAATCGTGAACTAAGCTGGCTGGCGTTCAATCAGAGAGTTCTGGAAGAGTCTTTTGATATGACAAATCCAATGCTTGAGCGCCTGAGGTTTCTCTCGATATTTAGCTCAAACCTTGATGAATTCTATATGGTACGGGTAGCCGGCCTGAAAGATCAGGTGAAGGCAAATTTTACTAAGCCTGAGAACAAAGCCGGGCTGACGCCAAAACAGCAGCTCAGTGCTATTTCAGAAAAGACGCATCACCTTGTTAAACTTCAGTATCAAACATTTACTACACTAAAAAAGGAATTGGGTAAAGAAGATATCTCGTTCAGGATCATTGATGACCTGTCATCCAAGCAGCTGACTTTTATTGAACACTTTTTTAAGGAGCAGGTGTTTCCTGTCCTGACTCCGCTGGCGGTAGACGCATACCGGCCATTTCCGATTTTATTAAATAAAAGTTTAAATATTATGGTGGAGCTGGCAAGTAAGCATCACGAAAAAAAGGTTGCGATTGTGCAGGTGCCCTCAGTCCTGCCGCGTTATATCAGGCTGCCTTCCATCACAGGATTTGAATGTATTCTCCTTGAAGATGTCATTAAGTACTTCTTAAACAGGTTATTCGTCGGCTATCAGGTCAATGCAAGCCTGCTGTTCAGAATCACAAGGAATGCTGATTTGACGATTCACGAAGAAGGGGCACGTGATCTTCTGCTTGAAATTGAGAAAGAGTTGAAAAAAAGAAAATGGGGGGCGGCTGTCCGTCTGGAAATTGAATATGATGAAGCACCGCCCAAACTGCTTGCCATGTTATCATCGGAGCTTGAAATTGAAGAGAATGATATTTATACAATCAGGGGACCGCTGGACTTAACATTTCTGTTTGACTTTATTAAAAACTGCTCAAAAGATAAAGATCACTTGATATTTGAATCATTTATTCCACAGCCTCCCGGGGATCTTCAGCCAGGAGAGAATATTTTTGATAAGGCGTTAAAGCGTGATTTGTTTTTTCACCATCCATATGAATCGTTTAATCCGATCGTTGACTTCATTGATGAAGCTGCTGAAGATCCTGATGTGTTAGCGATCAAGCAGACACTTTACCGGGTAAGTGGTGGTTCTCCAATTATTAATGCACTGAAAAAAGCTGCTGAAAATGGTAAACAGGTCACCGTGCTTGTTGAGCTGAAAGCCAGGTTCGATGAAGAAAATAACGTGCAGTGGGCAAAGGAACTTGAAAAAGCAGGCTGCCACGTGATCTATGGTATGACATTTTTAAAAACGCACAGCAAAATCACACTGATCGTCCGTAAAAAAGATCAGAAAATTGAAAGGTTTGTTCATCTCGGAACGGGAAATTATAACGATCAGACGGCTAAAATTTACACTGATATGGGGATTATTACGACCAAAAGAAAATTTGGCACTGATGCGACAAATTTCTTCAACTATCTGAGCGGTTATACTGAAAAGCCATCCTACCATCATTTAATCGTTGCACCGTTTTCTATCCGTGATTCATTTATCGGGTTAATTGATCATGAGATTTCATTTCATAAAAAACATAAAAATGGGCATATTATAGCTAAAATGAACTCTCTGACTGACAAGCCGCTTATTATGAAATTTTACGAAGCATCTGCTGCGGGTGTAAAGGTGGATCTGATTATCCGTGGAATCTGCTGTTTAAGACCCGGAGTAGAAGGTGTGAGTGAAAATATTTCTGTAAGGAGTATTGTAGGGAGATTTCTTGAACACAGCAGGATCTATTATTTTCATCATAACGGAGAAGAAAAATGTATGCTCTCATCAGCGGATATGATGACACGTAATATGGATAAACGGGTAGAGTTACTTTTCCCTGTAACTGAGCAGCTTCATAAAGACAGGGTTAAAAGAATTCTCGATTTGCAGCTTGCAGATAATATGAAAGCAAGGGTTCAGGATAAGAATGGGATTTATACTTACATTGAGCGTAATGACAAGCCGGAAGTGAACGCTCAAAAAATCTGCCTGATGGAGGCATATAGAATTACAGAAGGGGAAGAATAGTGAGTATAAATAACTATTTGTATGTAATACTAAAGTTTCATAAAGTGATTGACTTTAAAAATAAAATTTGGAATGATTAAGATAGTACGGTTATTGGAAGGATGGACCCATGGATACCCCACGCATACAGTCATTTGATGATAAAATGAATTTTTCTTCTCATATATTTGATATGCTTTCAGTCATTATTACAGAGCATATTGCAGATGCAGTATTCATTATGGAAGAAGTGGATGGAGGATTTAAATATAAGTACGCCAATCAGGCTGCCCTTGGTATCGTTAATAAAAAAATTGAGGATCTGCTGGATAAGACCCTCCAGGAAGTGATGGGCAGCATGAGCGGAAGGCTGATTAATTTATACAGACATGCACAAAGTCTTGATAAAGATTTCCGGTACCGGGATCTGCTGTATGTCAACGGAGAAAGAAAATACTATGAAACGAATTTATCAGCACTTTCAGATGCTGACAGTAGGCGGCGCTATATTGTGGCAGTTGTGCGTGATGTAACAGAGGAAGAGAATGAAAAAAATAAACTGCGAAACCTGCATGAGCATTATCAATCAATTATCCAGCATAACCTGGATGCAGTGCTGACATTATCAGAGAACGGCGTTATTACATCAGTGAATGAAGCTGCTGCAGGAACATTTGCACTGGAGACTGAACGGCTTGTAGATCAGCCTGTCACATCCTTATTTTCAAACCGGACATCTTTTAATGTGAAAAGTTGTATACAAAAAGCGATTAAAGAAGGTCCTCATGAAGTCCATTTCGTTCCTGCTGTAACTGCAGAAGGTGCTGCGATTGTGGTTCACACGAAATTTGTCCCAATCATTGTTCAGGGTCATGCCAAAGGTGTATACATGATTGTCAGAGATGCGACAAGTGAACAGGAAACAAAGGAAAAAATGAATTTCTTATATTCGCATGACAGGCTGACAGGACTGTTTAATCGTCAGGCGTTCGGGCATCAAATTGATGAGTTATCAGAGCTGACAAAGGATACACATGCAGTTTTATGTCTTGATCTTGATAACTTTAAAAAGCTGAATAATACACTTGGCTTTAACGCTGGTGATGAGCTGCTGAAAAAAGTGGCAGGAAGACTGAGAACCCTTCTGAATGAGGGAGACTCATTATACAGGATGAATGCGGATGAATTTGTATACCTGCTGCAGCAGACGACTCATAATAAAACAAAAGAGTTTGCTGATCATGTCCTGACCTTATTTCAGCAGCCTTTTAATATTAATGAGCAGGAATACTTTGTATCAGCACGAATTGGCATCAGTATTTTCCCTCAGGATGGTATTGAAAGTGAAGTGCTGATTAATCGAGCAGCGCAGGCATTACATACTGTTAAAAAAGCAGATGGATCAGTTGTCAGCTTTTATCATAATGAAATGACACAGGCATTTCCTGATAAAATGATTATGGAAACACATCTCAGAAGAGCGATTGAACTGAATGAACTGAGTCTTCATTATCAGCCGCAGGTGGATCTGCAAAATGGTGAGATCTCAAGTATTGAAGCGCTGCTCAGATGGAATAATAGAAAATTCGGTGCTGTTCCGCCATCAGAATTTATAACGATGGCAGAAGAAAATGGACTGATTCATCCTATTGGTGCCTGGGTGATCGACCAGGCCTGCCAGCAGCTTCAGACATGGTCATTACAGGGAATCAACAATATACGTATTGCTGTCAATATATCTCCAAAACAGTTTGCGCAGACGGATTTTGATCAGGTGATTATGAATGCATTGAAAAAGTACCATGTTGATGCAAGTCTGCTTGAAATTGAGATTACAGAAAGTGCAATGAGTAATATGAACACCACATTGATTATGTTGAAAAAGCTGAAGAAAATTGGTGTGAAAATATCAGTTGATGATTTTGGAACAGGATACTCGTCTTTAAATTACCTTAGACTTTTCCCGATTGATATTTTGAAAATTGATCAGTCATTTGTCAGGGAGATACAGTCAGAACATAAGGATGCAGCAATTACTAAGACAATTATCCACCTTGCACACAGCCTTGGACTTGAAGTTGTGGCAGAAGGAGTTGAAGAAATGGCGCAGGTATTATTTTTAAGAAAAGAGCACTGTCAAAAGGGACAGGGATACTTTTTCAGTAAACCCCTGCCTTCTGCAGAAATGGAGAGAAAGCTGCTCGACATTGTGTGAAAGATACATTGACATTTTCCTTTTAGTAGTTTACTGTAAAGCTGTTGTGCAGAAATTAAGTATTTTACTAAAGGAGCTTTTTCAATTGAAAAAAGGGCTGACGCTGAATATCCTTCGTATTCCAGTAACATCGGGTGTGATCACAGTATATATAGAAGGTTTTAATGAAGAAAATTCAAAAGGTACAGTCTATGCAGAACTGAACAAAGAGCATGTTGCTGCAACTGGATTTAATAAAAAGAAAACAATTGTGCGAGCAATCGCAAAATTGCATCACAAAAACACAATTCATCAGGATCACCATCAGTAAACTGATTTGGCCTAAAAGGCTGGATCAGTTTTTTTGTTTTATAAAAAAAGATTATGAAGGAAAAAATTGAATGTCCCTTCAACAGATAGTATAATGAATGAATAATCATTCATTAAATTTCAGGAGGGGTTCAGATGGGAAAAGTATATATCGTAACCGGTGGTTCAAATGGTATGGGGAAGTATATGGCAAAAAGGCTTGCAGATGATGGGAACTCAGTCTTAATTACAGGACGGGATGAAGAAAAGCTGAAGGCAGCAGTCGAAGAAATCGGATCAAACGTTGAGTATTTTCAAATGGATGTCCGTGAGCTTGAGATGGCTGAACAGATGGTAGAAGCAGCAGTCAGTAAATTCGGTACAGTAGACGGGCTCATTAATAATGCAGCCGGTAACTTTATTTGTCCGGTTGAAAAAATGTCTGCTAATGCCTGGAGATCTGTCATTGATATTGTGTTAAATGGGACTTTCAATTGTACAAAAGCAGTCGGTGATTATTGGATCAAGCATCAGATCAAGGGTGTTATCATTAATATGGTTGCTACATATGCGTGGAATGCAGGTGCTGGTGTTGCCCACTCGGCAGCTGCAAAAGCCGGTGTACTGTCTCTGACAAGAACCATTGCTGTTGAATGGGGACATAAATACGGAATCAGAGCGAATGCCATTGCACCTGGCCCAATTGAGAGAACCGGTGGAGCAGAAAAGCTCTTTGAATCTGAAGAGGCAGCAAAACGGACATTACAAAGTGTGCCGTTAAAGAGGCTTGGTAAGCCTGAAGAGATTGCAGGACTGGCAGCATTTATGCTTTCAGAAGACGCCGCTTATATGAATGGAGAATGTGTCACACTCGATGGTGGACAATGGCTGAATGCATTTCCTTTTTAACGTGCACGAGAGGTTAATCGTACTGAATGTATAATTTTATCAGAATCGACCATCTTAGTACTAAAGAATAAGCGGTGGTTAAGGTTATCAATTATGATGCTGTTGATGACAGTGCCAGATCTCTGGATGCGTTCCGCTATCATCAAGCTTTAACCACGCTGATACTAAAGGTGGGGATCACATGATTACAATTATCACAATTTCAGTTGTCATCCTGATCTGTGTCATTGGACTTGCAGGTACCTTACAGGCCGCAAATAAAAAAAGCGAGCGTGACGAAGTGTCTGATGAAGTAAGCAATCATCCGGTTCTTTTTAATCCGGTTATTATTATTTACAGCATCGCCGGTATTGCCGGTGTTGGGATCATTTTATATTACATGATATGAAAAAAACCGGCATCAGCCGGTTTAATCACATGAAATATTCAGTTTTTCCGCCAGCGCTTCAAGGTTAAACCCTCTTACGACTTCATGATCATCTATTAGAACCGTTGGGGTCGAATATGACTCCAGCGTTTTTATCATATATTCCTGAGATGAAAGATCTTCTTTAATATTTATTTCACTGAATTGAATATCATTAGCTTTGAAAAAACGTTTGACAATTTCACACGGCGGGCACTGAGGCTGAGTGTACAAAGTTACTTTTTGCACGCTGCTCACTTCCTTTTAACGATTTGTCTCTACTAACAGTTTCCCGCAAATAACGGATGCTGTCAAAGAATTTGCAGGCTCTTTTGCCTGATCCTGAATTTGCGCTGTTATGAGTTGAAGATGTGTGTTATAGTATTCTTTGTTTTGTTAGAGCCGAATACGGGAAAGATGATGGAGATTTGATCAAAACTTCATCATCTGTTATTCCTCATCAAATGTTATAATGAAATGATCAACAAACAGAAGGGAGAATACCACATGTCTCAACTGATGGGTATTATTCAAAGACTTAAAACATTGCAGGAGCAGGATCAATCAGGTGAAGTTCCTTCCCGCTTTTTCGAATTGAACGGTAAAAGAGTGTGTCAGGTTAAATATTTTGGCACAAATGATACGTTCGAACTTGAAGTGTATGATAAAGATCAAAAACCGCAAAAGTATCCTTTTGACAATATTGATATGACTGCTATTGAGATCTATGAATTACTTCAGGAAGAAAACAATAATCAGGCGTAATGAAGAAACCGGGCTAACCGGTTTTTTTTTGGATTTTTTTAGATAATCCGTCAGCTGCATAGTGGGCTGAGCGGCTGATTATGTTATGATGTGTGAAGAGAGATTTTGTAAAAGGGGTTTAACGCATGTTAACAACAGAGCATAAAGAATTCTTGGAGACGTCAATCAGTCAATATATTATTCCGTCTGATAAAATAGCGCATGTTCAGGAGATGAATACAGCTGAACATGCATTACTTGTTCTGACGAAAAGTGGTTACTCTTCCATTCCGGTACTTGATGCTTCTTATCATCTGAAAGGTCTGATCAGTGTTCAGATGATTACAGATTCAATGCTCGGACTTGAAGAAATAGAATTTAGCAGATTAAATGAAAAAAAAGTGAGAGATGTCATGCGCTCAGATATTCCCTCACTGAAAAAAGAAGATCAGTTTCAATTTGCACTTAACCTCCTCGTAGACCATCCATTTGTATGTGTCATGAGCCCTGAAGGATATTTTGAAGGGCTGCTGACAAGAAGAGTAATGTTAAAGCAGCTGCAAAGACATATTCATAAACAAATTCAGCGTTCGTAACGTCAAGGGAGCTTATCAATGTCACAATCAGTTCATGAGCACCGTGAATTAAAATTTCGTCCATTTATATTAGCAGCAGTGATGCTGGCAATGTTTGTCGGGGCAATTGAAGCAACAATTGTCTCGACTGCAATGCCTGCAATTACAGCTGATTTGGGAGGATTCCAGCTATATAGCTGGGTTTTTTCATCTTATTTGTTAATGAGTACGGTCACTGTATTATTATATGGTAAGCTTTCTGATATTTTTGGCAGAAAACCTGTACTGACACTGGGCATGTCACTGTTTTTAATTGGATCTATATTGTGCGGCTTTGCTGAATCGATGGAATGGCTGATTGCTTTCCGTTTTATTCAGGGACTTGGCGCCGGTGCAGTAATGCCGATTGCCTCAACCATTGTCGGTGATATTTATTCAAAAGAAGAGCGGGCAAAAATTCAGGGATACCTGTCAAGTGTCTGGGGAATATCTGCTGTGATGGGCCCGGCGATCGGAGGTCTTCTGGTAGAGACGATTGGATGGCAATATGTATTCTGGATCAATGTTCCGCTTGGCATTTTATCATTAACAGTATTATGGATATTCTTAAAGGAAAACGTAGAAAAAAATACATCCCCAATAGATTATAAAGGTGCAGTACTTCTATCAGCAGGATTAACCATTCTTTTGTATCTGTTCGTAGAAGGCGGTATTTCTATTCCATGGCTGTCACCAACTGCAATGATCATGGCTGCATTATCAGCGCTGATTATCATTCTTTTTGTCCGTCACGAATTAAAGGCTCCTGATCCGATGATGCCTTTTTCAATCTGGAAAAACCGTGCGATATTTATTGCAAATATTGTATCATTGACGACTGGCGTGCTGCTGATCGGGATTTCAAGTTACCTGCCGGCTTTTGTAACCGGTGTGATGGGGGAAAGTGCGAGCATTGCAGGGTTTACACTCACTGCAATGTCTATCGGGTGGCCAATTGCAGCTACGGTTGCAGGGCGTTTGCTCATTAAAATCGGTTATTATCGTACAAGCCTGATCGGCGGGATTTCATTAATCATTGGTTCATTACTCTTTGTTCTGATGAAACCTGAATATGGTCCATTATGGCCTGCGATTTCTTCATTTTTTGTTGGTGTGGGAATGGGGCTCACAACAACCTCTTTCATTGTATCAATTCAAAGTTCAGTCCCATGGAATTTACGCGGTGCAGCAACTGCCGCCAATATGTTTATGAGAAACCTCGGAAGCACTGTCGGCGTCGCTCTGCTTGGGGGAATTCTGAACTCATCGATCCGCTCAACGTTCGAGGAAAGTGAAAATCCTGCGGTGCAGTCTCTGGGAGTTGACGCGGTGAACCGCCTTCTTGAAGCGGAGCAGAGAAGTCAAATTGAACCCGGTGTTCTTGAGCAGCTGCAGCTTGCAATGACAGACGGATTGAATATAGTCTATTTTATTGTTTTTGCATTTGCTGTGATCAGTCTGTTTTTTATACTGTTTTTACCCCGAAAAGAATAGGATGTATGAATTATGAACCATTCAGATTATCGTATGCTTGATGTTCTGGCAGAAGAAATGAATATGAGAAAAGCTGCTGAGAGGCTGTTTGTGTCCCAGCCCGCCCTTTCCCAGCGTTTACAGACGCTTGAAAAAGAGTGGCAGAAGCCATTATTTATCCGTTCGAAAAAGGGATTAACATTGACGCCTGCCGGCGAAATGATTGTTGCCATGGCGAGGGAGATCATGAAAAAAGAAGAAGCTGTCAAAGAACAGATCCTTGCAATGGATACGAAAGTTTACGGAACACTGAAAATTGCCTGCGCATCGATTGTCGGACAGAATTGGCTGCCTAAAGTCCTGAAAGATTTTGTTGAGACACATGCTCATGCCAGAATCTCACTGATGACCGGCTGGAGCAGTGAAATCCTGCAGGCTGTCTATAATGGTGAGGTTCATATTGGGATTATCCGGGGGACTCCTGACTGGAAAGGACCGAAAATGCATCTGTTTCAGGATCAGCTTTATCTGGTGGATAAAGAGATCGAACGTATTGAAGACCTTCACCTGACTAACAGACCATTTATCCAGTTCAAAAGCGATTCAACATATTATCAGGAGATACAGGAATGGTGGAGCAGACAGTTTCAGATCTCACCCCGTCAGAACATCCTTGTCGATCAGATAGAGACCTGCAAACAAATGGCACTTAACGGAATCGGTTATGCGATCCTGCCATCCATTACACTGACTGGTTATGAAAGTGTCTTTTGCACACCACTTCATACAGAAGACCAGACATTAAAGAGAGATACTTGGCTGATTGGTTACCAGTCAGCCTTCGAACTCCCGCAGGTCGAAGCTTTTATTGAATCAGTACAAAAGCATTTGGATAAACCACATAAAATTTAATTGATTTTTCTAATATTGATTACTTGTGTTGTGGTACGGTGATCTGATAAAGTAAAAGTCAGTTGAATACTTATACAAAAGATTGAGAGGGGAATTCAAATGAATACAATGGATGCAAATGAAATTATTTCTTATATACAGAATGCGAAGAAATCAACGCCTGTAAAAGTATATGTGAAAGGTGCTGACCTTCACAAAATTAACTTTGGAGACGAATCACAGACTTTTTTATCTGAAGGTTCAGGAGTTGTTTTCGGTGAATGGGCTGATATACAGCCGGCACTTGAGAAGCACACTGATCAAATCTGGGATTATGTTGTAGAAAATGACCGCAGAAACTCTGCAATCCCAATGCTCGATATGAAAAATATCAAAGCGCGTATTGAGCCGGGTGCCATTATTCGTGACCAGGTTGAGATTGGTGATAATGCAGTGATCATGATGGGTGCTTCAATCAACATCGGTTCAGTTGTCGGTTCGGGTACAATGATTGACATGAATGTAGTATTAGGTGGACGCGCAACAGTCGGTAAGAACTGCCATATTGGTGCAGGTGCTGTACTTGCGGGTGTAATCGAGCCGCCATCTGCAAAGCCTGTCATCGTAGAAGATGATGTGGTAATCGGAGCAAACGCAGTTGTACTTGAAGGCGTAACAGTTGGTAAGGGTGCAGTTGTTGCTGCTGGTGCGATCGTTATTGAAGACGTAGAGCCATATACAGTGGTTGCAGGAACACCTGCCAAAGTCCTGAAAAAAATTGATGAAAAGACAAAGTCTAAAACAGAAATCAAGCAGGAACTACGTCAGCTGTAATAGCTGCTTTAAAAAACGCAGATGACATTCTGCGTTTTTTTCATGATTAAAAACTACAGGTTGGAAAGGTGCATTAAAATGGAATCATTTATCCAGGTCCGCAGAGACCTTCATAAAATTCCTGAAGTCGGATATCAGGAATTCAAAACCCAGCAATATCTGCTTAACTTTATAGAAAAATTGCCGCAGGATCACCTCTCGATCAAGAAATGGGAAACGGGAATCTTCGTGCTGGTTAGAGGAAAAGGGAATTCGCCAAGGACACTGGCTTACAGAACTGATATAGACGGTCTGCCGATTACAGAACAGACCGGACTCCCATTTACATCAGAGCATCAGGGGTTCATGCACGCATGTGGACATGACTTTCATATGAGTATCGCACTTGGGGTACTTTCTACTGTTGCGAACGAACCGTTACATGACAATATTCTGTTCATTTTTCAGCCTGCAGAAGAAGGACCAGGCGGAGCGGAGCGTATGCTGCATTCACAGGAAATGAAAGAGTGGATGCCGGATGAGATAATGGGGCTTCACATTGCACCTGAATATCAGGCAGGAGAAATAGCCGTGAAAAAAGGGCTTCTCTTTGCTAATACTTCAGAACTGAAAATTACCCTGACCGGAAAAGGCGGACATGCGGCATATCCACATAAAACAAAAGACATGATTGTTGCTGGTGCGCATCTGATCACACAATTGCAGTCAATTGTCTCCAGATCAATTGACCCGCTGAACAGTGCGGTTGTAACGGTAGGGAAGCTCGAAGCGGGAACCATCGGAAACATTATTGCTGAAACCGCTGAATTAAATGGAACAATGAGAAGTCTGGATCCGGATGTCATGGAAACATTAAAAACGAGGGTAAAGGCAATTTGTGACGGTATCGCATTAGCATTTGACTGTGAAGTGAGGGTGGAGTTTAATCAGCCTTATTATATGGTGTACAATGACCATCAGCTGACTGAAGACTTTATGACGTTTGCAGAAAACCATCAGGGTATTAAGTGTATTGAATGTGAAAAAGCGATGACAGGAGAAGACTTTGGTTATTTCCTTAAAGAAATCCCTGGATTCATGTTCTGGCTCGGCGTAGGGTCTGAGTATGGTCTGCATCATTCAAAGCTTAATCCGGATGAGCAAGCGATTGAACCGGCAATCAGCTTCATTACAGATTATTTGAGAAGTAAAAACGCAGTGACAAAGCAATAGAAGCTGGTAAAATACTAAATTTTTTGCTGTAAGTGAAGTGCAGCGATACAATTAAAGAGCCTGGGACAGTGTCCCAGGCTCTTTACATTACGCTTCTTTTTGAACATATACCTGATGCGGATACGGAATCTCAATGCCGTTGCGGTCAAGTGCTTCTTTCATTGCTTTCCTTAGCTCTCTCTCAACAGCCCACTGTTCCATATTAGCCGTCTGCCCAATGACACGGATCACAACGTCAGATGATCCAAGCTCCTGAACACCGACTACGTTAGGTCCGTCCAGAATTGCGGTATTTGAAGCTGCTACTTCATCACACACGTCCTGGAGAACCTTGATCGCTTTATCAATATCATCATCGTATGAAATACCAATATCAATCATTGCGCGCATATTACCGCGTGAGTGATTACTCATGCTCGTAATTTCACGGTTAGGTACAAAGTGAAGTGTGCCGTCAAATCCTCTGATCTTTGTCTGTCTCAGGCCTACCTCTTCACAAATTCCTGAGAACTCTCCGGTTGTAATATAATCACCGACATCAATCTGCTTTTCGAGCAGAATAAAGAATCCTGTTACTACGTCACTTACAAGCCCCTGGGCACCAAATCCGATTGCAAGTCCGACGATTCCAGCACCAGCAATCAGCGCTGTCACATCGATATTTACAAGCTGTAAAATGGTTACAATTAATATAAAGAGTAATGCATAGCCAAATACATTTTTGGTTAGGCTTTCTAATGTACGGGCTCTGCCGACCGAAATATTCTCTTTGCTCTCGTATTTAGCAAAAATACCTGATAGCACTCTGTTACCAATCGCTCTGACGATTAAGTATACAATCAGGATCCCTATTAATTTTAATGCAACAATCCCGATTTCGATGAACAGGGCACCCCATTCATATTCAGCAAGCCTTGCGCCAAGTGCGCTTAAGTTAAACAAATAATCCAATGACTGTCATCCTTTCTCGTGAACATGCTGGTCTATCATCCCACTATACCCTTATAACAAACGTGAAAACTTGAATCAAGAATTCTTTACCGAATTACACTAATTCTTTAATAAAATTGACTATTCAAATGCAGTATATTATCATGAGAATCGTGAGTTTTAAAGGGAATCGGTTTTACCGTTCCAAAATGTATTTTTATCTGGAGGGATTTTTGATGGCAGAACGTATGGTAGGCAAGCAGGCGCCAAGATTTGAAATGGATGCAGTACTTGCTAACAAAGAATTTGGAAAAGTAAGCCTTGAACAAAACATGAAAGAAGATAAATGGACAGTTTTATTCTTCTATCCAATGGACTTCACTTTTGTATGTCCAACAGAAATCACTGCAATGTCAGACCGTTATGACGAATTCGAAGACCTTGATGCTGAGGTAATCGGAGTTTCTACTGATACAATCCACACACACCTTGCATGGATCAATACACAGCGCAAAGACAATGGTCTTGGTGATCTGAACTATCCACTTGCAGCTGATACGAATCATCAGGTTTCACGCGAATATGGCGTACTGATTGAAGATGAAGGTGTTGCACTTCGCGGACTTTACATCATCAGCCCTGAAGGCGAGCTTATGTATCAGACAGTATTTCACAACAACATCGGCCGTGACGTAGACGAAACACTTCGTGTACTTCAGGCACTTCAAACTGGTGGACTTTGCCCAGCAAACTGGAAGCCGGGTCAAAAAACACTTTAATCCAAATGAACGATGAAAGATCAGCCTGCGGGCTGATCTTTTTTTATTTTCGGGTAGATACAATGACAATAGTAAGAAATGAGAAAAAATTCAAATAAAGGTGGAAAAATATTTCGAAAACCGATATATTTAATAGGTGTCTATTTATATAGAAGGAATTTGAAAAGGAGGGATAAACGATGGATGTGTTTAAAAAGTTAAAAGAATTTTACTGGCCTCATAAACGCCACTTTATACTATCAATTATTTTCTTATTTGTGATGACGCTGATTACAATTGTTTATCCAATTATATTGCAGATTACAATTGATGATGTTGTAGGAGAAGGCAGATATAATCTGATTCCATATCTGGCATTTGGATTTATTGCGATCATGGCAGTGAAGGGGGTTGCAACGTTTATTTCCCAGTATAATGGAGATTTATTTGGCATCATTGCAGTCTATGACCTTCGTGAAAAGCTTTATGACAAGCTTCAGAGCCTGCCGTTTCAGTATTATGACAATGCAAAAACCGGTGATATCATGTCCAGACTGACTGCGGATGTGGAAGGGTTCCGCTTTTTCCTTTCATTCGGGTTTGCGGAACTGATCAGACTTGTGCTTTTGTTAGTTGTCACAACAGGCGTTATGCTTTATTACTCAGTTCCTTTAACCATTGTTACGATGCTCTCTATTCCATTTCTTGCAATTGCTGTATACAAATTCGACCAGAAAGTACACCCGGCATTCAGGGGTGTCAGAAAATCGTTTGGGAAGCTGAATACAAATGTGCAGGAAAATATCAGCGGGATCAACACAGTAAAGTCATTATCGAGGGAAGAGCACCAGATTAATAAATTCAACAGTTCGAATCAGGATTACAAAGAAAAGTACCTATTTACTTCAGATGTGTGGGCAAAGTATTTCCCGCTCATGGAATTCTTAGGAAACGTCAGCGTGATTATGCTTCTTGGTTACGGTGGATACCTTGTCGTCAATGACAGCCTGACAGCTGGTGAGCTTACAGCCTTTTACAGCCTTGTCGGATTTATTATCTGGCCGATTATGAACCTTGGCTTTACTATTAATCAGTTTTCACAATCAAAGGCTTCAGGTGAACGTTTACTTGAGATTCTTGAGGCAGAGGAGACCATTAAAGAAAAGCCGGATGCAATTGATATGACACGCTCTTCAGGAGAAGTGGAATTTAAAAACGTGACACTTCAATATACCGCTGATGATGAAAAAGCGATTAACAATGTATCGTTTAAGGTTGATAGTGGAAAGACAGTCGGGTTAATCGGCGCTACCGGATCAGGGAAAACAAGTGTGACGCAGCTTATGACCAGGTTTTATGAGCCTACAGAAGGATCAGTCATGATAGATGGGAAGGAAGTAAGTGATTATAAGCTGAGATCCCTGCGTAAAAATGTAGGGTTCGTGCTTCAGGAATCATTTCTGTTTTCATCAACGATTAAAGCAAATATTGCTTTTGGAAGACCTGAAGCTACAATGGATGAAATCATTGATGCAGCGAAGAAAGCTGAAGCTCATGATTTCATTATGGAAATGCCTGAAGGTTACGATACGATGCTTGGAGAAAGAGGACTCGGTCTGTCAGGCGGACAAAAGCAGAGGATTGCAATTGCACGTGCAATCTGTCTTGACCCGAGTATTTTAATTCTTGATGATGCAACAAGTGCAGTTGATATGCAGACAGAATTTAAAATCCAGAAAGCATTGAAGGAAGTCATGAAGGGGCGGACGACATTTATTATTGCCCACCGTATTTCTTCTTTAAAGCATGCAGATGAGATTTTTGTGTTTGATAACGGGGAGATCACCCATCGCGGAACACATGACGAATTAATCGGACTTGAAGGACAATACAAGAGAATTTATGACATCCAGTATAAAGATCAGAAATCACTTTCTGCAACGGGAACGAGGTGAAAAGATGAATAGCGAAGCACAAAAGAGGATTCAAAACAGATTTAAATACTCCACCGATCAGGTAATTGAAAAACCATTTAACTGGCTGCAGCTCTGGAGACTGCTGAGATATCTGAAGCCTTATTCAAAAAAGCTTCTCCCGTTATCAATCATCATGGTCCTGATCACGACAGCAGTGAGACTTGTGATACCAATTCTGATCGGGATGTATGTCATTGATGAAGCAATTGCCGGCAGAGACGGGGACCTGCTGATGCAGCTTGTCGGAGTCATCGCGGGACTTTATATCATTAATTACATCGCGAATGTATTCAGGATCAAATGGATGAATATTCTTGGTCAAAGTGTAATTTATGATTTGCGTAAGCATCTTTTTACACATGTTCAGTGGCTGAGTAACCGCTTCTTCGATCAGAGATCAGCCGGTTCAATCCTTGTAAGAATTATGAATGATATTAATTCACTTCAGGAGTTATTTACGAACGGTGTGATTAACCTGCTGATGGATATCCTTATGCTGATCGGGATCTTTATTGTCCTGTTTACAATCAGTCCGGAGCTGGCAATGGCAGTCATGATTGTCCTTCCTGCAATGTTCTTTATTTCAACGAAGCTGCGTAAAAAGATCAGACGTTCGTGGCAAACAGTACGTCTGAAGCAGTCCAAGCTGAATTCGCATCTGAACGAAAGTCTGCAGGGGATGAGAATTACCCAGTCATTCACCCAGGAAAAAGAAAATGCCCAGTATTTCCAGGGTGTTAACCATGAAACCTTTGACAGCTGGAGAGATGCGACAAAGAAAAATGCCACATTCAGACCGCTAGTTGAAATGACGAATGCAGTCGGTTCAGCAATTTTGATCTGGTATGGTGCAACTCTGATTCAGGGAGGTAATCTTGAGATCGGGGAATTTGTTACATTTGCCTTTTTAATCGGAATGTTCTGGGAGCCGATCTCAAGACTTGGGATGGTGTATAACCAGCTGCTGATGGGGATGGCTTCATCAGAAAGAATCTTTGAGTTTTTAGATGAACAGCCAAATGTCGCTGAAAAGAAACATGCAGTCGAACTTGAGAAAATCAAAGGTGATATTGAGTTTGACCAGGTTGATTTTGCATATTCGGGAGACAGGAAGGCGCTGAACGGGATCAACCTTGATATTAAGGCGGGTGAAACGATTGCACTGGTCGGCCATACAGGTTCAGGGAAGACAACGATTGCCAATATGGTGACACGCTTTTATGATCCGACAGCGGGCTCGATTAAGATGGATGGACATGATTTACGGGATGTGTCGCTCAGAAGTCTGCGTTCACAGATTTCGATTGTTCTTCAGGATACGTTTATATTCTCAGGTACAATTAAGGATAATATCCGTTTCGGTTTCCCGCACGCCACGGATGAGCAGCTGATTGAAGCAGCTAAAGCGGTTGGTGCACACGGATTTATTCAGAAGCTGCCTAAAGGATATGATACAGAGGTTGAAGAACGAGGAAATATTTTATCAGTTGGAGAGCGTCAGCTGATTTCATTTGCAAGAGCGCTGCTTGCAGATCCAAGAATTATTATTCTCGATGAAGCTACTGCTTCAATTGATACAGAAACAGAAGTGGTCATTCAAAAAGCATTGGCAACCTTGCTGAAAGGAAGAACCGCTATTATTATTGCGCATCGTCTTTCAACAATCCGTGATGCAGACAGAATCTATGTGCTTGATCACGGGAACCTGATGGAGAGCGGAAACCATGATGAATTAATGAAGCATAAAGGTATTTATCAGGGGCTCGTTCATTCGCAGTTCACCATGCAGCAGAATACAGGATGATAACAATCTGATCAGATTGTTGAACCTTATAAACCGTGCCGGATCATTCCTTCGCTTTCCGCGGACGAACGTTCGAGCCTCCTTGGGCAGAAAACCACTGCCCTTCGGGGTCTCTCTCGATCGTTTTCCGCAGGAGTCTTCGGAATGATCCGGCACTTTCTATTTCTTTCGATACTTTGTCGATCTTTTCAAACCTTCAACAAAAGCTGATCAGGTTAACTTTCTGGTCAGTTTTTGTCTATAAAATGAACAGGTGCTGAAATTTTTACATTAGAATAAAGTACTCTGAATTGAAATATATTCTGAACGCGGATATACTGAATTCAAACCTTTGTGAAGGATGTCACAAATTGTTCATGTTCAACATATCACATACACAGTTAATGTTGTAAAATGTTTGGGGAACAGTGATATAGTAAATTTACAAGTATGAAGTTTTTTAGGAGGGGAATCATGTTGGAATTAGATGGCGTTACGCTCAGTAGGCTGTTAACAGCTACTACCCTTATATTCCATGTTATTTTTGCCACCATTGGTGTTGGGATTCCAGTAATGATTGCGATAGCCGAATTCATGGGTATTAAGAAAAAAGACCCTCACTATCTGATTCTTGCCAGACGTTGGGCAAGAGGATTTACGATTACGGTTGCGGTAGGGGTTGTAACCGGTACGGCGATTGGGCTGCAGCTTTCACTGCTATGGCCAAGCTTTATGCAGGTTGCCGGACAGGTCATTGCACTTCCGCTGTTTATGGAAACATTCGCATTCTTCTTTGAAGCAATTTTCCTTGGGATCTATTTGTATACATGGGACAGATTTAAAAACCGCTGGTTACACTGGCTGCTGAATATTCCAATTGTTATCGGGGCATCACTATCAGCATTCTTTATTACTACAGTAAATGCATTTATGAATACGCCTCAGGGCTTTGATATTATTGATGGTGAAACAGTGAATATCAGCCCGCTGGCAGCGATGTTTAACCCTGCTACACCAACTAAGGTGTTTCACGTTATTACATCAGCCTATATGACATCAGCTTTGATTCTGGCTGCTATTACCGCTTTTATTATTCTGATGAAAAAAGGGACAGATTATCACAAAAAAGCACTCCGTCTCACAATGGTTGCAGGTCTGATTTTCGCAGCGGGAACTGCTCTTGCAGGCGACCTGTCAGCAAAATTCCTTGCTAAGGAACAGCCTGAAAAACTTGCTGCTGCTGAATGGCATTTCGAAACAGAATCTAATGCGGATCTGATTGTTTTCGGTACAATTAATGATGAAGGTGAAATCAGTAATGAGATTCGGATACCAGGTATGTTAAGCTTCCTAGCGGGTAACTCGTTTGATACTGAGGTTATCGGTCTGAATGAGTTTCCTGAAGAAGAAAGACCGCCGCTATGGATCCACTACATGTTCGATCTGATGGTCAGTATCGGGATGTACTCATTATTTATCTCCGGATTGTTCGTGATGTTTATGTTCATCAAACGATTCAATGAATGGAATAAGCTGCTGCTGATGGGTATTGTTGCAAGCGGGCCGCTTGCGATGATGGCGATTGAGTTTGGCTGGATCTATGCTGAAGTCGGCAGACAGCCATGGATCTTAAGAGGAATTATGACAGTGGATGAAGCTGCTACTACATCAAGTTCTGTAGGTATTGCATTCGGTCTGTTCCTCGCACTGTATGCGGTGCTTGGTTTCTTCTGTGTGAAAGTATTACTCAGAATGTTCAAGAACAGACCACCTGAAGCAGAGCTTGAAAAACGCTTCCCTGGAGGCACGCTGGACAGTTAATGTGAAGAACACAAGCAGTGGACGGGGATTTTCCCCGTCTGCTGATCCATATCTTATACTTAACTAAGAAATAAGCCAGAGGGAAGGAGTTACTTAAATGAGTTTAGAAGTATTGGGGATTACTGTATTGTGGTTATTCCTGTATGGTTATTTAATTGTCGCCTCTATTGATTTTGGCGCAGGATTCTTCGCTTATTATGCGAGAATCTCAAAAAGAGAACATATTATGAGTAAGTTGATCAGCAGATATCTATCACCGGTCTGGGAAGTGACAAACGTATTCTTTGTATTCTTCTTCGTTGGACTGGTAGGGTTCTTCCCGGATACTGCTTATTATTATGGAACAGCACTTTTATTGCCCGGATCTGTTGCGATTATCCTGATCGCGATCAGAGGGTCATTTTATGCATTTGGTAATTACGGTTCAAAAGACAGCACGCTTTACTTATTCTTATATGGTGCAACAGGGCTGTTAATCCCTGCAGCTCTCTCAACTGCACTAACAATTTCCGAGGGTGGTTACCTGACTGAAGATGAGAATGGTGTGACATTTCTTGCGGGTGAGTTATTTACAAGCCCATACTCATGGAGTGTTGTATTCTTAGCGATTGTCTCTGTTTTATTTATCAGTGCAAGTTTTCTGACGTATTATGCAGACCGCGCAGAAGATAAAGATTCCAGAGAAATCATGAGAAAGTTTGCGCTCTGGTGGAGTGCACCTACAATTGGTGCCAGTCTTCTGGTTTTTGCAGGATTACGGTCTCACAATGGTGAACACTTTGAGAGAGCACTGGACCTTTGGTGGATGTTTGGATTATCGCTTGTGTTTTTCCTCATAGCAGTTTATTTAATTAAGCAAAAGAAGAAATATGGTACAGCATTCCTGATGGTGATGCTTCAATTCTTCTTTGCGTTTTTCGGCTACGGAGCGTCTCATCTGCCTTATATTCTTTACCCGTATATCACGATTGAAGGAAGTGTAGTAAACGAAACAATGGGTACAGCGCTTGTCATTGTATTCATACTCGGACTGTGTTTACTGATTCCTTCACTCTATCTGCTAATGAGATTGTTCCTATTTGATGCAGATTACGTAAAAGGTAAAAAATAAGCTCATTTTCTGAAATTTCCTATGCTAAAATGGAAGTAAGGACATGATAGTGGGGGAAAAACCGTGAAAAAAGAATTTGTAGTAATTGGGCTTGGCCGTTTCGGCGGCAGTATTGTACGTGAACTGATTGAGCAGGGAATGGAAGTAATGGCAATTGATAAGTTTGAAGATAAAGTCGATGAATTTGCAACGATTGCAACGCATGCTGTCATGGCAGATTCAACTGATGAAGCTGCTTTACGCAGTCTTGGGATCAGAAATTTTGATCACGTGATTGTGGCAATCGGAGATGATATACAGGCAAGCATACTGACAACCCTTATGCTGAAAGAAATTGGTGTAAAGAAAATCACTGTTAAAGCGCAAAATGATTATCATGAAAAAGTGTTAGAGCGGATTGGTGCAGATAAAGTGGTTCACCCTGAGAGAGACATGGGGAAACGGATTGCACACAATATCGTTTCAAACAATGTACTTGATTATCTTGAGTTATCTGATGAACACTCAATCGTAGAAATCGCAGCAAACAATCTGCTGATCGGCAATTCCATTATTGAACTTGATATCCGTGCAAAATACGGCATCAATATTGTAGCAATTAAAAGAGGAGACGACATTATCGTCTCTCCACAGGCGAACGATGTCATCCGTAAAGGTGATATTCTGATCGTAATCGGAGCGGATAATGATATTAACCGCTTTGAGAAGCGGGTTATGCAATAACAAAAAGGTTTGGTCAATGTGACCAAACCTTTTTAAATTGACGCTAATTAGTATGAAAATATGTTGTATAAACGATCTAAACGAAACCAATCGCAAAAAGTGAATCGATTTCTTTATCAGGTACCATTAATATTGAAAACATTGAAAATAAGAAAAGGCAATAAAAATCACTTTATTTTGAAAAGTATATTCATGTTTTTAAAGGTCATATGTGCAGCGTAGCGTTAGGTGGCGACTCCGGAACGATTAGAGGGAAGCTGAGACCCCGCAGTGAAGCCGAGGAGGCACAGCAATCTCCGTCCGGAAAGCGTCCACCTGAAGCGCAGTGAAATGAAAAAAGGATGAGACAATTTACTGTCTCATCCTTTTTCTCATATCACGAAACTTCCATAATGATCGGCAGGATCATAGGGCGGCGCTTCGTTTTTTCATATAGAAACGGTTCAAGTGTATCTGTAATTTCATTTTTAATTTCTGACCACTGGCTTGTCTTATTTGCAAGAACTTTATTTAAATGCTTGTAAAGAAGGTGCTGTGCCTGGTTAATCAGTTCACCTGATTCTCTCATATAGACGAAGCCGCGTGAGATTAAATCAGGGCCGGATGCAATCTTATGATCGTTCAGGTTAAGGCTCACTACAACGACAACAAGTCCTTCTTCTGACAGAATGCGGCGGTCCCGCAGAACGATGTTTCCGATATCACCAATACCGCTGCCATCGATATAAACATTGCCTGAAGGAATTTTCCCTGCAATTGCTGCTTCATTGCTGCCTAAGGCTAGAACATCTCCATTTTCCATCAGGAAGCAGTTTTCCTCAGGGACGCCACAGTCAACGGCAAGGCTGGCATGCATTTTCTGCATTCTATACTCACCGTGAATCGGCATGAAGAATTTCGGCTTGATCAGACGAAGCATCAATTTCTGTTCTTCCTGAGAACCATGACCGGACGTATGGATATTGTTAAGTGATCCATGAATAACATTTGCTCCTGCGCGGTAAAGAAGATTAATCGTACGGTTTACGCTGATTGTATTACCCGGAATTGGTGATGATGAAAATACAACTGTGTCACCAGGGATAATCTGAATCTGACGGTGTGTACCATTGGCAATTCTAGATAGAGCAGCCATTGGTTCACCCTGACTTCCTGTACATAAAATCACAACTTTATCAGCAGGCATTCTATTTAATGTATGCGCATCAATAAACGTATCTTTCGGTGCATTAATATAACCGAGTTCATGTCCGATGTTGATCGCATTATCCATACTTCGTCCAAATACAGCAACCTTACGTCCGTATTTAACAGCTGATTCTACAACCTGCTGCAGACGGTAAATGTTTGAAGCAAACGTTGCAAAGATAATACGTCCGTTAACTGTCTGGAAAATATCATCAATGCTCTCACCGACTTTACGTTCAGATAACGTAAAATTCGGGACTTCACTGTTTGTACTGTCAGAAAGCAAAGCAAGTACGCCTTCTTTTCCGATCTCAGCCATTTTTGTTAAGTTTGCAGGATCCCCTACAGGTGTAAAATCAAACTTAAAATCACCAGTATGAACGATGTTACCCGGTGGTGTTTTAACAACAACTCCAAATGAATCAGGAATACTGTGTGTCGTGCGGAAGAAGCTAACTGCAGTCTTACGGAACTTAATCACATCATCCTCGTCAATCGTATGAAGACGAGTGGATCTCAGGAGACCGTGTTCCTCAAGTTTATTTTTTAAAAGACCAAGTGCAAGCTTTCCGCCATAGACCGGAACATTCACCTGTCTGAGTAAGTAAGGGATTCCGCCAATATGATCTTCGTGACCATGTGTAATGAAAAGGCCTTTAATTTTATCAAGATTTTTCTCAAGATAAGTATAATCCGGAATAACATAATCAATTCCAAGTAACTCATCTTCAGGGAATTTGATTCCGGCATCAATCAGAATGATTTCATCCTGAAACTGTACACCGTAAGTGTTTTTTCCGATTTCACCAAGACCGCCGAGGGCAAACACAGCAGTCTGGTCATTTTTAACGAATTTCATTAATTACAGCTGTTCCAATTTGTAATTATGATGATTTTGTTCGTACTCTAAATATTTGCCCTCTAGCTTTTGTACAAACTCAATGTTAAAGCCATGTCCGCTAAGCTTTTTACGGACTTCCTCTTCCGTTTCAGCTTCGATATACATCGCTTTTGTTTTTTCGCGTACTGGTACCTCTGATGCAATTTCCTGATAATAAACCTTAAAAATCATGTGTATCTCTCCTTCATATAATTACTAAAAAAGCGCAATCATTGCGCTTTAATTATCATGTTCAACAAATTTAAAAAACTTCACCCGATTGTGGGGATCCATTAATTTAATTTAAAAATTATAATCACCCCGGACATAAAGAACAGCCCTCCTGATGATGAAGGGCTTTACAGGGGCTCAGGCAATCATCTTTTTACGCAACATGTCTCTCCACTGTCGTGCAAGCTTTTTCTTAAGCTTCTTCAACATGGCGGATCACTCCTTATCATTATCATAACGCGGAATGAGCGATCTGTAAAGATAAGGTTCTTGACATAGGGGGTAAAAAACGTTATTTAATTATCTCTCCAAAGGTTCAGCGTCAGCCGGCTCTTTAAAAGGATCCTCATGATTAATATGATCATAAAACATGATGCCGTTCAGGTGATCAATCTCATGCTGTGCGGCTACTGCAGCAAGTCCTTTCAGCCGATACTTTACTTCAGCGCCGTCTATATCAATTCCGCGGACAGTTATTCTTGCATAGCGCACGACATAACCGGGAATGTTTTCATCAACAGAAAGACAGCCTTCTCCTGAAGTAAGATACGTCTTATCAACCGAATGACTGATAATTTTTGGATTGGCAATACTAAAGCTGTACTCCCGTCCATTCTGATCTTCAAGATGAAGAGCAAACATCTGTTTAGAAACATTAATCTGCGGAGCTGCCAGTCCGATTCCGGGACGCAGGTCATGCTCTAATGCAATTTCCGGATCCTGACTGTTTTTAATATACTCCAACAGCAAAGCCATTGTTTTTTTATCAGATTCTGTTAGTGGTAAATCCACTTTTTCGGCTTTTTGCCGCAGCACAGGATGACCATCCCGGACAATATCTTTCATTGTAATCATCTTACTTTCCTCCCGATCAAATCAGTATAAACATTATCATATCAGATTATACAGATGAAAAAAATTACTGAGGCTAAAACATGCATTGAAAAGCTATTTTTTGACAAATATATTTCGGTTTCGGTGATTTCCTTCACCTTCAGGGCTAAAAAAGATTGAAGTTTGGCCTAATCATAGATATGATATTAAGTGTTATTATTCAAGGGGGTTACATTAAGTGAAAACATACATAGCAGGCGCTTTTTGTTTTTCAGCTATTTTTCTTTCCGGTTGTGTGTTCGGAACACCTGCAGAAGAAGAAATCAGTGAAAAGCTAGAAGCTGCTGTAGCAGCAGAAGAGGGTTACGTAAGTGCCCAGAATGACTTGCGTGAATTAGAAACTGAAGAACAGCAGTTGTATGACGAAATTATGTCGCTAAGTATGGAAGAATTTGAGCAGATTAATTCACTGGCAGACGAAGCTTTAGGGAATTTGGAAGCACGGGAAGAAAAGCTTGCTGAAGAAAGAGCTGCAATTGAAAGCTCTGAAGAAGAGTTCAGCGGAGTAGAAGCGCTTACTGAAGACCTGGATTCCGATGAAGTCAGGCAGCATGTTGAGTTAATGATTGAAACAATGAATAACCGCTATCTTTCTCATGAAGAATTAACTTCGGCGTACGAATCAGGAATTGCGTTGAACAGAGAATTATATGAGCTATTGAAAAACGAAGATCTTCAATTAGAAGAACTTGAGGAGCAAATCACTTCAGTAAATGATCAGAACGCGGTCATCATTGAGGCGAATACAGCTTTTAATGATTTAACAAGTGAATATAACGAGCTAAAGGCAGAGTATTATGATCTGGCTGAGCTTGATACTGAAGAGTAGACAAATGTCTGCTCTTTTTTTATGCGGGTGTAAAAACAGACATATAACAGTTCCTGCTTATCGTTATTAATATAGTACAGGATTGGTTTTAATTAATACAGTTACAAGAATGTGTGTAAAATAATTCCTCGGAAAAACACTTTAAAACTTTATGATTGACGATATATCGCCTCTCATGTAGAATTTATTTCGTGAACTGTATTAATAGTTTTTCTCTGTAAATTAATACAGATAAAAAGAATTTAACACTTTAGGTTTTTTACCACTGGATTTGTGGAAAAATATAAAGTAATTGTGTTCTGAAGACGAACACGCATGAATTTGACAAAACCGAAAGGATAGGTGGATTACATGGCTTCTAAAAAGAAGACACCATTCGATTCTGTAAAAGTTTTAGAACAGATCGAAGAAAAGTTTGAAATGTTCCAGATTCTTAACGAAGAAGGAAAAGTAGTAAACGAAGATGCAATGCCGGAACTTAGTGATGAGCAGCTTCAGGAATTAATGAGCCGTATGGTTTATACGCGTATTCTTGATCAGCGTTCAATCTCATTAAACCGTCAGGGCCGTCTTGGTTTCTATGCACCAACTGCAGGTCAGGAAGCTTCTCAGATTGCTTCTCATTATGCACTTGAAAAAGAAGACTGGGTAGTACCTGGTTACCGTGATGTACCTCAGATTATCTGGCATGGCTTACCACTTGCACAGGCTTTCTTATTCTCAAGAGGTCATTTCCAGGGTAACAACTCTCCTGAAGGTGTTAATGTACTTCCGCCGCAAATCATTATCGGTGCTCAATACGTTCAGACTGCTGGTATTGCACTTGGTCTTAAAAAGCGCGGTAAAGATACTGTAGCAATCACTTACACTGGTGATGGCGGATCTTCACAGGGTGATTTCTATGAAGGAATTAACTTTGCAGGTTCATATAATGCACCAGCAATTTTTGTTGTTCAGAATAACCAGTTCGCGATCTCAACACCTCGTGATAAGCAGACAAAAGGTAAAACAATCGCTCAAAAAGCTGTTTCAGCCGGTATCCCTGGAATTCTTGTTGATGGAATGGATCCTCTGGCAGTATATGCAGCGACTCGTGAAGCTCGTGATCGCGCAGTTGCGGGTGAAGGTCCAACACTGATCGAAACACTTTGCTACCGTTATGGTCCACATACAATGGCTGGTGACGATCCGACACGTTACCGTACTGATGATATGGATACTGAGTGGGAAAAGAAAGACCCACTGGTACGTTTCCGCAAGTTCCTTGAAGAGAAGGGACTATGGAATGAAGAAAAAGAAAATGAAGTAATCGAAAAAGCAAAAGAGGAAATCAAAGCTGCAATTAAAGAAGCTGATGATACGCCTAAGCAGAAGGTTACTGATCTAATGGAAATCATGTATGAAGAAATGCCATACAACTTAAATGAACAATATGAAATTTATAAAGAGAAGGAGTCGAAGTAAGCCATGGCACAAATGACGATGATTCAGGCAATTACAGATGCACTCCGGACAGAACTTAAAAATGACGAAAATGTTCTTGTGTTCGGTGAAGACGTTGGTAATAACGGAGGCGTATTCCGTGCAACTGAAGGTCTGCAAAAAGAATTTGGTGAAGAACGCGTATTTGATACTCCACTGGCGGAGTCAGGTATCGGCGGTCTTGCAATCGGTCTTGCACTTGAAGGCTACCGTCCAGTGCCGGAAATTCAGTTCTTCGGCTTCGTATTTGAAGTAATGGACTCAGTAAGCGGTCAGATGGCTCGTATGAGATACCGCAGCGGTGGCAAATACAGTTCACCAATCACAATCCGCTCACCATTTGGCGGAGGGGTTCATACACCTGAACTGCACGCTGATTCACTTGAAGGTCTGATGGCGCAGCAGCCTGGTCTGAAGGTAGTTATCCCTTCAACACCAACTGATGCAAAAGGACTTCTGATTTCAGCAATCCGTGACAACGATCCAGTTATTTTCCTTGAGCACATGAAACTTTACCGTTCATTCCGTGAAGATGTACCTGAAGAAGAGTACACAATCGAAATTGGTAAAGCTGATGTGAAGCGTGAAGGAACTGACCTTACAATTGTGACTTACGGCGCAATGGTTCATGAATCACTTAAAGCAGCTGAACAGCTTGAAAAAGATGGTCACTCTGTAGAGGTGATTGACCTTCGTACAATTCAGCCGCTTGATATCGAAACGATTATCAAGTCAGTTGAAAAGACAAACCGTGCAATCGTTGTACAGGAAGCTCAAAAGCAGGCTGGAATTGCAGCTAGCGTAGTAGCTGAAATCAACGACCGTGCAATTCTTAGCCTCGAAGCGCCAGTGCTGCGTGTAGCAGCTGCTGATACTGTATTCCCATTCTCTCAGGCAGAATCAGTATGGCTTCCAAATGCTAAAGATGTAGTAGCAACAGCTAAAAAAGTACTTGAATTTTAATGAGTGAAACGGAGAATTTTCTCCGTTTTCCCTTTTCATAAACATGCAAGAATAGAAAATTCCTAACCAGGAGGGTGAAAACATTGTCATTCGAATTTAAATTACCTGATATCGGTGAAGGTATTCACGAAGGTGAAATTGTAAAATGGTTTATCAGTGTTGGAGATAAAGTAGAAGAAGATGACGTGCTTTGTGAGGTTCAAAACGATAAAGCTGTTGTTGAAATTCCATCTCCGGTAGCTGGTACTGTAGAAGAAATTCTTGTAGATGAAGGAACAGTGGCAGTAGTAGGTGACACACTGATTAAGCTTGATGCACCTGGCTATGAAAACCTTCAGTTCAAAGGTTCTGACAGCAGCGATGAGAAGAAAGAAGAGCCTAAGGAAGAAAAGAAAGAGGAAGCGCCGGCTGAAGAAGCTTCTTCAGAAGAATCGGCTGAAGCAAAGCCTCAGGAAGATGTAGATCCTGACCGCCGCGTAATCGCAATGCCATCAGTGCGTAAATACGCTCGTGATAACGACGTTGACATCCGTTACGTATCAGGTTCAGGTAAAAACGGCCGAGTATCTAAAGAAGATATCGATGCATATCTGAAAGGTGATACAGCTGAAGCTAAGTCTGAAACAACAGAACAGCCTGCTGAACAGAAAGAAGAAAAATCAGCGCCAAAATCAACTCCGGCTCCAGAGGGTGAGTTCCCTGAAACACGTGAGAAGATGAGCGGAATGAGAAAAGCAATTGCTAAAGCAATGGTTAACTCTAAGCACACTGCTCCACACGTAACACTGATGGACGAAGTTGATGTTGAGAAGCTCGTTGCTCACCGTAAGAAGTTCAAGGAAATTGCGCTTGAAAAGGATATCAAGCTGACATTCCTTCCATACGTCGTAAAAGCACTTGTTTCAGCATTACGTGAGTACCCTGTACTTAACACAATGCTTGATGATGAGACTCAGGAAATTGTTCAGAAGCACTACTACAATATCGGTATTGCTGCTGACACTGAAAAAGGACTTGTAGTACCTGTTGTGAAACATGCTGACCGCAAATCTGTATTTAGTATTTCAGATGAAATCAACCAGCTTGCAGTTAAGGCACGTGACGGTAAACTTTCAGGTGATGAAATGAAAGGTGCTTCATGCACAATCACAAATATCGGTTCAGCTGGCGGACAGTGGTTCACACCAGTTATTAACCACCCTGAAGTAGCAATTCTAGGAATTGGTCGTATTGCAGAGAAGCCTGTTGTAAAAAATGGTGAAATTGTAGCGGCTCCTGTGTTAGCATTATCATTGAGCTTCGATCACCGTATGATTGATGGTGCAACTGCACAAAACGCGTTAAACCACATCAAACGTTTATTGAACGATCCAGAACTTTTACTAATGGAGGCGTAAAACAATGGTAGTTGGAGATTTCCCAATCGAAACAGATACTCTCGTCATCGGATCAGGTCCTGGAGGTTATGTTGCAGCAATCCGTGCAGCACAGCTTGGACAAAAAGTAACAATCGTTGAGAAAGAAAACCTTGGCGGTGTCTGCCTGAATGTCGGCTGTATCCCATCAAAAGCAATGATTTCTATCGGCCACCGCTATGAGCATGCAAAAGGCTCAGAAGATATGGGTGTTGTAGCTGAGAACGTAAAAATCAACTTTGATAAAGCCCAGGAATGGAAAGCCGGTGTAGTGAAAAAGCTTACTGGCGGTGTTGAAGGGCTTCTAAAAGGTAACAAAGTAGAAATCGTTCGCGGTGAAGCGTACTTTGTGGACAGTGAAACAGTGAAAGTAATGGATGAAAAAAATTCTCAAACTTATAAGTTTAAGAATGCAATTGTGGCAACAGGTTCACGCCCAATTGAAATTCCATCATTTAAATTCTCTAAGCGTGTACTTGATTCAACAGGTGCACTTGCACTTAAAGAAATCCCTAAAAAGCTTGTTGTAATCGGTGGAGGTTACATCGGTACTGAGCTTGGAACTGCATATGCAAATATGGGTTCTGAAGTAACAATCCTCGAAGGTGCTGACGATATCCTTGGCGGATTCGAAAAGCAGATGACTTCTGTTGTTAAGAAAGGTCTGAAGAAAAAAGGCGTTGATGTCATTACAAAAGCAATGGCTAAAGGCGTTGAAGAATCTGAAGACGGCGTAAAAGTATCATATGAAGCTAAAGGTGAAGAAGTTTCAATTGATGCAGATTACGTATTAGTAACAGTTGGCCGTCGTCCAAACACTGATGAGATCGGTCTTGATCAGGTTGGAATCGAAATGACTGATAAAGGTATTATCAAAACGGACAAGCAGTGCCGTACAAGTGTTGATAATATCTTTGCAATCGGTGATATCGTTGACGGACCACCACTTGCACACAAAGCTTCATACGAAGGTAAAATTGCTGCTGAAGTAATCGGCGGTGAAAAGTCTGAAGTAGACTACCTTGCAATTCCTGCTGTATGCTTCACAGATCCTGAACTGGCAACAGTAGGTTACAACGAAGCACAGGCTAAAGAAGAAGGTATTGAAGTGAATGCTGCTAAGTTCCCATTTGGCGCTAATGGCCGTGCGCTTGCACTTAACCAGACTGAAGGTTTCGTTAAGCTTGTAACGCGTAAAGAAGATGGGCTGATCATCGGTGCTCAGATCGCTGGAGACGGTGCATCTGATATGATCGCTGAGCTTGGTCTTGCAATCGAAGCTGGAATGACAGCTGAAGATGTAGCAATGACGATTCACGCTCACCCAACACTTGGTGAAATTTCAATGGAAGCTGCAGAAGTAGCACTTGGAACACCAATCCACATCGTAAAATAATCATTTTCAGAGCTGTGCGATAAAGCACAGCTCTTTTTTAAATTGTCATATTTCAGTTAAATATGGAAAATAGTCTGTGCTATACTGAACATATACATATCTTGAAAGGTGAGGTTATTCTTTGAAAATTTATGCACCAGTAGCTGTATCAGCAGTGCTATTACTTGCTGCCTGCGGTTCAGAAAAAGCAGAGCAATCAGAACAAGCAGAACAGGAACAGGCAGTATCCTCTGAAGAAGTTACTGAAGAAAAGGCCGATGAGACGGTGGAAGAAAATCCGGAGGAAGTCACAGAAGATGAAGAACCAGCGGAGGAAACTGCTGCAGAGCCAGTAGAGCCATTATATGAAATCAATGAAGCAAACTGGTCAGTAACACCAATCAGTGACGCGCCTGAGAATGTGGTATTACTCACAATTGACGATGCGCCCGATCAGCATGCTGTTGAGATGGCACAAAAGCTCCACGCCGCGGATGCACCTGCAATCTTTTTTGTAAACGGTCATTTTCTGGATACACCTGAAGAAGAAGAAATGCTGAAAGAAATTCATGAGCTCGGCTTTCCAATCGGAAACCATACATACTCACATCCTAATTTGCGAGACATTTCAGAAGATGAGCAGCGTGAAGAAATAATCTCTCTTAGTGATCGGGTGGAAGAAATCATTGGAGAACGCCCGAAGTTTTTCAGAGCACCGTTTGGAGCGAATACTGATTTTACAGAAGCACTGGCAAAAGAAGAGGGAATGGTGCTGATGAACTGGACTTACGGATACGACTGGGAAGCAGATTACCAGGATGCAGCAGCACTTGCTGATATTATGGTGAATACAGAATATTTATCTGCCGGCGCTAACCTGCTGATGCATGACCGTGCCTGGACAAACGACGCTTTAACAGATATTGTTGAAGGTCTTAGAGCAAAAGATTATACAATTGTCGATCCAAAAACGATTAAAGGGTATGAAGTAAGTAGTTCAGAGTGAGGCATCATTGCCTTGCTCTTTTTTTCATAAGTGCTGAAATCATAAGGCTATAGTTAGTGGCGAGATAATTGACCCCGTCTTAACATGAAGTCAGAGGGTGTATACAGCTGGACAGACATCATCAATTAGAGTGACTGTACTCACTCTAAAAACCAGAAAATTTCAGAACATACAAAATTTAATATCTATTCAATTTGATATTGTCTTTTTTATACTGAAGCGTTAAAATAAGAATCGGAAGCGCTTACAAACATATGGGGATGGGAGTAAGCCAAACGGGTGAGCAATCTATATATACTCGTCATGAATAATGAGGGAAAGAAAAAAGCTGATGTGAATGACATCAGCTTTTTTTTACGGCAAAAAATTGTTATTCAGTTTGTTATCTGCCTAATGTATTCATTCTGATTTCCACAAGGTCCGTCCGTTCTGAAAGCGTCTTAATTACATTATTTTTATGGACAGGCAGGTCACACCACCTGAATTCATCCTGTTCGAATTCATCTAATGGAAGAATCTGATAATCCGAAAAGTCTTCAGTGAATGAAGTAAAAGTAGGTACCGCATAAACAGATTCAAAGCTTACCTTCTCACCTTGTTTGACAAGATCAAACCCGATCATAGCACCTGTCAGACGTTCACAGTCAAGATGAGGTACCCGATCATCAAATGGGCCTGAGATAAAGTTACCGAGGGAATAGGCAACCAGTGCAGGCTGATCATCGGGACCCTCAAGCCACTCTATCGGCTGAAGAATGTGAGGATGATGTCCAAGAATAATATCAGCTCCGTTATTTACAAGCTTTTGAGCAAGCTCCTCCTGCTCCTGGACAGGCTGCTGATATTCATTTCCCCAATGTATGCCGACTGCTACAACATCAGCAATTTCCTCTGCCCGAGTTACATCATTAATAAGCCGTTCTTCATTTTCGGTAAAGATGTTAACTGTATCCGGGTATTCAACGGGCAGGTTAGAGTTGTATGTACTTGAAATTAAAGCAACAGATATTCCGTTTTTATCAATGACCGGAATTTCCCGGGCCTCATCAGAAGATGGATAAACTCCGCTCAGTGCAACATCGGGGTAATGGTTTTCCCAAAAAGCCAAATTTCTCTCGAGCCCTTCATAGCCCATATCGAGTGTGTGATTATTAGCAAGCTGGAGCATATTAAAACCGGTTTCATAATAATAGTGTCCAAGCTCGTAGGGGTTATTAAAGACAAAGTCACCATCTCCAAGCCCGTATTCGGAACCGGTAATCGGAGTCTCCTGATTTGCATATACAAAGTCCCCTTTTTGAATCAGATGTTTTACATTTGAGAGAAGAGGATCAAAGTTAAAAGTTCCATCCTTCTGCATGGCATCAAATAAGATGGGACGTTCAACTAACAAATCACCTACAGCTGTAAAATGAGCTTTTTGAATTAAGTTCGTGTAGTCAGAATCTTTTTCAAGTACTGGATTTACTGCACCTGAGTGATCATCACCTGGATCCGGAGTGTTAACAGAAACAAAGTCAGCCGAACATGCACTGACAATCACTAAAAGAAAAACTGCAGACAAGATTTTATAAGACAAAAAACATTGCTCCTTATAATATATTGTGTGGCCTCAACCATTCTATCACGTTATCATACTTAAAACACAGTTAAATAGAAAAAATTACTACTTCTGTTTATGATCAAACAAAAACGCTAATGCAGGGCTGCATTAGCGTTGTCATTTATTTAATTGCTCTATGCTCTTTAATCACGCGTAATTTAGTTAACGTTTCATCCTGAGGCCCCTGGACCGGAAGACCAGCTTCAATGTTTTCATGAATATATCTCAGGTTATCCTCAGTAATAATCTCTCCTGGAATAAAGATTGGAATACCAGGCGGATAGACCATGATAAATTCAGCACATACTCTTCCGACGGTTTCATCCAGCGGTAAAAGTTCTGTATCCGCATAAAATGCCTCGCGTGGAGTAACTGCAAGTAAAGGAATGTCAGGCAGAATTACTTCAGGAACTGAATGACTGCTGTCATGTCTGAACTCTTTTGCAAGGGCCTGCATTGCTTCAACGAGTATATCTGCTTCATATTGCGTGTCACCAGGTGTCACGATACATAAGATGTTATACAGGTCTGAAAGCTCAACTTCGAGGTTATACTGCTCCCTCAGCCATACCTCAGCCTGATACCCTGTGATGCCAAGTTCTTTAATGGAAATGATGATCTTGGTTGGATCATAATCGTACGTCGCAGGTGTGCCTAAAATTTCACTGCCGATACATTTAATCTGATCAATCTTACTTAAGCGGTCCCGGATATCTTCAGCTAAGTCAATTGATTGACTGATCAGTTCTTTTCCGTCGATCGCCAGTCTTCTTCTGGCTGTATCAAGTGATGCCAGCAGTGGATAGGACGTTGAAGTAGTTGTCAGCATGCTGAGAATGGACTGTACACGCTTTGGTGAGACGAGCCCTTCTTTTACATTTAACACAGAACTCTGTGTCATTGATCCTCCAAGCTTATGAACGCTTGTAGCAGCCATATCTGCACCAGCCTGCATAGCAGAAGCAGGGAGTCTGTCATGGAAGTGAATATGAACGCCGTGCGCTTCATCCACTAATACAGGTACATTCTGTGCGTGGGCGATTTTAACAATCTCTTTCAGATCTGCGGCAATGCCGAAGTATGTTGGATTAATCACCAGCACACCCTTCGCATCCGGATGCTGTTCAAGTGCATGCGCAACAGAAATCGGCGTGATCCCGTGTGAGATACCAAGCTCTTTATCCACTTCAGGATGAATAAAAATTGGAATGGCTCCGCAGAACACAATCGCTGACATGACAGATTTATGAACGTTTCTCGGGACGATAATTTTTTCGCCGGGTCCGCATACGCTCATTACCATTGTCATAATCGCTCCGCTTGTTCCCTGTACTGAGAAAAATGTATGATCAGCACCAAACGCTTTTGCAGCAAGGTCCTGAGCATCTTTTATCAGGGATTTGGGCTGGTGAAGATCATCAAGTGGAGCGATATTAATCAGGTCAATTGATAATATATTGTCACCGGCAAACGCTCTGAATTCAGGGTCCATTCCGGCACCTTTTTTATGACCCGGAATATGAAACTGAACAGGGTTGCGGTCTGCATGTTTTTTTAATCCTGTGAATAATGGCGTATCATTTTGTGTTAAAGTATGGTCTTTTCTCTCTACATTAAGCAGAGATGAAGGTGTATTGGACAATTGAAAATTCACCTCATTAGCGGTATTGTTATCTAAAGAAGGATAACAGAAGAATTATAGCATTTCATCATATAAAAAGAAATATTTGTGTGTATGTACAGAAAGGAAGTTGAATCATGGAATATCAGTATCCGCTGTCAATGGACTGGTCGACAGAAGAAGTGATTGATGCAGTGAAATTTTATGAAGCTGTCGAAAAAGCTTACGAAAAGACAATTAAGAGAGAAGAATTTATGAGTCATTATAAACGGTTTAAGGAAATCGTTCCCGGAAAAGCAGAAGAGAAAACAATTGATAAGGAATTTCAAGAGATGAGCGGCTATTCGATTTACCGCACTCAGAAAAAAGCCAGGGAAGCTGCACCCGGGGATAAAATATCGATGAAAAAATAAAAAATGCGGGTGTGCATCTTTGGGCACCCGCATTTTTTATCTTATACAGCCTGCTGTACACGTGTACCCAGCTTGTATAGAGGCAGAAGCTCTGTCCAGGTTTGCAGAATGAGTTCACTTAATTCATCCTTACTCATTTTAATTGCTTCAGAAGCTTCAATTCTTCTCCCGGCGAGAAATTCCGCTTTCTTTACTTTTTCAAATCTTTCAAGAACATGTAAGATATCGCCTTCGTTCATCTCGCTGATTTTCTTGGCTTCTTTTTTCATATGATCAGCACTGATATAACCGTCCTCAGGCAGAACCTTCATCAAATCATCAAAGTTTTCAATCATTGTTTTCGCAATATTTTCTTTTTCAGGAAGCTCGTAAATAAAAGCTGTCCAGATAAAGAGGTGGTCACCCCAGAGTCCGAATTGAAAATGAGGCATTTTCTTATAGCCTCTTTTACTCGGTGCTGCTGCCATCCAGGTGTCATTTGGCGGATTAACTGAACGTCTGGCATGACGTGCGATGTGTAAATGCATCTCCTCACCAGTCTGTTCTGACAGTGCAGGAACCGTAAGATCACCTAGCTCCTGAAACTTTGGCTGAATCCTCGAACGGATACTTTCCATTCTTTCATCTAACCCATCAATATTAAATACTTCAAAATCTTTTGTACTGAAATACCCGGTCATGAACAACCCTCCGTTGTGTTATAAAACTCTTTGATCAGTTTGAGCTCTGCATATTTTGGCTATAATACATGTAACAGGCCGCCTGAAACTGAATTTATTCTAGCATATTTGATCTTTGCGAATAAACTGATTTGAATTGAATAAACTGCTTTAAACACAATAATTCAAGAGGAGTGAGAGGGTATGAAGCAGGTAATCCAGGTAACAAGAAAAAGAGACTATATTCAGGAGAGACTCGCTGTACTTAGAATGGAACTTGATTATGAACTGGCAGTATTATTTGAAGCCATGGAACTTGGGAATAACGATGATATCGACAGCACGAAGGAAAGATTGTCACTAATCCGCCATGAGATCAATGAACTGGACGGATTTGCAAGATGAAAGAATTAATTGTTAATGGGTTGAAGCAATGCTAAGACGAGCGCTTATTTGTTAAGCGTTCGTCTTAGCATTGCTTATGGTAGCAGTTTTCTTGATAAAGTCATCAGAATCCTCTACAGTTTAGTTTAAGATTGTTAGGTACTGGAGGTAGCTGGAATGGACAAAAACTGGAATGATATTGATGTTTTTGCAAAAGAGGCAATTAAAGAAGCAGGCCGTAAAATTATTGATTCTTTTGATGAAGTACTGAAAATACAGACAAAAACTAATGTAAATGACCTTGTTACAAATATGGACAAACAAATTGAAAAGTTTTTTGTAGAAATGATAGACAAGCAATATCCTGAACACAGAGTGATGGGTGAAGAAGGCTTTGGAGATCAGGTTGAGGATATGAAAGGCACTGTATGGATCATTGATCCGATTGATGGAACAATGAATTTTGTTCATCAGCAGAGAAACTTTGCGATTTCAATCGGTGTATTCCATGAAGGTGAAGGGGTTCTTGGCTATATATATGATGTGGTTTCAGATGAGCTTTACCATGCCCGGAAAGGTCACGGAGCTTTCCTGAATGATGAAAAGCTTTCCCCACTGAAGGATGTGCCCATTGAAGAAGCGATTCTTTCATTAAATGCAACATGGCTCGTGCCTAACAGAAAAGTTGACCATGAAACCTTTATACCATTAGTACACAGGGTAAGAGGGACAAGGTCATATGGATCGGCAGCCATTGAACTGGCTTATATTGCTGCCGGCCGCCTGGATGGATATATTACATTGAGGCTGTCACCGTGGGATTTTGCAGGTGGTAAAGTACTGATTGAAGAGGTTGGTGGCGTCGTAACAGACCTGAATGGTGAAGAGCTTTCAATGGTGGATCACTCACCTGTCTTTGCAGGTAACCCTGCTGTCCATCAGGAAGTGCTCAATCAATATTTAAAAAAATAAATGAAAAAACGTGCAGGAAATTGTCTGCACGTTTTTATTAATTCTCAGCCTGCTCACGATATTTCTTCTTCGTTTTGAACCCCATACCAAATACTGCAATGACAGCCAGTATAGACACAATGGCACCGATCGCACTGCGTTCAGCGATTGCTACACCAATACCGGACATTGCGATGACCGCGGCAAAAGCATATAGTAAAAATACTGCATTATTTTTCATCGTCATCCTCCTCTATAAAGCCATTCTACATAATTCATTTCTATATTTCCACCAATTGTGATACAATAGTACAGTTAGAAAAGATTAGAACGTAAAAACAGGAGTGAAATAATGACGAATATTAGGCAAGACTTACGAAACATTGCAATTATTGCTCACGTTGACCATGGTAAAACAACCTTAGTAGACCAGCTTTTGAAACAGTCAGGTATCTTTCGATCAAATGAGCATGTAGACGAACGTGCAATGGATTCGAATGACATTGAAAGAGAACGCGGTATTACGATTCTTGCGAAAAACACTGCGATTCAATATAAAGATACACGTATTAACATTCTCGATACACCGGGACACGCAGACTTCGGTGGAGAAGTAGAACGTATCATGAAAATGGTAGATGGTGTTCTGCTTGTCGTTGATGCATATGAAGGCTGTATGCCTCAGACGCGCTTTGTACTGAAAAAAGCGCTTGAGCAGAATCTTACACCGATTGTTGTCGTTAATAAAATTGACCGTGACGCTGCACGTCCTGCAGAAGTCATTGATGAAGTACTTGAGCTTTTCATCGAACTTGATGCAAATGAAGATCAGCTTGAATTCCCTGTTGTATATGCTTCGGCTATCAACGGAACGGCAAGTCTTGATCCTGAACAGCAGGATGAAACAATGGAATGTCTTTATGATTCAATCGTAGAGAACATCCCTGCACCAGTTGATAACAGCACTGATCCGCTTCAGTTCCAGATCGCCCTTCTTGATTATAACGATTACGTTGGCCGTATCGGAATTGGCCGTGTATTCAGAGGAACAATTGAAGTTGGACAACAGGTTTCACTTATGAAGCTTGACGGCAGTGTGAAAAACTTCCGTGTAACCAAAATCTTTGGTTTCTTCGGTTTGAAGCGTGAAGAGATCCAGTCTGCAAAAGCAGGAGATCTGATTGCAGTATCAGGAATGGAAGACATCAACGTAGGAGAAACAGTAACGCCTGTCAATCATCAGGAAGCACTGCCTGTTCTGCGTATTGATGAGCCTACACTACAGATGACTTTCTCTGTAAACAACAGTCCATTCGCTGGACGTGAAGGTAAGTTTGTGACTGCACGTAAGATTGAAGAGCGTCTTGAAGCACAGCTTGAGACTGATGTAAGTCTTCGTGTCGATCAGACTGATTCACCGGATGCTTGGGTCGTATCAGGACGTGGTGAGCTTCACCTGTCGATTCTGATCGAAAACATGAGACGTGAAGGATTCGAGCTGCAGGTTTCCAAGCCTCAGGTTATCGTACGTGAAATTGACGGTGTTCGCTGTGAGCCTGTTGAGCGCGTTCAAATTGACGTGCCTGAAGAAAATACAGGTTCAATTATTGAATCAATGGGTGCAAGAAAAGGCGAAATGCTTGATATGATCAATAACGGTAATGGTCAGGTACGTCTTGTATTTATGGTACCGGCACGCGGATTAATTGGATACACAACTGAGTTTATGACAATTACACGTGGATTTGGTATCATTAACCATTCATTCGACAGCTATCAGCCGATGCAGCAGGGCCGCGTAGGCGGACGCCGCGCAGGTGTGCTTGTATCAATGGATAAGGGTCAGGCGTCACAGTATGCGATCCTTGGTGTTGAAGACCGTGGTACGATCTTTATCGAACCGGGTACAGAAGTGTACGAGGGAATGGTTGTTGGTGAGCATACCCGTGAAAATGACCTGACAGTTAATGTAACGAAAATTAAAGCGGCAAACAATATCCGTTCTGCAAACAAAGAGCAGACTACAACGCTTAAAAAAGCAAGATTAATGACACTTGAGGAATCTCTTGAGTATCTGAATGATGATGAGCTGTGTGAAATCACACCAGAATCAATCAGAATCCGTAAGAAGATCCTTGACAAGAACGAACGTGAGCGTGCACAAAAGAAACAGAAGTACGCTGAAGCAGGTAAATAATTAAGAGGAGCTGACTGCCTCCATGGTAAATGTAGAAGACCGTTTATCGTTTTTTCCTGCGCTTTACAGAGTGGATGTAAATCCTGAGGCAGGAATGTGGTATCTTTACCTCACGATTATTCTATTATCAATTGTTGTTTATAAGCTCGGCTTTGCAAAAAAGCTGCCGCCATTAAAATCAGCACTGATCTACCTGTTTCTTATTCTGGGCTGTACAGTGCTGACGTTTCTGGCAGTATTTCTCCCGGTTACAGAAGGCCTGATCATTGCAGCGCTGATTCTGATTATTTATAAGATCAGACTAAGAAGGGAACAGGCTAAAGGGACAGTATAGAGTTTATATCCGACGTATGAAAGACAAAGACATCTGCTTATGCAGGTGTCTTTTTTTATGTGTAAAATCAGTAATGAATGCATAAATAATTGAGTGACATTTTTTATTAAATGTTTATTTAGAAACATTCTTTTAGAAAAAGTATGAATAATGATGAATATTAATTCTTTAAAATGCATAGTCTTAATCATCGTCAAATTTAGTCACCCGAATCAAAAAATCGTTCCATCAGGGGGTGTCAAGACACCTGTATAAAGGGATTTGTCAAAAAATATCTCACATCAGTGTGTAAAAAATAAAAAATTTTTCTTCTGCAAAAAAGTGCATAGTATCAACAATGAAAACGCATACATAATATCATAAAATTCTAATTTGTCTAAAAATTTAATTTTCAGCTGTTGACGGACTTGTATATCCGCGTTATGATTGTCAACAATTCAAGCCTACGGGCGACAATAAAGCGATGGAAGGAGTGAATAAGGTGAGTGAACAATTAATTTTTCTGGATGGAGAATATGTGTCAAAAGAAAATGCAAAAATCTCTGTTTATGATCATGGTTTCTTATATGGCGATGGGGTGTTCGAAGGTATTCGTTCCTACAATGGAAATGTATTCCGGCTCGAAGAACATCTTGTGAGACTATATGATTCTGCAAAATCAATTTTGCTGGAAATCCCTTATACGAAAGAGGAGATGCAGCAGATTGTGATTGAAACACTGCAGAAAAACAACTTGAAAGATGGTTATATCCGATTAGTTGTTTCACGGGGGGTTGGCAACCTTGGACTTGATCCATTTACTTGCAAAAGACCAAGTGTCATTGTCATCGCCGAATCCTTAGCACTGTTTCCGAAAAAGCTTTATGAAACTGGCATTGAAATTGTTACAGTTGCCAGCAGAAGAAACCGCTCAGACGTACTGAGTCCAAAAGTAAAATCTCTCAATTATTTAAATAACATCTTAGTAAAAATTGAAGCAGGACTTGCAGGAGTTCCTGAAGCACTGATGTTAAATGATCAGGGCTATGTAGCAGAAGGATCAGCTGACAATATCTTTATTGTCAGAGGGAACAAGATCCTGACGCCTCCAGGTTATGTAGGCGCACTGGAAGGCATTACGAGAAACGCCATTATTGAATTAGCTAAAGATAAAGGCTATGAGATGGAAGAAGCCGTTTTTACAAGACATGATGTATATGTAGCAGATGAAGTATTCCTTACAGGTACAGCAGCTGAAGTCATTGCAGTTGTTAAAGTTGATGGCCGTGTTGTAGGAGATGGTACTCCGGGTCAGGTAACAAACGATTTATTAGAATCATTTAGAGAATTAGTCATTAAAGACGGTGTGAAAGTATATAATTCAGCATTAAACGCCGGCTAAAAATTTATCGCTTAACTTTCGTGAGTTAAAGCACTTATACGTTAAATCATTGATGAGGTTAAAGTATGCAGCAAGCGGCATTTACAGAGAGCCGGGATTGGTGGAACCCGGTATTGCCAGCTGTGTATGACATCCCCTCGGAGTGGAACACTGAAATTTCAGTAGGTGTTCACGGACTTTTGTTCGTTATCAAAGAACAGTTTAACTGTTCATGAGGCAGCATTTGCTGCGAAGTAGGGTGGTACCATGAAAAGTCTTTCATCCCTATACAAAGGATCACGTATCTATTTGTATGGGATTGAAAGACTTTTTTATATGTCAATAAAAGGAATTAAAGGAGGCATGTTTCAATGAGTGTGCAAGTTAATACGAAACAGGCAGAAGCACTTGGCGGTGATGTAGAGAAGCAGGCAGTTCAGGGAGCAGATATATTTATCCAGTCACTTCAAAACGAAGGGGTGGAAATGATTTTTGGTTATCCGGGTGGAGCAGTACTGCCGATCTATGATGCATTATACAAAAATCCGATTCCTCATATTCTGGCAAGACATGAGCAGGGCGCAATACATGCTGCAGAAGGTTATGCGAGAGTTTCGGGTAAAACAGGGGTTGTCATTGCAACTTCCGGTCCCGGAGCGACAAACCTTGTTACCGGTATTGCTGATGCCATGATGGATTCACTGCCGCTCGTTGTTTTTACCGGCCAGGTTGCCAGTGCGGTAATCGGTACGGATGCATTCCAGGAAGCAGATATCGTAGGAATCACACAGCCAATTACCAAACACAATTATCAGGTAAAAGATGTGAATGATCTGCCAAGAATTATCCATGAAGCGTTTCACATTGCTTCAACCGGAAGACCGGGTCCTGTTCTGGTAGACATTCCAAAGAATGTATCAAACGAAATCTTTACAATGGCTGAAGTGAAACAGACTGAAGTGAACTTACCTGGTTATCAGCCAACCACTACACCAAATTTTCTGCAGATTCAGAAAGTGGCGCAGGCAATTCAGAAAGCAAAAAAGCCGCTTGTACTTGCAGGAGCGGGTGTATTACACGCTAAGGCTGCAGAAGACCTGACAGCTTTTATAGAACAGACAAAAATTCCAGTGACGAACACACTCCTGGGTCTCGGTACGATTCACGGAGAGCATCCACAGTTCCTTGGTATGGCCGGCATGCACGGTACATACGCAGCGAACATGGCAATATGTGAATGCGATCTGCTCATCAACTTCGGTGCCAGGTTTGATGACAGACTGACTGGAAATCTGGAACACTTCGCACCGAATGCGCAGGTCATTCACATTGATATTGATCCTGCTGAAATCGGTAAAAACGTTCCTACTGATATCCCGATAGTTGCTGATGCAAAGGAAGCAATCCAGGCATTACTCAAACTTGGCATTAGTACAGAAGGAATTGAACAGTGGACAGCTCATTTAAATGAAATGAAAGAGGAATATCCGCTGCATTATAAAAATGAAGAAGAAGGTATACTCCCTCAGGAAGCAATCGAGATGATACACAAGCACACTCGCGGTGATGCCATTGTCACAACTGACGTAGGACAGCATCAGATGTGGACAGCCCAGTACTATAAGTTCAATCATCCTGATCACTGGGTAACATCAGGCGGTCTTGGCACAATGGGATTCGGCTTCCCGGCAGCGATTGGCGCTCAGCTGGCTAAGCCGAAAGAAACAGTTGTTGCTATCACAGGTGATGGAGGATTCCAGATGACACTGCAGGAGCTTTCACTGCTGCAGGAAAGTCAGATTCCGGTGAAAGTCATCATTCTGAATAACCAGTGTCTCGGAATGGTACGCCAGTGGCAGCAGACTTTCTATCAGGAAAGATACTCTGAGTCACTGATGCCATCCCAGCCGGATTTTGTCAAACTGGCTGAGGCATACGACATCGAGGGTTACAAAGTAACAAGCCTTAATGAAGCAGATGCGGTATTTGAAAAAGCGTTAAATTCAAATAAACCAGTCCTGATCGACTGCAGAGTCAAACAGATTGAAAATGTATACCCAATGGTTGCACCAGGAAAAGGGTTGCATGAAATGTTAGGGGTGAAACCATGAAACGAGTGATCACAACAACCGTTATTAACCAAAGCGGTGTACTGAACCGGGTGACCGGATTGCTAATGAAAAGACAGTTCAACATTGAAAGCATCACAGTAGGGCACACTGAACAGCCTGGCATTTCAAAAATGACATTCGTTGTTCATGTAGAGGACCAGAGAAAGCTTGAACAGCTCTTAAAGCAGCTGCAAAAACAGATTGACGTGCTGAAAGTAAATGACATTTCAGATAAAGCCATTGTTACGAGAGAGCTCGCACTGATTAAGGTGCTCTCGCCGCCGGCAGTCAGAAGTGAGATCACAAGTATCATTGAACCATTCAGAGCGACTGTCATTGATATGAGTAAAAATGTCATCACCGTTCAGGTAACAGGTGATCCTGAAAAAGTAGAGGCATTTATCGACCTGGTCAGACCATACGGCATCAAAGAAATGACCAGAACAGGCGCAACAGCCTTTGTCAGAGAAAACCAGAAAACACCATCCCAGCAATTATCAATTTTATAAATTATTGATTAGTAAATTGATTGATTAAAATGAATACTTTTGAAATCCACAATAGCTGAAACTCTACGTTACGGACGTAGACTCCCGCCCCGGGAAAGGAGTGGTGAGATCCCGCAAGGCGCAGCCTGAGGAAGCTCACCGTCCGGGGGCAGGAAAGCGTAGTCCTCCACGTAGAGATTCAGCGGTTATTGAAAACTAAAACTCAAACAAACACTGGAGGAATTTATCATGGTAAAAGTTTATTACAATCAGGACATCAACAGCTCACTAGAAGGCAAAAAAGTAGCAGTAATCGGATACGGATCACAAGGTCACGCACACGCACAAAACCTTAAAGATACAGGTCATGACGTAGTAGTCGGCGTAAGAAAAGGGAAGTCATGGGAGCAGGCTGAACAGGATGGACTCGAAGTAAAAACAGTAAGAGATGCAGCTGAAGAAGCAGATATCATCATGGTTCTTCTTCCGGATGAAAGACAAACGCATGTATATGAAGAAGAAATCAAGCCGGGTCTACGCGCAGGTAAATCACTTGTATTTGCACACGGTTTTAACGTTCACTTCAACCAGATCGTTCCACCGTCTGATGTAGATGTATTCCTTGTTGCACCTAAAGGCCCTGGACACCTGGTCCGCAGAACATTCGAATCAGGCGCAGGTGTACCGGCACTGTTCGCAGTCTATCAGGATCAGTCAGGTCAAGCTGCTGAAACAGCACTTGCTTACGCTAAAGGAATCGGAAGCGCGCGTGCAGGTGTACTTGAGACAACATTTAAAGAAGAAACTGAAACAGATCTATTCGGAGAGCAGGCAGTACTTTGTGGAGGACTTACTTCACTTGTGAAAGCAGGATTTGAAACACTTGTAGAAGCAGGCTATCAGCCGGAACTTGCATACTTCGAATGTTTGCATGAGCTGAAGCTGATCGTTGACTTAATGTATGAGGATGGCATGAGCGGAATGAGATATTCAATCTCAGATACAGCTCAGTGGGGAGATTTCGTATCGGGTCCGCGTGTCGTTGATGCAGATACGAAGAAGCGCATGAAAGACATCCTGACAGATATCCAGGACGGAAAGTTTGCTAAAGGATGGCTGCTTGAGAATCAGCTGAACCGCCCGGAATTCACAGCAATTGCTAACCGAGAGAACGAACATCAGATCGAAAAGGTGGGTCGAGAGCTGCGCAGCATGATGCCATTTGTTAAAGCAGGTAAAGAAAAACAGAAGGAAGTGGTTGCGAGTGCGAAAAATTGATGTATTCGATACAACGCTTAGAGACGGTGAACAGTCAGCCGGAATAAACCTGAACACTGCAGAAAAACTTGAGATTGCCAGACAGCTTGAACGTTTTAATGCCGATGTGATTGAAGCAGGATTTCCTGCTTCATCACAGGGTGATTTCGAAGCAGTTAAAAAAATCGCGCAAACAGTTAAAGGTTCAATTGTGACAGGACTTGCGAGATCAGTAAAAAGCGATATTGATACTTCCTGGGAAGCACTTAAATACGGTGAGCAGCCACATATTCATATTTTCCTGGCAACGTCACCGATTCATATGACGCACAAATTAAAAAAGACGCCTGATCAGGTGGTTGATATCGCAGTTGAATCTGTGAAATATGCCAAAAAGCATTTTCCGCTTGTGCAGTGGTCAGCTGAGGATGCATTCAGATCAGACCCTGACTTTCTTGTCAGAGTCGTTAGGGAAGTCATTAAAGCGGGTGCGACTACGATTAATCTTCCGGATACAGTCGGTTATGCAACACCTTCTGAGTATGGGGCGATGTTCAGACATTTGAAAGAAAATGTTCATGGCATTGATCGTGTAAAACTTTCAGCGCACTGCCACAATGACCTTGGAATGGCCGTGGCGAATACAATCGCAGCGATTGAAAATGGTGCAGATCAGGTTGAAGGCACAATCAACGGTCTTGGTGAACGTGCAGGGAATGCTGCGCTTGAAGAGCTTGCAGTAGCCCTTCATATCAGAAAAGATAAATTCACATTTGGCACTGATGTCAAATTAGATGAAATCAAACGTACGAGCCAGCTTGTTAGCCAGCTGACAGGAATGGCAATCCAGGCAAACAAAGCAGTCGTTGGTAAAAATGCATTTGCTCATGAATCAGGAATTCACCAGGACGGCATGCTGAAAGAACGCACAACGTATGAGATTATAACACCTGAACTGATCGGTGAAAATTCAACACAAATCGTACTCGGAAAACATTCCGGTCGTCATGCATTCAAAGACAAGGCGATTGCACTTGGCTTTGAGCTGAGTGATGAAAAGATTACTGAAGCATTTAAAGCATTTAAAGCACTTGCTGATAAGAAAAAAGAGATTTCAGAAGATGATCTGTACGTATTGTTAACAGATCAGCAGATTCAGGAAGAAGAAGTTCCGGTATATGAACTGAAATCAGTACAGGTTCAATACGGTAATGGAAGCATTCCGACCGCTTCAGTATCAGTCATCTCACCTGATGGTGATCTGCTGCAGGAAGCATCTACCGGATCAGGCAGTGTAGAAGCAATTTGTAATACGCTGGAACGTCTGGTGAAGGGGAAAGTTCATCTGCTTGATTATCGTGTTACTTCTATTGGAAAAGGACGCGACGCACTTGGAGAAGCAGTTGTGAATATGACGTATAACGGAAAATCGACGACAGGTCGTGATGTTGCTCAGGATGTACTTGAAGCTTCAGCTAAAGCTTACCTGAATGCCATCAACAGGCAGCTGGTCAACGAACGCAAGAGATCTTACGCAAAAACTGTATAGCAAAGGGGAGGAATTATCATGAAGAAAACAGTAGCAGTTCTACATGGAGACGGAGTTGGACAGGAAGTAACAGAGGCAGCAGTGAAAGTTCTCCAGTCAGTTGGACGGAGATTTGACCATACATTTGAGGTTGAAGAAGGGCTGATTGGTGGAATTGCTATTGATGAAACAGGTGATCCTCTGCCAAAAGAAACACTTGAGGTTTGTGAGAAAAGCGATGCAGTTTTACTTGGTGCAGTTGGAGGTCCGAAATGGGACCAAAACCCTTCAGCACTCCGCCCGGAGAAAGGACTTCTTGGCATCAGAAAACACTTTGGATTATTTGCTAACCTGAGACCGGTTAAAGCGGTCAAAGGCATGAGTGAAGCATCTCCTCTAAAGGACCATCTGTCAAAAGACGTTGATATGATGATTGTTAGAGAATTAACAGGTGGACTTTACTTTGGTGAACCAAAAAGAAAAACCCATAACGGAGCGGTTGATTCATTGACGTATTCACGTGCAGAAATCGAGCGCATTGTTGAACAGGGATTCGAGCTGGCACGCCTTAGAAAAGGAAAAGTAACATCTGTCGATAAAGCAAACGTTCTTGAAACAAGTAAGCTGTGGAGAGAAGTAGTGGAAGAAAAGAAAGCACATTATCCGGATGTTGAGGTCGAACACCTGCTGGTTGACGCTGCAGCAATGAAACTGATTACCCAGCCTGCATCATTTGATGTAGTTGTGACTGAGAATCTGTTTGGAGATATCCTGAGTGATGAAGCATCCGTACTTACTGGATCGCTTGGTATGCTTCCTTCAGCAAGTATCCGTTCTGACGGCTTCGGTCTATACGAACCCGTACACGGTTCAGCGCCTGATATCGCCGGAATGAATATTGCCAATCCATCTGCAGCCATTCTGTCGGTTGCAATGATGCTTAAATATTCATTTGGAATGGAAACAGAAGCGTCTGCTGTTGAAACAGCTGTATACAGCGTGTTTGACGATGGATATTGTACAACGGATGTTCAAAAAGCAGGACACAGAGTACTGAGCACATCCGCTTTTGCAGATAAAGTAATTGAAGAACTTGAAAGAGAACTGGTATCAGATCATATCTTGTCTGCTTATGTATAAGTGAGGAGGGAACAGTCTTATGGCGAAGACGATTATTGAAAAAGTTTGGAACGACCATATTGTATATGAAGAAGAGAATAAACCTGATCTTCTCTATATTGATCTGCACCTGATCCATGAAGTGACTTCACCGCAGGCATTTGAAGGATTAAGGTTACAAGGAAGAAAAGTCAGAAGACCTGATTTAAGCTTCGCCACGATGGACCATAACGTGCCCACTAAAAATCGTGAAGTGATTAAAGACCCGGTGTCAAAGCAGCAAATGAACACGCTGGCAGATAACTGTAAGGAATTTGGTATACCACTTGCTCACATGCATCACCCTGATCAGGGAATCGTTCACGTCATCGGTCCTGAACTCGGTCTGACTCAGCCGGGTAAAACAATCGTCTGCGGTGACAGCCATACTTCAACGCACGGTGCATTCGGCGCGCTGGCATTTGGTATCGGTACAAGCGAAGTTGAACATGTATTATCTACCCAGACACTCTGGCAGTCAAAGCCGAAGACGATGGAAATCAGAGTGGAAGGTGAACTCGGGTTTGGTGTAACAGCTAAAGATGTGATTCTTGCCATTATCTCTAAGTTCGGCGTTGATGCAGGAACAGGGTACGTTGTGGAGTATACAGGTGATGCGATCAGAAAGATGTCGATGGAAGAGCGTATGACAGTATGTAATATGTCGATTGAAGCAGGTGCCCGTGCAGGATTGATCAGTCCTGATGAAACAACAGCTGAATTTTTAAAGAACCGTGCACATGTACCGGCTGAGCAGTATGAGGAATTGAAAGATAAATGGCTCAGCTATGCTTCTGATGAAGGGGCTGTTTATGATCAGACATTGACTATTCATGCAGATGAGATCGAACCGTTTGTGACGTGGGGAACGAACCCGTCAATGGGATCAGGTATCTCGGCTACGGTTCCAAGGTCTGAAGACTATTCGACTCAATCAAAAAAAGAAGAGCTGAAGCAGGCGCTGACCTATATGGACTTATCAGAGGGAATGCCGATTACTGATATCGAAATCCAGCACGTGTTTATCGGTTCATGCACGAACTCGCGTATCGGAGATTTGAGAGCAGCAGCTAAAGTAATTGAAGGTAAGAAGGTTCATGAGAATGTAACGGCAATTGTCGTGCCTGGATCATTTACAGTGAAAATCAAAGCCGAAGAAGAAGGGTTAGACAGGATTTTCAAGGAGGCAGGTTTTGAATGGCGTGAATCAGGATGCAGTATGTGTCTTGCGATGAACGACGATATCGTTCCAGCCGGTGAACGCTGCGCATCAACTTCTAACCGTAACTTTGAAGGGAGACAGGGTGCAGGATCCAGAACTCACCTTGTCAGTCCTGCAATGGCAGCAGCAGCAGCTGTTGAAGGCAAATTCACAGATGTCAGAAAGCTTCACGTACATGCATAAGGAGGGAAGTTGATGGAACCGGTAAAAAAATTAACAAGCAATATAACACCGCTTGACCGTATCAATGTTGATACCGATCAGATCATACCGAAGCAGTTTCTGAAAAGAATTGAACGTACTGGATTTGGTCAGTTTCTCTTTTATGGCTGGCGCTTTAATGAAGATGGAACACCAAATCAGGATTTTGTATTAAATAACCCTACCTATAAAGGATCTGAAATTCTGGCAGCGGGTGAAAACTTTGGCTGCGGTTCTTCAAGAGAACACGCTCCCTGGGCACTGCAGGACTACGGTTTTAAAGTTATTATTGCACCAGGTTTCGCGGATATTTTTTACAATAATTGCGTAAAGAATGGTATACTCGCAATCAGACTTCCGGAAGCGGATAAAGTCATAAAGGCAGGAAAAGATGGAAAGGCTGCTACTGTTGATCTTGAATCACAAACCGTTACTTGTGATGGTGAAACGTGGCACTTTGAAATTGATTCTTACTGGAAACAGATGCTTCTGAATGGCTGGGATGAAATTTCAATTACATTTCAGTATGAAGAAGCGATCAGGAAATATGAAGAGTCACACGTCTAATTAAAATGAGAGGATGATCAACTTGGGAATTTCTATAACACGAGCGCATTATTTGACGCAGCAGAAGAACTAAGCAGTTATGTACACAGAACGCCATGCAAACAGTCTGAAACACTGAATAAGATGACTGGACAGCAGGTATGGATGAAGCTTGAAAACCTTCAGAAAACAGGTTCATTTAAAGTCAGGGGAGCGATGAATAAAGTATCTTCACTGACTGAGCTTGAGTGTAAAAGAGGTATTATCGCGGCATCAGCCGGTAACCACGCGCAAGGTGTGGCACTTGCAGGTCAGAAAAAAGGGGTGGAAGTGACCATCTTTATGCCACTTTCAACGCCTGAGACAAAGGTAAACGCCACGCGTGAGTATGGTGCTGAAGTTGTCCTTACTGGTGAATCATTTGATGAGGCATATGCAGCAGCCTGCAAAAAGCAGGAGGAAACAGGTGCTGTTTTTATTCACCCATTTGATGATCTTAAAATCATTGAAGGGCAGGCAACTGCTGCACTCGAAATGCTGCAGCAGTGTCCGCACCTTGAAAGAGTATTTGTGCCGGCAGGAGGAGGCGGATTACTGGCAGGTACTGCGCTTGCTGTTAAAGCGCTGAAGCCATCTGTAAGAGTAATCGGCGTGCAATCTGCATCAGCACCGGCGATCGCAGCGTCGTTCTTTGGACAGTCCAGCAGTGAAGTGCCGTTTTTACCAACAATTGCTGAAGGAATCAAAGTAAAATCACCCGGTAAACTGACAACTTCTATCATCAACAAATACGTAGATGATATGGTGACAGTAACAGAAGGTGAGATTGCTAAAGCCATCCTGTTTATGCTTGAAAGAGAAAAAATGATGGTTGAAGGAGCAGGTGCTGCGGGTATTGCAGCTCTTCTCAGCAATACATTATCTTATTCAGGTCAGACAGGCGTCATTGTGAGCGGCGGAAATTTTGATGCAGCTAAACTCGGTAAATGTATTGAATTAGCCGGGGAAGTGAAGGAACCAAAGCGCAAGTTGATTATTTAACATATTAAGAGCCTGAGACTGTATGCTGTCTCAGGCTCTTAATTATTTCGCTGCACTATAGGTTTTTAATCAATTCATTTTTTCGTTTGAAAAATGAATTAGTCTTGTTACTTAAAAGTCTTTTTCAATTTTCCTTGAGCTCTTGTATTGCTTAAAATTACCGGTAGCGATCCGTTTTTTTGTTTTACTTTCAATACGTGTGTTGCATTCCTCGCACAGGTAAGTGTGAATCGGCCGGTTGCGGAGCTTTTTGGCAAGTGGACTGAAATCTTCAATTGATTCGATTTTATCGCATAAAAAACATTTAACTCTCATGACAAAGCTCCTTTTTACAGTTCTTTTGAACATATTATAACACGAGGCAGCGGGGAACTGTTAAGGGAAGAAAATGTGCTGTATAATAAACCAAAAAAGGAGTGATGTTGTGGCTAACAGAGTTGAAGATCATCTGACACCGGGCTTATATGAGGAGTTTTTACATGAGCGGTTTGTGCAGCTGGCAACAGTGGATGCGCAGACTGGAGGTACAAATATTGCTTCTCTGTCATGGGTACATGCAAAGGATGAGTCAGTGCTGATCTTTGCGGTGGACCACCGTTCAAGAATCATTCAGAATATCGAAAAACAGCCACTCTGCTCACTCTCGATCATTGCAGGTGGAAGCACTTATTCTATCAGTGGCAGAGCGAAAGTGGCGGGTCAGTCATCGGCAGACGTACCAATCGGTCTTTCAATTATCCGTCTTGAGATAGACGAAGTGCGGGATGTTATGTTTTACGGCGCAAAAATCGTTACAGAACCTGCTTTTGCCAAAACATATGACGAACAGGCTGCAAGAAACCTTGACCAGCAGGTGATGGAGGAATTAAAAAAGCACTGAGCGAATGAACTGCACCTCCAATTGTTAGACACACATAACAATTGGAGGTGTAGTTTTTTATGGCAAAGTATCTTTTAGAAACGAAAATTGCGGC